>DBCX01000040.1:0-21748 GCA_002293275.1 Cyanobacteria bacterium UBA947 | reverse complement strand
CGGCAGATCGTGTGACGCAAATCATCGCATCGCAGACAACCCACGAGTTTGATGTTGTATCTAACCCCGAATTCCTTAAACAAGGCGCCGCGGTAGAAGATTTTCTGCGCCCGGACAGAGTCGTTATCGGCTCAAATTCCGAACGCGCGTCCAAAATCATGCAAGAGCTCTACGCGCCGTTCGTGCGTAACGGCAACCCGATAATAGTTATGGATGTCAAATCTGCCGAGATGACAAAATATGCGGCAAACTCGTTTTTGGCGGTAAAGATTTCGTATATGAACGAGATTGCAAACATCTGCGAAAAAATCGGCGCGAACGCTGATATGGTGCGCGTCGGGATGAGCGCGGACGCTCGTATCGGCTCACAATTTTTGTACCCCGGGCTTGGCTACGGCGGCAGCTGTTTTCCAAAAGATGTCAAGGCACTAATCAAAACCGCACGCGACAACGGCTGCAACCACAAGTTGATTTTGAGCGCCGACATAATCAACCACGAGCAGCGCGAAATTTTTGTACGCAAAATTCTGAACCGGTTCGGCGAAAACCTGACCGGCAAAACCTTCGGTATCTGGGGGCTCGCGTTCAAACCGAAAACAAACGATATGCGGATGGCGCCGTCCATCACAATAATCAACGCGCTGCTTGAACGCGGTGCGAAAATTCAGGCGTTTGACCCAAAAGCCGACGGCAGCCAAATTTGGGGCGACAAAATTACGTATGCTCCAAGCGCCTATGAGGCACTCAAAAACGCCGATTGCATGCTGCTTTTAACGGAGTGGAACGAGTTTCGCCAGCCGGATTTTGACAAGATGAAAAGTCTTATGAAATCCCCCGTTATTTTTGACGGCAGAAACCAATACGACCCTGCCGCACTGGACGGATTTGAATATCACTGCGTCGGCAAAGGGGTAGAACCGGTTCTAAGCGGGCTGCCGGTATAACCTGCAATAACCGCGCTAACCGCGTATAACTTCAATCCCGCCCGCGCCCGCCGCAATCCACATGCCCGTCGTCACCGAAACTTTTTTCGCGGGTTTTGAATTTTTGTTTTCTTCAATAAAATCCAAAATAATATTTATCCGCGTGCGATCGTAATCAATTCCGTTGTCCGTAAAAATTTTATAAATCAACCGGCTTTTCATCGCGGGCGAAAATGTGTGAAAATTTTTCAACGGGTCTTTGAGCGCGGCAAGATATTCATCAATAATTTGGTTATCAAACGCGGCCAACTGTGACAAGGAATTTAGCGACTTTACAACATCAGGGTTAATCTCTTTTAAAAGCGGCAAGACTTTGTGCCGGACAAAATTTCGGTTGTATTTTGTGTCGGAGTTTGAGCTGTCCTCGTTGGGGGTCAAATTGTTTGCCCCGGCGTACTGCTCAATTTGTTCGCGGCCTGTCCCGAGCAGCGGCCGGTAAAAAATCGCATTTGTCCCTTCACGGCGCTCCTCAATCCCTCGCAGCCCGCGCGTACCTGTGCCTTTAATTATGCGCTGCATTAGGGTTTCCGCGTTGTCGTCATAATTGTGCGCGGTTAAAACTGCTGCCGTTTTGAAATCCGCGGCGCAGCGTTCAAAAAACTCATAGCGCGCTTCGCGCGCAGCGGTCTCGGTTTTGGCAACATCATCTGCGAGCGTTTCGCAATAAAACTCAACACCTAACTGACGGCAAAAATTGCCGCAAGCATCTGCCTCGGCCAGACTTTCGTCCCCGCGCCAGTTGTGATTAAGATGGATTGCCGTCACATCCGCGCCCAATTTAACTAAAATATCCAGTAGGCACATTGAATCCCAACCGCCGGAAAACGCCAGCAAAAGCTTTTTGTCAAGCAGCCCATGCTTGCAAAGGAAATCTTTAACAGCTTGAAACATCAGAGCGGGCCCCCTTTTTTTCCCCCGGCTGCCGCTTTACTCCTCGTCCTCGTCATCTAAACTCTCAATATATTGCGCAACCTTTTCAAACTCATCCTCGTTGTCAATCGTTTCAAACAGGTAATCCTCGCCGTCTTTCATCAGCCGCATCAAAACAAGCTCATCCTCGTTTTCCTTGTTTTCTTCCGGGAACAAAAGCGCGTACTCCTGATCTTCAAACTCAACAACATCAACCAGTTCAAAACGTATCGTGTTGCCCTGTTCATCAATTGTCTCAATAATTTGCTGCTCGTTCATCTTATCATCCTCCTTTTTGCAGGTATTGTTCCAGTATAACACAAGCGCTCTCAATATCAACAAGCGATTTGTCTTTTTTAAAATCAGCTTTGCGCGCGTGCAATCGTTCTTCGGCCTCCTCGCTTGTGAGCCGTTCGTCCTCATAAATAATTTCAAACCCTTGTATTTGCGCGGCAAAATCCATGCAATCTTTCGCCTGCGCGCCGCATGTGCCGTCCATGTTGAGCGGCAGCCCGGCAACAATTTTTTTCACATTGTTTTCAAGCGCAATTTGTCGGATTTTTTCGGCGGCGTCTTTATCTCTTGCAACGCAACTGTGGCCGCTCGCGGTGATTAACAGGTAGTCGCTCAACGCAACGCCGATACGCTTTGTGCCGATGTCCAACCCCATAAGTTTATACATCCGCCACCCAAAGTTTTTCAATTTTTTCAATCATCGCTACGTCGCCAAGACGCATGTAAAACTCATAAATACTTCTGCGCACAATGTTTTTTAAGAACCCTTGTTTGTCTAAACCAAAAATCGTACCGGCCAGATATTGNNCATCAAGCCGCGAAAGCCACAGCTCTTTGTCGATTCTATCAAGCATCTTTTCAACCTGCGCTTCAAAATCCTCGTCCGGGGAAAGCGGCCAGTCGCCTTCTAAAAACCATCTGTCAAGAAAATCCAGCGGCACTTCGCCCGATTTTAATTCGGGTTTTTTAGCATCAATGTCGGCAAGAATGTTGCGCCAGCAGATATATTCATAAGGCATGGCAGCGCTTGCCTTCGTCAACCCGTTTGCCCTTTCCAGAAACCACTTGAGCGTTTCAGGCGGTACCTGCACCACCTGCTCGCCTTGATAAAACCGTTCAATAATCGCGTCGGCTTCCCCTTTTGAAATATCGTTGAACCCGAAACAATCTACCGCACCGTGCGTATCGTCGATTACGAGCGCAACAAATTGAACTCTGTCACCCGGTTTCAGGCGCGAAAAAATAACCGCCTGCGCACCTTCGCCGTCGGGGTAGCTCATGCAAAACCTGTACGGCGTTGAGCCTGCCAGCAATTTTTTGTAAAACCGGTCTGTGTTATCCTCGCGAACACCGGCTATTTTAAGCTCTGCAAGCTGCCGCTTGGCCCCGGGGATATCTTTGAGCGCAGCAAAAGCAAGCTGGGATTTGGTTTTGCCGAGCATCCCCAGCGCATAAGTGCCGCTCTTTTGCCGCGACAAAAAAACCGGCACAAGAATGTTAGCAAGTTCGTCACCTGTGTACTCATTTTCCAGCGATTGCAGCAGGCTAATCTGGTCGTCGATATCAAGCGAGCTTATGAAATCCAAAAAATCTATTTGCACCTCGGGATTAGATATTGCCTCACTCAAAAGCCGTTGCGTGTCTTTGTCCGCAATCTCCAGCGGGTCAACATAGCGCTCATACTCGTAGCGGTCAAGCAAATCCCTTATGACATCGGTGTTTGCGGTCTTGGGGTTGTTAAACTCCTTGACCAAAAGCCGCACGATAAATTCTTTATCCGGCTGCGCGTCAAGCACCTCCGGCGATTTGCCCGCGACAACCGCGAGAATTTCTGATTTTATTTCAAAAGGGTTGAGTATTTTTTTCATTTACCCCCATTTGCCCCTTAACCCCGGGCTTTGCCCCAAAAAGCGTCCAGAATCTGCTGCGCCTCGGCCGACGGCATCCTGTCGTTGAGAATCAGGTATTGCACCGCAATCATTGCGCATTCCGAGCAAATGTTCACCCCCGGACCTTGAACCATCTTCAACACCTGCGTGTTCGGCCGCTGACAAAAGCTGCAATATACCGGTGCGGCGGCTCCCGCCTCGGGCTTTACTCCCTTTTTATTTGCCCCCCGTTTGGAACCAAGTTTTACTATTTTTTCATTTGACACATTCACCTCTTTTAGTTTACAATTATACCATGAAAAAAATACTTTTGATAGTTACATTGTTATTTGTGTGCGTCGCAACAAGCGGCTGCGTTAACAACTTTGCGGTGCAAGAGCTCAACGCAAAAGCCAAAGAATACACCCAAAACGGCGAATACGAAGAAGCCATCGCACGCCTGAAATCCGCCGCGGACTTGGCCCCGAACTCTTTTGAAACCTACTACAATCTCGGCTCTGTTTACAGCAAAACCCAAAATTGGGCCGATGCGATAGAAAACTATGTCAAAGTCATCACGATAAACCCAGATTTTGCGGACGCGTATTATTCGCTTGCGGTAAGCGAGGAAAACCTTTTGTCAACTATGCTGGAGGGCGAACTCACACCCATAGACAAAAAAAACATCTACGACCTGATGCAAAAAGCGGTTCAGGATTACCAGACATATCTTGACAAATCGCCCGATGCAAAGGACCGAAAAGATGTAGAACAGTCAATTGATAATCTGCGTCAAATGCAGAGCGATAATATGATTGACCAGGAAATTTTAAGGCGCCTATGATTTTGCAGCCGCCCGGACAGATAGCGTTTGAACTGTTTGATGTCCCCGTTTATTTTTACGGCATAACAATGGCAATCGCTGTGTTGGCGTGTGTTTTGACGGCCCACTTTTTGTATAAAAAATATTACCAAACGCCAAATTGTGTGCTGGATTTTTCACCGTACCTGATAATCGCGGGGATGCTCGGCGCGCGGCTTTATTATTGCGCGTTGAATTTTGACTACTATTCGGTGCATCCGGCAGAAATTCTTGACCTGCGGCAAGGCGGGCTTTCGGTTCACGGGATGATAATCGCAGGTGTTCTCGCGCTGTGGCTCATCGCAAAAATCTACAAAACATCCGCGCTAAAACTGCTCGATGTGTTTGCGTGCGGCGCAATATTGGGTCAGGCAATCGGGCGCTGGGGGAATTTTTTTAATCAGGAAGCGTTCGGGACCCCTACCGATTTGCCGCTGAAATTGTTTATCCCTATTGAAAAACGGCCGTTCTCATACATGGATTTTGAGCACTTTCATCCGGCGTTTTTGTACGAAAGTATTTTGAATCTGGTTATTTTTATCGTGCTTGTTTTGCTGCTGCCGCGGTTGTCAAAAAAACCCGGACTCACGGCAGGTTTGTATCTTATTTTGTATTCTGCCGCGCGAATTTTTGTCGAACAAATTCGCGTTGACAGCGCGCTTGATATAAACGGGATTCCGTTTGCACAAATTATTTCCGCCGTGATTATTTTTGCCGCAGCGATTTTCATGGTAATATTAGGATATGTTCACAGGAATAATTGAAGAAATCGGAGCGGCAGGGGTAAATAAAAAAGACACCCTTGAAATCCGCTGTAAGAAAGTTTTAGAAGGCACAAAAATCGGCGACAGTATCGCGATAAACGGCTGCTGCCAAACGGTGGTTGAACTTGGCACGGATTTTTTCACCGTGCGCGTGAGCCCGGAAACCTTGCGCGCAACAAATTTTGGCGAACTCAAATCCGGCACCCGGGTGAATCTTGAACGCGCGATGAGCGCGGACGGCAGATTTGGCGGGCATTTTGTCACAGGCCACGTTGACTTTACGGGTCGGCTGATTGCAAAAAAACAGCTCGGCGACTTTTGGGAATTGAGCTACGAAATCCCCGACACAAAATATCTTGTCCGCAAAGGCTCAATCACGGTCAACGGTGTGAGTCTGACAGTTGCCGCGGTTGAAGGTAATATTTTTAAGGCCGCGGTCATCCCGCACACCTTTGAAAACACCTGTCTTGACGGTGTTGTAAATATTGAAACAGATATTTTAGGCAAGTATATTGAAAAATTTGCCTGCGCGGGCGATAATAAAATTACAATGGAACTTTTGCAGGAGAACGGTTTTGTTTGATAAAATTGAAGACGCGATAGAAGATTTTAAAGCCGGCAAACCGTTGATTGTCGCGGACGATGAGGACCGCGAAAACGAAGGTGATTTGCTCTTGTCAGCGCAAACAGTCACCCCCGAGTGGATAAATTTTATGGCGACCGAATGCCGCGGACTGGTTTGTCTTGCGCTCGCACCCGAAATCGCGCAGCGGTTGGAGCTGCCCCAAATGGTTGAGCAAAACACCGACAGCATGAAAACAGCGTTCACGTTAAGTATTGATGCATCGGAAAAATTCGGCGTCACAACAGGGATTTCAGCGTTTGACCGCGCAAAAACCATTGAGGTTGCAATCGCACCGGACGCGCACCCGTCGGACTTGCGCAGGCCGGGACATATTTTCCCCTGCACATCAAAACCCGGCGGAGTACTTGAACGCTCCGGCCACACAGAAACCTGTGTTGATTTGGCGCGGCTTTCCGGACACGCACCCGCAGGTGTTATGTGCGAAATCATGTCCGCCGACGGCTCAATGGCGCGCCGCGACGAGCTTAAAAAATTTGCAAAAAAACACGGGCTCAAATTCATCACCGTTGCGGACCTGATAAAATACCGCATCCGCTCGGAAAAATTTGTAACGCGGCGTGAGCCGTGTGCTAGGGGCGAAAGAGCGGCTTCGCCGGTCTGGACGCCCGAGCCGTTCGTAACGCGCGAAGCCCAAGTTTCACTGCCGACAAAATTCGGCGAGTTTGAGCTTTACGGTTACCGCAACAATCTCAACGGCGAGGAACACGTCGCGCTGGTCAAAGGGCTGAACGACAGCGAGAAAACGCCGTTAATCCGCGTCCACAGCGAATGCCTGACAGGCGATATTTTTCACAGTCTGAAATGCGATTGCAATTACCAGCTCCAAAGTGCGCTCAAAATAATTAACGATTACGGCCGCGGCGCGCTCGTGTACCTCAAAGGCCACGAAGGACGCGGTATTGGGCTGGTTAACAAAATCAAAGCCTACACCTTGCAGCAATGCGGTCAAGATACCGTGGACGCAAATCTAACGCTCGGCTTTAAGCCCGACCTGCGCGATTACGGCGTCGGCGCGCAGATAATTCTTGATTTGGGGTTTGATAATTTTAACCTGATTACAAACAACCCGAAAAAAATCGTCGGCCTGAGCGGCTACGGATTGAACGTAAACGAGATTGTTAAAATCCCGCCGCAAATAAACGAACACAACAAGGATTACATGGCGGCGAAAAAAGAGCGGATGGAACACCTTTTATGAGGGGTAAACGCATGGGAGGCGGCCAATGACAGCGGCGGTCAGCGAAAAAATTTATAACGAGTTTCGTGCGCGCGCACTGTCCGATTTTCAGTTTGAACTTGCGCCGCTGGAATACTCCGATTTTTTGGACGCCGTGCAGCGCGGCATCATCCAATGCCTTGTTTTTGAAGACGCGTTTTTGATTTATACAACGGCGATTTCCGAGTCCATTGAATTGAATGTTGTTTACGCGTACGATGCCGAACATTTCAACGCGCTTATAAAAATGTTTTTGGACGCGACGCAAGTTGAGCGAAAAACCCGCATCGTGTGCTACCCCATGCTCGGGGTGCAAAAAGAGTTTGTCGGCGACCTTTGCGAGTTCGGGTTCAAGTTCACCGGCAGCGCGGTTTTAAGATTCACACCCGGGAATAAAAGCATGCCGCCGGCAGCGCTCCCGTCCGATTATACAATTGTTCCATGGGACAACAGCTATCTTGACGCGGCCGTAAAAATTATTAACGACGCCTTCAAAGACAGCCCTGACGCGCTTTTTGACACGCGATTTAAAACAATTGGCGGCACGCGCGATATTCTGGACAAGATTGTTCAAAACATCTACGCCGAATTTTTGCCGCAGGCAACGAGCGTTTTGCTGCACAGCGGCGAACCGGTCGGTGTTTGTTTTATAAATCTTACAGGCTCCGCGGCAAACATTCCGCTGATTGCGATTACAAAAGAGCATCAGGGCAAAGGGTTGTCCGCGAACCTTTTGCAATATTCCATGAACGCCGCGCTGATTCTGCCGCTGTCAGAACTCAACGTCACAACCGCAACCGACACAACAGCAGCTTTGAGAATGTATCGCCGCGCGGGATTCAAAGAGGATTATGTTTATCCGCAGGCATATTTAGGCAATTTTTTGTGATAGCATGTTTTATAATATAAGTGTAGTTAAAAAATTTTAGGAGTTATTGTATGGTAGGAAAAGTATCAGGTATCGGGCCAACAAATGTTTATCCAACGGGCAACAAAAACCCGCTCCCCGGTGCGTCCAATATATACCCCCGAGGCGGAAGCGCAAATCAGGACAAGAAAATAGCTGATTTGAAGATAATCCAAAGATATCAACAAATAGAGCTCAAAAACCGCGAAATTGACCTGATGCTGATGGAAGGTACAATCACACCAAGAGAAGCCTCAAACAAAAGAGCGCTGGCCAAACTAACGGGACTTAAAATAGAGTCGCCACTGAATACCGAAACATCAAAACAAAAAAATGACCTGAAGCAATTAGAAAAAACTCAGGAAATGATTGAGCTGCAAACCGCAAAACTCGCTGCCAAAGAGGCTCTGCTGGCAGGTGTCTTCACGCAGGAGCGTTACGATAAAGAAATAGCGAATATTGAAAAACTCCATAAGCAAGATCTCGGACGTATTATGCTGGAACTGGCCACGCATGTCGGAGACAAAACAGACAAAAGAATATTAACGATGCGCCAACGGCAGCGCGATACAGAATCAAAACTCGCAAGATTGCAAATGGACATAGCTGTGCAAAAAGGCGAAATGACGGTTGAAGAAGCTGATGAAAAATTTCAACGTATGAGCGGCTGGCAAAAATTTGCCGAAACTTTGGAATATGTGAATACAGAAATCAACAAAGGAAAAACCCCGGGCAATCCGCCGGTTAAGCGCCCAACGGACTATCTTGCGTAGATATCAGGCTGTTTGAATAAATCTCTTTGTTGAACAAAGCGCGCACAATCGGTGAATCCTCGTCCGGTTTTTGGGGCGTTTTAATCAGCCGCACAAGCTCCGTGTCTTTTGCATCAATAATCGCCGAGTCAAGCCCCGCGTCAAGCGCCAGCATCGCAAACGCTCTGTTGATGACCAGACGCAAATGCGCCGGCACACCGTTTGAAATGTTTGACAACCCGATAATCGTATTTACCGGCGGGTCAAAACAGCTTTTGAGCATGCTTATTGTGTTCAAAACCTCAACCGCTTGTTCCTGCGCAACATTCAACGGCAAAACCAACGGGTCAAAATACAATTTTTCCGCGCTGATGCCTTTTTCCATACATTTTTCGTAAATCTCAAACGCAATCTCCACACGCCCGTCAGCGGTTTTCGGGATTCCGGTTTCATCGTCAATCGTGAGCGCAATTAAATTACATCCGTATTTCAACGCAAGATCTGTCATACGCGAAAACCGCGGCTCGTCCTTTCCGGTGGAGTTGATAAAGCAATTTTGCGGATCTTTGACAACCGCAAGCGCCCGCTCTATCTCATCAGCGTTTGTGCTGTCAAGGCAAACTTTTTTGCCCGCCGCCATCTCAACAAGCCACTCCAGCGCACCAGGAATTTTACCCGGCCCGACATTCAAATCAATATAATCCATGCCCTGCTGCACATCAATCAAATTCCCGATAAAACCCTCGTCACGGCTGACCAGAGCCTCCCTCACGGGCTTTGAAATTATATGAATATTCTCGCCAATTAATATCATGACTACATAATCCTCCGGATTTTTCCTCAATCTCTTACGATTGTAACACAAATTTAATATATTCTACATGGGGGCTAGTAATTTTTAGGTTTGCATGATATACTTACCATGTGAACAAAAAGGGGGAAAGGTCATGGCATCTCTAGCATCCATTAATTCCGAGAAAACCGTCAAATCCAATTTCAATGACGAGTTTGAAAACTACCTAAAAAAACAATGCCTTAAAACCACTTTCAACGGAGTAGAATTGGAAACATTCTCTTGGTACAAAAAGGTTTTAGGTATAGCTTAAAAGGATGACTGCAAGGGGAAAACCCCCGGGCAAAATCCCAAAAAAACAAGAAGACCGGCTCAAAAGGCCGGTTTTTTAGCGCGCTGCACGGCGCTATTTTATGAGCATACAATCTCCGTAACTGTAAAACCTGTATTTGTTCGCGATGGCTTCTTCGTAGGCGCGAAAGGCAAAGTCTTTACCGGCAATTGCGCTTACCAGCATCAAGAGCGTGGATTTTGGCAGGTGGAAGTTTGTGATAAGCCGGTCCACAACCTTAAACTCGTACCCCGGATAAATAAAAAGCTCCGATGCGCCTGTGCAGGGTTTGATTTGACCATGCCGCACGAATACACTCTCTAATGTCCGCACTGTCGTTGTCCCGACAGCAGTTATTTTTTTGCCCTGCACGCGCGCTTGATTAATAGCATCCGCAGCCGCCACAGGTATTTCAAAAGTCTCCTCGTCCATTTTGTGGTCAAGTATATTGTCGCACTTGACCGGCCGGAAAGTTCCAAGTCCGACATTCAGCGTGATATACGCCGTGTCGAATTTTTTCAAAATCTCAGGCGTGAAATGCAGCCCGGCTGTCGGCGCGGCAACCGAGCCTTGATTTTTTGCGTAAACGGTCTGGTACCTGTGCGTGTTGTCATAATTTTTGATATACGGCGGCAGCGGGATTGTCCCCGCGCGCTGCAAAACTTCGTAAATGTTTCCATTATACAACAACTCCACAATCCACCTGTCGTCAAGATTTTCAAGCGGCCGTACAGAAAGCTCCCCGCTCACTTTCAAAACCATGCCCACTGCAACGCGCTTGGACGGCTTAATCAACGCCTGCCATTTGTGCGGCTCGACTTCTTTCAACAAAAATATTTCTATTTGCGCGCCGGTTTCTTTTTTCGCAAAAAGCCGCGCCGGAATAACTTTTGTATCGTTCAAAACAAGCAGCGTGTCGTCAAGCAAACCCGCGATATCGTAAAAATATTTATGCTCAATTGTTTGCGCTGCGCGGTCCAAAACCATCAACCGCGAGTTTTCGCGCCGGTCAGCAGGCATTTGCGCAATGAGTTCTTCGGGCAAATCATAATCAAATTCAGCGAGCTTCATTTACTTTCAATCTTTTTCGCGTTCTTCAAATCCTGCGCATCGGCTTTTGCTTTTTTTGCAGCATCTTCCATCTCAAGCTGTCTGTTGACAATAACGGTCTGCGCGATTTGTAAAATATTACTTGTGACCAGATACAACAACACACCCGCAGGAATCGGGATTATCAAAAACGTCCCGATAATCATTATCGGCATAAAGGTGCTCATTGATTTTTGCACGGCAGCCTGAGTCGGGTCGGTTGTCGTGTTCGTTGCCATCATAACCTTTTGCGACATCCACATCGTAGCGCCAAACAACGCAATCAACATCATAATATCCCAATGGAAATCACGCGCGGTCTCTGTTGTCGGAACAGACGCGACAAGCAGCCCGCCGTCAGCGCGCACAAACGAAATCGTCTCAACCTCACGTGTGCTGACATCAGTCACGACAATATCGGCCTTCCGGATTTTATCAAGCTGCGAAAATTTCAAATCAAAATTATCAAGGCTGATTTTAAAATCAACCGGTTCACCCGGCGTCAACTCACCCTGAATTTCAAGCGCTTTGTTAGGTTTATTTACTTTAACGTTTTCAAGCGTTTCGTCAACGAGATAGATTTTCGCGGTTTTGCCGGCGCTAAACATATCCGTACGCGAAACCGACATGGTTCCGTCGTGTGAAACACTGACCGACGCGCGCAGCGTTGAATCAAGTCTTATCCCCAAAAACGATGCGTCCCCGGCAACCTGAATAAACTGCGGGCTGATTAACGCGGTGTAAAGCAAAATGAACACCGGCATCTGCACAAGCAGCGGAAGGCATCCGCCCATCGGGTTGAATTTGTGTTCTTTGTAGAACTCCATCATTTTCTGCTGCATTTTTTGCGGGTCGCTTTTGTATCGCTCCTGGATGGCTTTTAATCTTGGCGAAAGCACCTGCATCTGCCGCATGGAACGCTGCTGGGAAACATTCAACGGCCACAACAACGCCCGGATAATAATTGTTAAAAGAATTATCGCAACGCCGTAGTTCCCGGCGATTGTCGCCAGCACTTTCAAAAATTCTATCGTCATTCCCGTGAAATCCATAACAGTATTATATAACAAAGATTGTGCATTAAGTGCCGGGTGCCACAAAAATTGTGTAACAAATTGTAAAGGTACAGCGCAACATGTTTAAAGTTTTGGGCTTAAAGTGCCGTCATGCCATGTAAGAAAGGAATGCACGATTATGGGAATGACCGCTTCACAAGCAAGATTGCTGAGCATAACAGCCCGTTTGTCCGATAATGAACATCTCGGACAAAGTGTTTCCTATTCAAAACAACGCCTTGCTGATCAAACTGATTTTATTCAAGCGGACTACAATGCGGCGTTGAGTGCAACAAAATTAACGGTTTTGACCGGATTCATCGGTTCCGAACCGCAATATACAGATATTTCTTACGGCCTTATGACAGGGTTGGAGATGGCGCAAAACACAAGACAATACGTCATCACCGACACAAAAGGCCGAATCCTTGTATCCCACGCGATGGCAACCGCATTCGTGAAATCACAAGGTGATTACAATAGATTTTTGGCACAATTGGGCACCGTTGATGCACAAGGCAACGGCTATTCACAATCCGATTTGCCGCAAAATATCAACAAAACTTCCACCAGTTCACCCGAGCAGCAAAAAGCTGCGTTGCAAAAAATCCACGAAGCATGGGACAAATATATGGTATCTGTCGGCCTTGGCTACGGTGATAATGCAGACCACGATTTTTATGTCGGCTGGGAAACATTCTCCGGCGATAATACCCCGCTCGGCGGCTACCCTGTTTGGCAGATGAAACAAGCATACACATTTGAGCGGCTATGGCGCGATAACCAAACAGGTGTTCACGTTGCTGCAACACCGGAACAGATTAAAGCGGACAAAGAAGCTGCGTTCAAATCAACTTTTGGCGACGAAGCGTTTGCCGATTTCATAGAGGATTACCCGAATTTTACTGCTGAAAACCTTGTTGCCGCAGCCGCAAGCGGGAGCTACACCCCTCTTAAAGACACAGACGGAGTAACTCCAAAATCGTTTGACAAAGAGTTGAGATATTCTTTGCTGTATAAAAACGCTGAAGGCGCCCTTGGACTAAAAGATGCCGATTATAATATTGACGTATTCGCAAGAGTGCCGATAACACAGGTTGAAAGAGACGGCGAGATGGTGGATATCCTAAGCGCGGCAGAGCTTCAAGATATTGTTCCGGCACAATACGATGCTAGCGGAGCCATTACAAACGAGGATACCGCTACAAAAAAATTCGTCAAAAACGAGTTTGGCGGCTGGTACTGGGCAGGTGACTATTATACGCAGGAAGAAGCAAGACCGAAACCGATAAACTACGACGGTACAACTCAAGCACAGCGCGACCTCTATGATTATGCGATTGCTTTGACAGCGGCGTACCATTCAGACGCTATGATTACTGCTATCGGAAACGGCGATATCCAAACAGCTGCCAACCCTGAAAACACTTCCGTGATGCAATATTACCGGAATATCTTCAACGAAATGGCAGCAAACGGGTTCTACACATACGGTAACAGACCGGCGGATACTAATGACTATGATGTTCAAGATGATGTTTATCTTCCGTACCCTATGGCTGACGGAGCTGCGATACCGAACGCACCGGGCGGCTCAACTCCGCGTAACACATCTCCGCTCGCGGACAACAACACATTTGAAAGATATATCCGCGAAGGCGCTATCCAAATAAAATACTACTCGGCGACCGAGCGCAAATTTATCAACACAACCATCAGCGAAGACCAAGGTGTCCAAGAAGTAAAAGACGAACGCCAAATCGCGATGGCCGAGGTGACATACCAGCAGCGTATGCGCGATTTGGAACGCAAAGATAAAATGCTTGATATGGAGCTCAAAAAAATTGACACCGAGCACAACGCGCTTCAAACCGAATACGATTCAATCAAGGGTATCATTTCTAAAAACATTGAAAAAACATTCTCAATGTTTAGCTAGTGCGGAACGCACATGTGCATGAAATTATATCAGCACCCTATCCAAACACGCCTTTGGTGAAATATGCCATTCGCGCGCGGTGATGCGGCGCACCTCGTACCCGCAGCGCTCTAAAATCGTCTGTTTTTTCATCGCGTTCACAGGCTGCCGTTGCTTGTCTTCAATGCCGTCGACTTCAATGATGAATTTGTTATCCACCAGCAAGTCCGCACTGAACCCTGCGATTTCAACACCTGCGCGGCACTCGTGACCAAGCTCGCGAATCTTTTCGGCAATTTCTTTTTCAAGCGGGTTTTTGTAAAAATCCTCGTTTTGGACGCGGTTCTGGTATTCCTGAACGTAAGAAATATATCTTCTAAAATACCCGTCCGGCAGGCTTCTGGGGTTTTTGGACACAAAATTTATAACTTTTTTGCGGCCGCGCGTAATAGCAACGTTAAACAAATTAGCCTTTTGCAGGAAAATCAAACTCTGCGGATAACTGTTGTCCGCAAACGCCCACGAAATAAGTATCACGTCACGCTCGTCACCCTGGAATGTGTGCGCTGTGCCGATTTCAATCTGGTGGCGCTCAATCATTCTGTCTGACAAAACCTGTGCAACAGACATTTTCAGCTGGTCAACCTGCGCACGAAACGGCGAAATAATCCCGATAGAAACAGGGTTATCCGGATTTTTGCGCTCGTCTTCCAAAACAATCTCGTGCAAGCGTTTGACCAGCGACTCAATCTCGGGCATATTGCGCGTTGCATCATGGTCAACTTTGCCGTCCGGCACAAAAACCGTTTCCACCGCGGCATCCGTTTGGTTGCCCGTTTCGGTTGTCCCGCTTGCTGCCTTCATGACCCTCATCCTGCCGTTATAAAACTCTTTGTTGGAAAAATTGATAATCGGCGCAAGGCTGCGAAAATGCTCGTCAAGCATCACGGAATTGAGCGAATAATAATCCGCCAGATCAAACATAGAATTCGCGCGGAAACTCCACATCAAACGGTATTTATCAGGGATTGCATATTGGCTTAAAAACGATTGCTCCTTGGCTTTTTCCAAAAACGACATGTGCGGCAATTGCTTGTCATCACCGACAATCACAGCTTTTTTTGCGCGGAACAAAATCGGGAAACAGCTCGCAATATCGCATTGCGACGCCTCGTCAATAATCGCGACATCAAACATTCCGGGCTTTAACGGCAGCGAATCCGACACCGCATAAGTTGTTGTGCACCAGCACGGGAACGCCTCCAGCAGCGGCCTGAAATCTTCGTCTTCAAGTATATTGCTCTGGAGCCGGCGTTTTGTTGAAACAAGCGCCTTGGCGTGGATTTTTAATCTGTTGCGTTTGTTCACGTCGCGCAAAAGTTCTTTCAGCGATTCGCGGCGGCGGTTTTTCAAAACATTCACGGCGATTGAAAACTGTTTTTTCTTGTCCTTGCGAATTTGAAAAGTCAGGTTGTGCAGGTTGCCGGTCTTAAAAATTTCCGCCTCGATTTTTTGCAGCTCTTGATAGACTTGCGCAAGTGCAAGTTCATCTTTTAGCTGCGATAAATCCAAATCAGCTGCGCCGCCGCAATGACGCGTCAGCAAAAATCTGTGCCATCCGCTCAGCCAGCCGCCGCGCTCAACGCCTTTGACAAGCCGCAAAATCTTGTTGATATCCGCATCCACAAACCGCGGCTCGGATGTATTTTTTATTTCTTCAAATTTTTCGTACCAAGCTTTTTCAAGTTTAATTATTTTTTCGCAATTTTTTTCGGTCTCTTTAATCTTGTCCAAATGTGATTTCATATCCTTGTTTTGCGCGAGGATAAAATCCTGCGCATCATCGTCAATATAGTCGCTGTTATTAATCAGATCGTTAAGCTCGCTGCTCAATTGCCGCTGGTAGTTCAAGCGTCCGGCGCGCAGCGCCATGTGCGGCGCGAGCTCGTTCAAGCGCTCGGCGACAACATCAACCGCCTTGTCCATACGTGATGCGACAAGCACAGTTTTACCGTTTGCTATAAGGTGCGCGGCAAGGTTCACAATTGTCTGGGATTTGCCTGTGCCGGGAGGGCCTTGAACCGCAACAAATTTTGAGGCCTCAATATTTTTTATAACAAGTTCCTGCGAATCACTCAACGACAGCGGCGTCACCGGATAAAAATCGTTCAGCGTTTTTGCGTGGAGCATCTCTTTGGAATTGTTCGTGAATTCTTCGTTAATTATACTCAAAGCTGTTTCGCGATACGTGCCGCTTTGCTGCTCGGATATACGTGTGAGCTCGTGCAAAACGCCCGCCGTCACCGCCGGACGTTTGGTCAAAATAATCGCGCTTTGATAAGTCACCGCGATTTTTTCCAGCTTCAATTTTTCTTTGCGCGCGCTCTCTTCTTCCACAACCTCATCAACATTTTCGGCGTCGATTTTTGCAGACTTGTAAAAAGCGCCGGCCCCGTTTGCCCCGACATTGTCCTCCTCGCTGTAATCGGCGAGGTTGGTGCTGATTTCAAGCTCCGGAATGAGTGATTTCAACGTGGTCAAAAATATGCTCATCTTTTCCTGCGTAATCGGCAGGTCAGGCACTACATCCAAAATGCCTTCAAGCAGCAAATCTATTTCATCATCGTCGTCTTTGCGCATCAAGGCAGACAACGCGCCGGTGTTGAGCGACAGAACCTCATCCATCGGGAAACAGTTGATATTCACGCCGTTTCGCTCCAAACGGCACGGCATATAAAGCAGCGGGGTAAGAAATTCGCTATTTTTTTTGGCCTTGGAACTTTTGCCCACCAAAAACATATAGCCATAAATCAAATATTTGTCTTTTGCGCCCAAATCACTTTGAATCATCATCTCGGTGACTTTTGAATCTGCACCGTCAAGGGAAATATACTCCGCCGCGCGTGTAAAAAGCGTTTCTTCATCGCGCAAAAAAATCCATTTGTTGTCTTTATCAGCTTTCAGGTTGCGAAAAGTTGAGCTTTTAACCTCCTCGCGCACGCAATCGTGCAGGTATTGTGAAAGTTTGCTGATGAAACTTTTGTTAAACGCCGAATTCAAAGTTTTGGTTACTTCTTGCAACATACACCTATTTTACGCTAGAATAAAAGTATGAACATCAACGATTTGGATGAGAAAAAACTTTATTATGTTGGCGGCGTTGTGCGCGACAAAATTTTGGGCATCCAAAGCCGCGATGTGGATTACGTCTACGAGGGCGGGAGTAAATGGGAGGGGCAGACCACGGAATTCGGCACGTTGAAGATAAACGGACACGATATCGCAATGACCCGTCTTGAAGAATACCCGCGCCCGGGTCATCTGCCGGTTGTGACAAAGCTCGGGGTTTCAATTGAAGAGGACGCCGCGCGGCGCGACTTTACCGTAAACGCGCTATATCAGGGGGTAGGCGGAGGGCAAGTGTTGGACCCGACAGGCAAAGGACTGGAAGATTTAAAAACCAAAACCCTGCGCGTTCTGCACGACAAAAGTTTTATTGACGACCCGACACGTATAATCCGCGCCTTGAAATTTGCGCTGCGGTTCGGGTTTGAGCTTGACGAATACACAAAAGCGCTCCAGGAAAAATATTTGGCTAACGTAAACTATGATATGTGCTACAAACGCGTCAAAGACGAACTGAAAGACACACTGACGTCAGCTGCGGCCTACAACAGGTTTGTGGAACAGGGGATTTATAAGCTTATAACGCCAAATGAAATAAATACCGCGCATCCGGTGCGCGCTGACATGAGCTGGATTGTTTACGCCGGGCTGTTAGGCGATTTATCGCGGCTGGAGCTTACACGCGAGGAGCAAAAAATCCTGAAAGACTACGGCAATCCCCAAACGGATTTGGAAATCTATCACGCGTTCAAAGATGCGCCGCACGAGGCAGCCCTGCTGCACGGCCTGACAAAAGACCGCCGCGCGGCCGACAGGTGGCTGGATTATTTGCGGCAAATAAATCTGCAGATAACAGGCGATGATTTGAAATCGCTGGGTGTTGTGCCCGGTGCGGCTTACGGTGAAATATTTGATTACGTTCTGACGGAAAAATTCAAGAACCCCGCGCTTACAAAACCCGAGGAGCTGGAGTTAGCCCGAAAACTTTATCATACCCTTTGAAAACGCAAGATATATTGCGTGGGTGTGGTTTCTTGCGCCAAGCTTTTCCAAAAAACTTTCTCTTGTTTTGCGCATCTTGTACGGCGTAAAACCCATTTTTTTCATTATGGTTTGGTATGATTCACCTTCTCCTAACAACACCAAAATTTTTTTTTCTTCATCAGTCAACATTTTGTACCCCCTATTTTGATTTTAGCATGTTTTGAAAATATTTCCAACATTTTTTAATAATATTTACAATTTTAGTTTAATTGTTTAATTAAAAATTTAATCTCTTGTTTCACCGCTTTGGTGATAATTAAGTCGGGTTCGCTCATCACAAACTCGTCAAAAGTTATTATTGCTTTTTNNTAAAATCGCCCTTTTGTTCGTACAAAAGTCCTGTCATAACCTTACTTAACGGGTTTTCGTCCTTGATGTACTGCTGCAATTTGAAATCAACCAAATCGCGCGACTTGAAGCTTTCCGCCAGCGCTTTGTAATAACGAAAATCAAGACTATATCGTTCCAACGCGCGCTCAAAAGCATCCTGCGCAAGTTCCGGATAACCAATCAACATGTAAGTTCTGCCCAAATTATAATAATATGATGCGCTCGCCTGAGTATCAGGATTCAAACTAATCGCAATCTTAAACTCCTGAATCGCCGCACCGTACAGCCCGTATTCAAGATAGTTCACCCCCTTGTTGTTGTGAACTTGAGCGTTGTTGGTCGCGTCAATAAGAAAAGTATCCGGCTTGCGATACCCTGTCGTCAAAAAGACCAAACAAATTAAAAACAATATTTTATATTTCAATTTCAAGTCCTTCATAGGCCAAAACAGCCCTGTCCGAAGCGTGCTGCTGCTTGATTTCGTTCAATTTGTCATCGTTGTATGACGGATCAAAATGGAAGAACACCAGCTGTTTTGCATCTGTTTGTTTTTGGCATTCGAGCGCCATATCAAACGTTGAATGCCCGTAACCTTGTTTTGGCAGGAACGAACTCAAATAATCCTGCGTAGTATATTGCGCATCATGGATTAACAAATCACAATTGCGCGCAAAGCTGCAAAGTTTTCGGTCACCGCCAAGATAGCTCTCTTTATCCGTTGCATAAACCATCGTTTTGCCTTTGTACGCGATTTTGAAAACACTAACTCCTTCCTGCGGGTGCGCATACGACCGGTAGCTTGTTATAATAACCTCATCACCTTTTGCCTTGTACTCTTTTGCGGCTACTTGGGGTTCGCGCCCGCGGTGCAATATAATTGCATCGTTCTCATCAATATTGTGCATCTGCAAATTGCCCGAGATATCGCCCAAATCCAACGGAAAAGATTTGCCAAACAACAGCCCTGCCAGCTCATCAGACAGCGACTCGTAGTAATTCACGTTACCGTAAACATTCACGCGGGTTGATGTCACATGCAGCGGTCCAAAAAAAGTGAACCCTTGAATATGGTCCTGATGGATGTGCGATAGCAAAACCGTTGCCTCAATCGGCGTGCGCGCGGCAGGTTCAATCGCTGATGCGATATGTTTTTCAAGCAGTTCGTTACCGACATCAATAAGCCCTGTTCCGGCGTCCAAAATAATCAAATGCCCGCCCACGTTGACTTCCACACACGCAGTGTTGCCGCCGTATTGCAAGAATTCGCTCTTTGCTATCGGGTAGCTGCCCCGAACACCTCTGAACTTAACTTTAAACATTTGCTACCTCGCTATTTTATAAACGCCGTTTAAATCCTTTTCTTCTCCAAGGTTGACCGACGAACCCAACAAAAATAGTTTAGCAGTTTTTTGCAAATTCTTCAACCCCGTTTCTTGAATACATATATCAAAAGTTACATTTTTGAAACCCGTCTTGACATTAACAACCCGAAAAGCGTTCGGGTATGTGACAAGCGAGGGTGACGACACATACAAAACATTTTCTTTTTGCGTTATTTTTGCCGCGTGGTAGTGCCCGGAAAAAACCGCAACCGGGTTTTTGTATTTGGATAGAACCCGGTCAAGCTCGTCCGCATTCAAAAGCTTGTGATCGGCGCTCGCAAATGGCTCAACCACGGGGTGGTGCATAAATATTAATATGACATCCCTGCCCGCACACGCAATCTGTTCATCAAGCCAGGCGAGCTGTTCTTTGTTGAGTTTGCCCACAACCTGACCGTTATCGTACGGCGTGACAGCATCAAGCACAATCACCTTGAACCCTTTTTGCGGGCTGAATGAGTAGTAGTCCGACGGCATCCCGGCCAGCTGTACAAATTCCTCACGACTTAAAGTTTTGCCAATGTCGTGGTTGCCGATTGCGTAATAATGCGGCGCGTTAATCTTTTGCGCGTAAGACAAAAACCCCAAAAGCTCGTTTTTTCTTGGCAAATCTATCATATCACCGGTGAACATCACAAACGACAGCCGGTCAATCGCGTTAATCTGTTCAATCGCTTCGTCCAAAAGCCTCGGCGATTCACCGATTAGTTTAAATGAGGTGTTCCGGCCGTTTTGCAAATAGTGCGTGTCTGACAACTGCACGAACTTCAACTCCGCCGCGAACACAGGCGCCCCGGCACACATCAATAAAACCAGCAAATATGTTAATATTTTCTTCATTGTACCTTTTTCAAAATTTCATTGTACTTGGCTTCAAGCGAGCTGTCGCCAAGAATTATCGCCTTGTCCAAACTCAACAGTGCCGCTGTATAGTTTTGCATCGCATACTCGCAAAGTCCGAGATATTTATAGATTTCAGACGTTTGGATTTCTTTTGTAAGCGGTTCAAGCTTGCGTTTTGCCATGCGGTAATTGCCGGCAGCAAACAGGATTTTGCCCTCCAAAAATTTGTAGCTTAAATCATCGTTCATTGCCATCGCAGAAGTTATATCCGCCTGCGCCTCTTTGTATTTACCCTGCGCAAAATTTATTTCCGCACGATATGCAAGCGCAAAATCGGATTTCGGGTAGAGTTTCAAATAATTGTTCACCGCAGCGAGCGCACCAACACAATCCTTCAACGTGAGCTTGCATTCAGCAAGCCCCAAATAGCTTTGCGGCAAAGTTTTTGCAGCTTTCTCATACCGCACAGCGGCCGACGCCATATCGCAGTTTTGCCTGTAAATTTCAGCCAGCAGGTAGTTGGCCGCCGCATTATCAGGGTTCGCGTTGAGCGCGGCTGTCAGCAGATTGAACTCTTTTTGCACATCATCTTTTGCATCAAGCACCGGCCGCAGCTGCTGGTTGGTTTCGTACAGGTACGAGCGCGATGCGGGGTTTATTACCCGCTGCAAATCAGTTTTTAATTTTTTGGCCCGGGTGTTTCCCGGCTCGATTTTAAGAATTTTGTCAATGTAATTCAGCGCATCGGAATACTTGCCGTTCACCGCGTAGCCTGCTGCCATATCAATATAATCATCGGCCAAATCGCTTGCCCCGGCGTCCGCATTACACACAAAAAATAACAACAAAAATACCAAAAGTTTTTTCATAAAACAATTATATCATAAATCAACCAAATGTCTTGAAAGTTGTCTC
>DBCX01000009.1 GCA_002293275.1 Cyanobacteria bacterium UBA947 | reverse complement strand
CCGAAATTGCCTTTAAGGTGCGGATATTTTTTTAGCTCCGGATACGCGTGGCAAGGCAGCATCTCCCCGTGGGTGTAGATGTTTACCCCTTTACCCGCGGTCTGTTCCAAAAGTATCGCAAGGTCTTTCAAGTCGTGACCTGTCACAACAATGAACGGCCCCTTTTCTATGTTTGTGGTTACCGTTGCAGGCGCAGGTGTCCCGTAAGTTTCGGTGTNNTTGGCCCTGTCAAGCAGCTCCATGCATTTTAGGTTGATTTCACCGGTTTTTAGAACAAGCGCCAACAATTCATCCGCTGACAAATCTTTTGAGATTGCTTTCAATGCCTCATAAAAAAAGTCGTTTACCGATGCGTCTTCGTAGCCTAAAACTCTTGCGTGATGCGCGTATGCGGCGACCCCTTTCAAGCCGAATAAAATCAAAGATTTCAAACTTCGGATATCTTCGCTGCAATCCCAAACAGTTTGGATATCAAAATCGACTTGTTCGGATTCTGATATAACCTCGTCAACAAGCGTTTGGATTGAGTCCAAATCAAAACTTACGTTTGTGATTGTTGTAAAAAGTCCGTCCACGAGAATTTTTGTATTTTCCGGCGTGTTGTTCGCAACATTTGCCAGTTTTATTAACGAGCTTGTCAGTTTATCCTGCAAGTTTGCAACATCGGCTGACTTACCGCAAACACCCATTTGAGTGCACGCTTTTGAACCCGCTGTCTGTTCGCATTGAAAGCAAAACATTTTATCCATAAATTCTCTCCTTTTTTTGAATGCATTTTTTATATTGTACCACAATCTTACGATTGTGGTTTTAATGTTAATTTCATTTTTTTAAAATGCCGCAGCAGAAAGCCCAGCATCAACGTACACAAGAAGACCCCTGCCGCAAAAAGCCCCCACCAAAACCCAATCAGCTCCATTTTTAAAACAATTGCAAGGTAATATCCGAGCGGGATTGCCAGCCCCCAGTACCCAATCAGGTTTGAAATGAGGACAATTTTGGTTTTCTTTATCCCCTTAAAAATCCCCGACAGCGAAACCTGCAGTCCGTCAAACACTTGAAACGCACCCACCAGATACATTATCGGCAGCGCGATTTTTATCAGCGCGGCGTCGCTTGTGAAAAGTTTCACCAAAAATTCGGGGAAGCTCACAAATACCAACGCGCTGCACGCCATAAACCCGACAGCCATGGCGGTTCCGTTGAAGGCGTACCGTTTTAAATCAGCCATGTTGTCAGCGCCGTTTGCAAACCCGACTTTTACCGCAATCGCGTTTGAGATTGCCAGCGCAACCATAAACGGTATGGTCGTCAGCGTACAAATCAGGTTGTGTGCGGCTGCGTAAATCCCCGCCTGACGCCCCATTATAATTGCCATACTGTTAAACGCGACGAACTCAATCATAATCGCAAACGAAATCGGCAGCCCGACTTTGAAAATGCTTTTGTAATATTCCCTGTCCGCAAAGCTTTCAAATTTCATAATTTTGTAGCAATAAATCAGCAGCGCAAGCATCATTACAACCCGCACAATATAGCTGGCCACCGCAAGCCCCACAGTCCCCAGCTCCGGAACAGGTCCCCACCCGAACACGAAAATTACGTTCAAAACAATGTTCAAGACCACGCACAAAAGTATCACCAAATTCGGAAAAAACACTATTTCGTGCGCCTGCAAAAATTCTTTCAACCCGATTTGCAAATATATAAAAGGGCTGCACAACGCGGTTATGAACATGTATTGTTTTATCGGCGCAACCAGATGCGGCTCAAATCCAAGCACATCAATCAGTGGGATGCACGCAAACACAGACGCCATCAGCACAACAGATGTGACAAGCGAAAACCTGACCGTCGGGTAAAAATATTTTGTCGCCGAGCCGCCTGCCCCGCGGATGTTTGACAAAATCGGGGTTACGCTTGAGAGCAAGCCTGTCCCGAAAATTAATATACAGTTTAAAACAGCCACCGCGATGCTGATAGCAGAGAGCGTATCGGTTGAGTGCCTGCCTGCCACCAAGACGTCACCTGCGCCAATCAGGATAAAACCAATGTTACCCATCACTATCGGCCAGGCAATATTCAAAAGCTCTTTTATGTAATGTTTAAAATTTCTTCTCATCATGCCGTTATCGTAACACAAACAATGCCGCTGCGGGGTGTTTGCAAAAATCTAGTCAAGCGAAAACTGCTCGTGGTAATTTTCTATCCCGGTTAGCTCCGGTTGATTTTCTTTCAGCAGCACAAGATTTTCCAGCACAAGGACATCCATATCCGTGAACATAAAGCATTGATAGGCATCTTCCGGTGTGTTGACAAGCGGCTCGCCGCGTATGTTAAACGATGTGTTCACAACAACCCCAAACCCGCTCAACTTTTTAAACTCGTCTATGATTTGCCAATACTGAGGGTTTGTTTCTTTTGAAACCGTTTGCAATCTGGCGGAATAATCAACGTGCGTTATCGCAGGCAGCTGCGAGCGTCCGGCCTTGAGCTTGTCTATCCCGATTAATTGTTTTTCCTCTTCGTTCAAATCAATCCGCACTCCGTCAGCAACCGGTACAGTGAAAAGCATGTACGGGCTTTGTGCGCCGGTATCAAAGATTCTGAGGGATTCTTCTTCTTGAACGCTCGGTGCGAACGGCCGGAAGGATTCTCTTTTTTTTATGGCAAGGTTGAGCTTGGATTGCATCTGCCTGTTGCGCGGGTCTGCAAGGATGCTTCGGTTTCCAAGCGCGCGCGGTCCGTATTCTGCGCGGCCTGAAAATCTGCCCACGATTTTTCCGTCAGCCAGATATTGCGCAACCGCCTTGTTGACATCATCTGCCTGCTCAAATACCGCGTTGAATTGCGCCAGCCGCTGTTTTATATCTTCGGTTGTGAACTCCACTCCGAGCAGGCTGCCTTTTTGGAAATCAGATGACTTGACGCTGCGTTCTGTTTTGCAGATATGGTAAGCCCCTAAAAGTGCAGCACCCAGCGCCCCGCCTGCATCGCCTGCAGCCGGCTGAACCCAGATATTCTCGTATAAACCTGATTTAAGGATTTTTCCGTTAGCCACACAGTTAAGCGCGCAGCCGCCGGCCAGACACAGATTTTTCATCCCGGTTTGTTCTTTTACATATTTTGCTATCTTCAAGACAATAATTTCGGTGACTTCTTGCAGGCTTCGCGCGATATCCATATCGTCCTGCGTAAGTGCGCTCTCGCTCGTACGCGCTTTCCGGCCGAAAAGTTCTTCAAGCTCTTTGCTGTACATATGGTCGCCGCAGCAATAGTCAAAATATTTTTGGTTAAGCCAAAACGAGCCGTCGTCTTTGACATCAACAAGGTTGTTCAAAATTAAATCAGTGTATTTTGGCTCTCCGTACGGCGCAAGCCCCATAACTTTATACTCGCCCGAGTTCACCTTGAACCCCAAAAACCCCGTAATCGCGCTGTATAAAAGCCCCAGGGAATGCGGAAACTCTATTTGTTTCAGCAGCCGGATTTTGTTGCCCGTGCCCGTACCGAAGCTTGTGGTTGTCCATTCCCCGACACCGTCCATGCAAATTATCGCGGCCTGCTCAAAAGGCGACGGGAAAAACGCGCTTGCGGCGTGTGATTGGTGGTGGGTCGCAAAATAAACCTTCAATTTTTTTGAAAGATTTTTGCGTACCTCGCGCCGGATAAATAATTTTTGGTTCATCCAAACAGGCATGGCGTCAATAAATGAGCGAAAACTTTTTGGCACCAGACAAAGCGCTGTTTCCAAAATCCGTTCAAATTTTACAAACGGCTTTTCGTAATAAACAACCGACTGCAAATCCTTAGCTTTGATGCCGGCCATTTCAAGGCAGTAATTGATGGCGTTTATCGGGAACGACGCGTCGTGCTTGATACGCGTAAATCTTTCCTCCTGCGCGGCTGCAATGATTTCGGCGGTGTCAGCGCAAACAATCGCCGCTGCACTGTCGTGATAATATGCGCTTATTCCGAGAATATATTTAGAATTGGAACTCATAATTTTCCTCTTCATCAATATTTTTCCAGTAGGTCTGCGTGTTGGATTTTTTAAGTGCTAATCTGTCGCGGCAGACAAGTTTCATCAAAATCCCGGTGGGAACAACCGCCGCAACATAAACCACCCCCAGCACAACAGGTGCGATGGTGCGGCCTATCTTTCGGACGATTTTTTGCTGAAAGTTATATATTTTTTCAAAAGTGCTCATGCGCTTATTATATTACAAACCCAATTTTTTTACCAGTAAAGCGGTTACAGTATCCCACGCTTTTTCGTTTGCATGTCTGACCTCTAAAGGTACGGGCTCAACATCGTATGACAGGCAAAATTCTTCTGTTCGTACCGGTATCCCAAAGTCATCTTCAACGCCTAATATTGTCCAACCGTCATCTTCAAGCTCTTGCCAGGAGGGATTTTGATAGGCGTAATATTTTAAGATAACAGGTTTTGCATCAGGCCATTTTTCTTTTATCAATTTTTGTGATTCCTTCAGGTGCAGCTTGAACACATCATCCGCGCGCCGGCTGCCTGAAAGAATTTGGTAATTATTCAATTTAAAAGCCACACTTTTCAGGAAAAATGATTGTCCTATAACAGGCAGTGATTGCTCTTTCAAGACAAGAGAGTTATTTTTGCCGCGGCGGTAAAGGATATAGTTTTCAAGCAGTACATTGTCAAGCCAAAGCCCGTTTATTGTTCGGTAATAATGGTCAGGGATAAAAACATAAATAACATACTCAGGTGCTTGAATCTCATCCAAAAGCGGTTCATTTCGGAGCTGATAGAGCATGTGCTGGGCACTCCACCCGCTAAAAGCTCTGTTGTAAACGGTTCTTTTCGTCGCTTGTGCCAGCTTATGTGTAAATATTTGGTTATCTTCCAAATGTTCCCCGTAAGCAAAAGAGCAGCCAAAGACGACTATCGAGGGCTTTTTATTTAAAAATTCCAACCCCGCAACAGGCCGTTTGGGCATATTCATGCTGTTATATTCCTCAACGGGAGACTCTCTTTTCGGATAAAATGGCAGGAGTATATTACCGACCCTGAAATGTATTTTGGGGTTGTATATTTCGTCCACATTTTCCCGCACCTTGTTCATCTCAAACGTAAACATAAGCCAGCCGCACAGTTCGGCAAGCAAAATCAGCGCAATTATATTTATTAAAATAACACGGTACTTCATCGCCATCCGCCTAAATTAATGGATAAATAAACACCGATGCAGGTGACGTGCCTATCATAATCAATACAATAAACAGAATCAAAAAAACAATAACCGGTACCAGCCAGTATGCTTTTCTTTTCCATAAAAACGCCGCAATCTCAGTAAAAAAACTGTTCTTAAAAATTTCTTTTAAATCCATTTTCATCTCCTGTGTTTATTATCGCACAACCCTAATCGTTTAGTCAATATTGTACATTTACGTGGAATTTACCCGAATCCGACAGGTCATTATTACCGGAAAGATTGATGTATTTCTTCCGTTAAAAGTTATTATTTAATATTATGAACACAGTAAATAAATTGTTGATCGCGCTTGGCGAGAGTACAGAATTACAACCGGACAAATGGTCAAACGAACACTTGGCTGAATCAGGCAGAAAAAAATGGGTAGCAAATATTGTGCCTGTCGAGCTGCTGAAAAGAAACGTAAAATCCGCTGTGGAATCGCTTGTCACCTTGAACGAAAGCGGTAACTTTTACGAATCGTTTCCGGATGAAATCCTATCTCCCGACTACGGTGACAAGTGGGGCAGAATCGCAAACTATATCGAGATAAACAACCGCGCAATCGCCGAGATGCATGCTGACAGAACAAAAAACGGTATTTTGAGCACAATTAAACTCTTGCCTGCTGTGCCGCCTTCGGCAAAGAGCTGGGCCAATTGCATAATCCTCTCGCAGGTGTTTCCGAATATATTCGGGGACGGGTTCAACAAAGCGCCGGACGAGGAAAACTCCATATACGGCATAAAGCTCAACGCCGGTTACAGCGGCAATATAATTGATTTTGACATCACAGATAAAATAACGCCCGAAGAACAATTCAAAGCGCTTAATGATTTGGCGCATATTCACGGGCTAAAAACCGGCTTCAGGACGGTGATTTCGGCAGACCAGATAAAAGTTGCCGTACCTGACCGCAACGATGCGGGCTTTGATTGGAACAATCCGCAGCACCAGGAATTATTTATTAACGAACACGTCAAGCTTCTGAAAACCGGCTTTGAAGCGGTGTTTATAGATTCTGCAAAACACATCGGCGGCTATGATATGGCCAATTACACCGGGGTTGGAGCGCTGCCGAGTTACGAACAGATGCAGTATATTTTGCACGAAATCCGAGAGCGTGCCCGGAGTACCTCAATAAGTTTTGTTGGCGAAAAAAGCACCGGCGATTTTGAACGGTACGAAAATCTGGGATTGACGGCAGGGACCGCGTTTATTGAGCCCGATAATTTTGACGAGGTTAAAAACTGGTCCGAAAAATTAAAATACTCCAAGGAATACGCACCCGGTGTTGAGGTCTCAAACGACAACGACGAGGGCGGCAAAAGCTATGAGGACAGGCTGAACAGAATACACTCATCTATCCTCGGGTACGAGTTTGCAAGCGACAAGCTGCCGAGTTTTATGCAGATGGCGGACTTGTTTCCGCTGCGATATGACACCAACACGCACGCGCTGATGATGCACAACCCGTCATATTCAACCGACGGCACCCCCGAGAGCCATTGGGAAAACCTTTTCACAAAAGACGACGGCAGAAACTACAACCGCCGCGTCGCAGAATTGTTCGCGCAGTCGATGAATTTGTAAGATTGGGTTTTTACGGACAAATTTTTATTTAATACCACTTATCGGGCTATTTATTTTTGGTTAATTTGTGGTATTTTAATCTTATGAAACATTTTCCGTTAGAGCGCGCATTTACATTTTTTGAATCAGGTCCTGTGCTGATGGTGAGTACCTCTGACGGCAAAAAGAACAATATTATGACGATGAGCTGGCACATGCTGCTTGATTTTACGCCGATCATCGGATGCAGCATCGGCCCGTGGGATTACAGCTACAAAGCGCTGAAAAAAACCGGCGAGNNGCCGTACCCGGTGCGGATATCATGAAAACCGCCGTCGATATAGGTAACATCTCCGGTGAAGATATTGACAAGTTTGAAAAGTTTTCACTCACGCCGAAAAAAGGCGAAAAAGTCGGCGCGCCAATAATTGAGGAGTGTCTTTTTAATCTTGAATGTAAAGTTATTGAAGAACACACATTCAAAAACGATATAAATATGTTTGTGTTAGAAGGTGTCAGCGCGCACCAAAATACAACCAGAAAAGAACGGCGCGCATTCCACGCAAAAGGCGACGGAACATTTTTTGTTGAAGGTAAACACATTGACTTGCGCTCACGGATGACAAGATGGCAGGAGGTTATATAACTATGATTAAAAAAATAATTTGTGTTTTGGCGATTTTGACGACAGGTGTCGCAGCGCAGGCCGCGGACAGCGTCCGTGCGAGCCATATTTTGGTGCAAGAGGAAAAAGATGCTTCAATTATTAAAGATGCGATTTCGCACCAAATAATTTCTTTTGAAGAGGCCGCACAAAAGTATTCCAAATGTCCGTCCGGCCGTAACGGCGGGGATTTGGGCTATTTTGAGCGAGGGAAAATGGTGCCCGCGTTTGAAAACGCCGCGTTTTCACTGCCCGTTGGCGAGGTTTCCGCACCGGTTAAAACAAACTTTGGCTACCATTTGATTAAAGTTTATGACGTGAAATAATCAGCTTTTTTTGTAAATACCCGCCAAAAACAAAGACGCCTCAAACAAAAGATATGTCGGCAGCGCCAGCGAAAATTGGCTCACGATATCCGGCGGCGTTAATAATGCAGCCGCAACCAATACCATTATCGCGACGTACGGCCGCTTGTCTTTCAAGGTTTCAACGCTCACCAGCCCGAAATGCACCGCCAAAAACATAACAAGCGGGAACTGAAACATAAGCCCGAACGCAAGTGTCAACCCGCCGCACAGCACCAAAAAATCGTTCAGCCGGAGCATCGGTTTTAAAGATTCCGTGGCAAATCCGGCCGAGAACTTCATCACCAGCGGCAAAATAAATGCGGCGCAAAACGCTACCCCTATAAAAAACAGCAGCGCAGACCAGAATATAAACAGCCCGAGCGCCTTGCGCTCCTTGTCATACAGCGCAGGCAGCACAAACTCCCACACCTGACGGATTATGTACGGGTACCCCAAAATTACCGCGAAAATCGCGCCCATTTTTAACCTTGTGACAAAAACTTCCATCGGTGAAAAATAGTTGAGCGTGCCAAGTTCCGGCGGGAAACACCACATCACCAAAAAATCAATACACTGCGGTGCAAGCCAATAACCGACAGGGAAAAGCACCACAATTGCGAGGAATATATGCATCAGCCCCTTGCGAAGCGCGGTGATATGGTCAATCAGCTTTTCACCGTTGTCTTCCGGAGCAGCGGGCGTTGCAAGCGATTTTGCCGACGCTTTGGCGGTTTTGGGCTTAGGCGTCTTTTTCGGCTTCGGCATGTTTTTCTGCTGCCTCAATCAAATCGCGTGTCTCGTTTTGCATAACGCTTTTTGCACGCTTAAACTCGTGTGTTGCACGGCCCAGCGCCTTTGCCAGTTCGGGGATACGTTTTGGCCCAAAAAGTAATACAACAGCAACGATAATCAGTAATATTTCGGTAAAACCCAGTGACATATCAATTCTCCTTTTTTAGTCAGCGTATCATGAACAAATCTAATTTACAACAATGGCTTTGACAGGACACACCTGTGCGCAGGTGCCGCAGCCTTTGCAAAGTTTTTCGTCAACGGTCATATCGTTTCTGATTGCGCCGGCTTTGCAAAGATGGATGCAAACTCTGCATTTGTAACATTTGGATTGGTTTATGTGAGCGACCCTGGCGATTGCTTGCGCGTCGGCCTTATTTATCAACCAAGGTACAAGCGCTGCCGCGGCGAACGCAATAATAAAATCACGCCTGCTGCTGTCAAACACCGGCCGGCGGGGCCTCACAATTCCGTACTCAACTTTGCACGCGCGCTGCACGCAGTTCATGCACATTACGCATTGCGAGGAGTCTATTTTGCAGTTTTCTATTGCGTTTGTCGGGCACACACTGCTGCAAACGCCGCATTCGGTGCAGTCATCGCCAATGCGCATTTGGAAAAGACTCCGTTTTGATAACACGCCCAAAAGCCCGCCGACAGGGCAAACCGCCGTGCAAAATATTCGTTTTTGAAACAAAATGAACAAGATAACCAGCAAGATTCCGACAGGTGCTCCCGTGGCGATTTTACCAAAGTTTGCAAACGGGTCAAGCGTTCGTAACAGCCATGAGGAGTCCCCTGTTGCCAGCAGTCCGAGTGCAACCCCTGAGATTACATAGATAAACGGGTTTTTCCATAACGGGATTTTTTTAAGCGGTTTGATTTTGCACAAGAGCGCAATTTTTTCTGCGACAAACCCGATGAAATCTTGCAAAATACCCAGCGGACAGCAGATTGAGCAGTAAAACCGCCCGAATACTAATGTCAAAACCAAGACCACCGCAACAAATCCGAGCGCCGGCCGTGACAGCGCAGGCCCGAGCTGCAGTGAAAAAATTCTTGCCAGCTCCAAAAAATGGAACGCGAGAAAAAAGCACAACAAGGTCAGCGAGGCCAGAATTATTCGTATCGTTGCGATTTTGTTCATAGTTAACATTGTATAACAAAATCGCCGATATTTGACTTTGTGTGCTATAATTTATTTACAATGTGTATAAATCGCCGCAATTTCATAAAAACAGCCGGTCTGCTTGGGGGTATGTGCGCGCTTGTGCCGCGGTGCGTTTTTGCGCAGCAAAGACCGGAGTTCTCACCGGAGCCG
>DBCX01000055.1 GCA_002293275.1 Cyanobacteria bacterium UBA947 | reverse complement strand
ATGTTAATCCGTTTGATGGCGCCTGTGACACCGCATTTGTGCGAGGAGATTTGGGGGCAAATGGGCGGAAAAAGCTCAATCCACGAGCAGCCGTGGCCAAGCTACGACGAAAGCCTTGCCAAGACAAGCAAACTCACGCTCGTTGTACAAATCAACGGCAAAGTCCGCGACAAGATTGAGGTTGACGAAGGGGCAAATGATGAGNNCTTAAAGTCCTTGCGTTTGCCAGCGGAAAAGTTCAGGAATACACCGCAGGCAAAAACATCGTCAAAGTCATTGTCGTACCGAAGAAACTGGTTAATATTGTGGTTAACTAGCCGCTCCAGCCGGTTTGTTCTGCCTTGGGTCTATTTTTGCCCGAGATTTCGTTTTGCAAATCTTTATATTTATAATACAATTAGGGCATGAAGTACCATTTTATCGCGATAGGCGGAATAGGGATGAGCGGGCTGGCAAAGTACCTTTTGGAGCAGGGGCACGAGGTTTCAGGCTCTGATGTTTGCACGGGCAAATATACCGGGGCGTTGGAAGAACTCGGTGCAAAAGTTTTTATCGGGCACCGCGCGGAAAATGTTCCGGCGGGGGCGACTGTCATTGCAAGCACCGCAATCAAATCTGACAACCCTGAATTGGTGCAGGCAAAAGCCCTTAATTTACCCATTTTGCACCGGTCGGATTTGCTGGCTGTCATTGCAAGTGGGCACAGCAAGCGCGGCAATCCATTCATCGGATATGCGGGCACACACGGCAAAACCACAACCAGCGGGCTTGCGGCGTATGTTCTGGAAAAAGCGGGACTGGAGCCGTCGTATATTGTCGGCGGGTTTGTGCCGGGGGTAAATACAAACGCGCACCATGCGGGCGGAAAATATTTTGTGGCGGAATTGGACGAAAGCGACGGGACACTGACCAAATATGCACCTGACATCGCGGTCATTAACAATCTTGAGATGGACCACCTTGATTTTTTCACTGACGGAATGGAGGGGATTTTCAGGACATTCGGGCAGTTTGCGTCAGGCGCGCACAAGATAATCGCCAACAATGATGACCCAAATGTGCGCAAATTACTTGAAGAGCGCGAGTATGTGAGTTTCGGGCTGAATGATGCGGATTACACCGCGCGAAATATCAATTACGGTGCGGATTTCACGACTTTTGAAATCGTGCACGGCAAGGAAACGACAACTTTAAAAATCCTGCTAAAAGGCTTACACAACGTCTATAATGCGCTTGCGGTTTTCGCAAGTCTTGTTGAAGCGGGCGTGGCGACGGATGTAATCGCGACGCATGCTGCGACATTTACGGGGATGGGGCGCAGGTTTGAAAAGGTCGCAGAGTTTGGCGGGATTACGGTAATTGACGACTACGCGCACCACCCGACGGAAATCAAGGCCACGCTTGATGCGGCGCGAACTTGCGGACAGGTTGTGGCGGTGTTTCAGCCGCACAGGTACACACGGTTAAAAGAGTTGTGGGACGAGTTTTTGGGTGCGTTTGAGGGCGCCGGCAGGGTTGTTGTGACAGATATTTACGCCGCGTCGGAAAACCCGATTGAAGGTATCAGCGCGGAAAAATTTGCCTCGCAGCTAAACGCCGAACACATAACAGGCGATATGAGCGAGTTTGCACGCAAGCTGCTGCCTACACTGCAGCCGGGCGATACGGTCATCGGCATGGGCGCGGGCACAATCACTTACTTAGGTAAGGAGCTCAAAAATGCTGCTGGCTGACTTAACAACATTTAAAATCGGCGGGGGGGTAAATGAAGTTTACTTTCCCAAAAGTGCACAGGAGTTTCCCGCCGGCATAAAAGCGTTCGGCAGCCTGTCAAACACTCTCGTATCGTCGTTCGGGTACGACAAGCCGATTATTTTGACAACAAAAATGGATGAGATTAAGATTGACGGGACAAGGGTGTACGCAGGTTGCGGCGTCAAAGGGCCTGTACTTGCAAAAACCGCTGCCGAGGCGGGTTTGAGCGGGTTTGAGTTTATGACATTTCCGGGCAGCGTGGGCGGGATGGTCCGGATGAACGCGGGCGCGCACGGCCAGACAATCAGCGACCATCTTGTAAGCGTCACGAGCATTCCGGCCGTTTGCCCGCCGGAGTTTAGCTATCGCAGCTCAAATCTGAAAGATGCAGTGATTTTGGGCGCGGAGTTTGAATTGGTGCGCAAAAACACTGATGAAATCAAGGCCAAAATGCGCGAAAACATTGAGTTTCGCAAGATGCGCCAGCCGGGGCTGACTTTGCCGAACGCAGGCAGCGTTTTCAAAAATCCGGGGGCAAATGGGGGGGAAAATGAGGCGGCAGACCCAACCGGCTCAACGGGTAATTTCGCCGGTGCGCTGCTTGAACAGGCCGGCTGCAAGGGCTTAACCGCGGGCGCTGCGGCGGTTTGGGACGGCCACGCCAATTTTATCGTGAACACCGGCAGCGCGACTTCAACGGATGTTCTCAAATTAATGTTAATGATGTATAATAAAGTTGCGGACAAATTCGGCGTGGGATTGAAACCCGAGATTGAATATCTTGGCAGCAACGACGAGGAGCTTCAACTGTGGCAAGAGGTAAACAAGGGTTAAACGGGGGCAAAAATGCAGGACAATCTGGTGAATAAAAATTCAAAAATAGCTGTTTTGTGCGGCGGGCTCTCATCCGAGCGCGAGGTTTCGCTGCGTTCGGGCAAAAACTGTCTTGCGGCTTTGCACCGGCTGGGGTTCAAAAACGCACAGCTTGTTGATGTGGACAAAAATATCGCCCAAACTTTGAAAGGGTTTGATATCGCCTACAACGCGCTGCACGGAAAATACGGCGAGGACGGCTGCATTCAGGGCCTTTTGGAAATCCTGCAAATCCCCTACACCGGCTGCGGCGTTATGTCCAGCGCGGTTTGCATGAACAAAGAATACACCAAACGTCTGCTTGCAAGGTGCGATATCCCGCTGATTAAATCCGTGTGCATCGGCGCAAACGACGGGGCAAATCTGGACGATAAAACCGCCGGCTTGACTTATCCGCTTATCACAAAGCCCGTCAGCGAGGGGTCAAGTTTCGGGATGACAAAAGTTAATTCGCCGGCCCAGCTGCAAGCCGCGTATGACGAGGCGGTAAAATACAACCCTGACGTGCTTATTGAAGAATATTTGGAAGGTGTGAGCGCAACGGTCGGGGTTTTAGAAAAAGACGGCACGACATTCGCGACCGAAATCCTTGAGCTGCGGCCAAAAAACGAGTGGTACGATTATGAGGCGAAGTATACAAAAGGGATGACAGAATTTATCCTGCCGGCACAAATCAGTGATGAAATGACGAGCAAGGTAAAAGAAATCGCGGTCAAAGCCTTTAAGGCCGTGAGCTGCCGCGGTGTCAGCCGTGTTGATTTTCTTATAGCAAATAACATCCCCTACGTTCTTGAAATTAACACCAGCCCGGGGATGACCGATACGAGCGACCTCCCGGCGCAGGCGACTGCAAACAAAATAGATTACGACCAACTGGTTTTACTTATTTTAAACGGCGCGGGGCTTGACAAATGAGTGATGAAGAATTATTTGAGCCGCAAGAATTAACGCCGGATGACGAGACAATCCGCCTGGCAAAAATTTATCGGCGCAAAAGCATTGTACGCAAGGGCAGAGCCCGGCAGGAGCGGCTGCGTGCGCTTTTGCGGCTGGTTTTGGCAATCGTTGTTCTTGCGGGGATGTATTACAGCGCAACAAGCTCACGCTGGTATTTGAGCAAAAACGCGTTCACCTACACAAACCCCGGTATAATCCAAATAATCAACAACAAAATCGTGCCGTCAGAGGAGATTTACACTATTTTGCGGCACAACGAGGTCGTGCAAAAACCGATTTACCTGATGAACACATCAGAGATAAAAAAACAGATAATGCAGCTTGCGCCCGTTGATAACGTGTATATCCGGCGTTACGGGTTCCCTGCGCGGATACAAATTATCATAAGAGAAAAAGTTCCGGCGATAGTGATTTCGCCCGATTTGCAAATCGCGCCGGTTATTTTTGTGACGCAGGACGGCAAAACAATCGGCCGCGAATACCTGCCGCTGCACAAGGATTACCAGACTATTTTGGTGTTATCTTACGACAACAAATGGGATCAGGCAAAGGTGCAGGAAATCCAGAAAATCATCAAGTACGTTGAAACCTACTCGGGCGAGCCGGTTGAATACCTTGATTTAAGAAACCCAAAAAATATTTTTGTCAAAATCAAAACGGTAAACATCAGGCTGGGTGAGCCGGACGCGAATATTTTCGCACGAATCGGGCGCATCCCGGCGGTGCTGCCGCAGGTGAAACTTGTCGGCAGCAAGGTCAAATACCTTGATTTGAGCTGGGAAAAAGTCAACTACTTAAAACTGGAATAGAGGGTAAATGAGAGGGGAAATCGGCAAATGCAGAAAATAGTCGAGGTTATAACCGGCGGTTTGCGTGAATATTGCAAGAGCGCAGGATTCAAGAAAGTTGTTTTGGGGCTGTCGGGCGGGCTTGACAGCGCGGTGACCGCAGCGCTTGCGGCAAGGGCACTCGGCAGCGAAAACGTTCTCGGGGTGCTGCTTCCGAGCATGTATTCGTCCGAGGCGAGCGTAGATGACGCGCTAAAACTGGCACGGAATTTGAATATCCAAACGCAAATCCATCCGATTACGCAGCTGTTTGAAAGTTTTATGACAGCCTTTGAGCAAAAACAAGATTTGGCTGAGGAGAATCTGCAAGCGCGGCTGCGCGCTGTGATTTTGATGTTTATCTCGAACCGCGACGGGTATCTGCTGCTTTCAACAAGCAACAAATCCGAGCTGGCTGTGGGGTATTGCACGCTGTACGGTGATATGGCGGGCGGGTTTAACCTGCTGTGCGACCTGACTAAAACGCAGGTTTACGAGCTGGCGCGGTATTTGGGTGATGTTATCCCGCAAGAAACAATTGACAAACCGCCGTCTGCGGAGCTGCGGCCGGATCAAAAAGACTCTGACAGCCTGCCGGACTACCCGGTTTTGGATGATATTGTTGAGATGTATTTTGAGCAGCGGCTGGCGGCGGCTGATATTTATAAAAAATACGACAAGCAGATTGTTGACGGCCTGATTAAACTTTTCCGCGGCGCAGAGTTTAAACGCAAACAGACATGCGCCGGCATTTATTTTACAAAACACCGGTTACAATTACCTGAATAATGCTCTAATGAGCCGCTATTCCGGTTTATTTTTTTCTATATAAAGCTCAACGGCCTCGTCAACGGTCGCGCCCGGCATACCCGTTGGTGCAGGCGGTACGGTTGGTGCGCCGGGTGCAGGAGTCGGCGCTGCGGCCGGCCCCGTATAAGCAGGTCC
>DBCX01000007.1:6587-10288 GCA_002293275.1 Cyanobacteria bacterium UBA947 | reverse complement strand
GAGACAACTTTCAAGACATTTGGCTAGACATTTGTGTTTTCATGCTACAATAGTTTTTGTATGAAAGAGCGGATATTGTTATTCACGATATTTTTTGGTCTGGGGGTGTTCTTGTATATCTTCCAGAGTTATTTCAACACCGTTTTGGGGCTGGCGTTTTTGTGCGGCTTGATGGCGATTTACGCAGGGTTTTCAACGCTTGCGTACCGGATTAAGAAACGTTTGAACATGGACTCTGTGCCGGTCAACCCGCACTACAAACCGTTTGTGTCGGTGCTGATACCCGGACACAACGAGGAGAGCGTTATTGAGGCGACAGTAGAAAATATTTTGGCGATGGATTACGGGCAATTTGAGATTATTGTGATTGACGACAGAAGCACGGATAATACGGCGGTTGTCATTAAAAAACTGGCAAAAAAATATGATAAAGTCGCGGCGATGGTGCGTGATATGGACGCGTTTCCGGGCAAGTCGGCGGTGCTAAACGATGCGATGGAGATTGCAAAAGGCGAGGCGGTGCTTGTGTTTGATGCGGACGCACGGGTTGAGCCGGATTTTTTATTAAAACTTGTGCCGTATCTTGAACCGGCGGATGTGGGCGCTGTTCAGGCAAGGAAGGTTATCTCCAACCGTGAAGTGAACTTTTTGACGCGCTGCCAGAGTAACGAATATACGATGGATGCGCATTTTCAGGTGAGCCGTGATTCGGTAAAAGGTGCGGTTGAGCTTCGCGGTAACGGTGAGCTTATCAAACGCACGGCGCTGGAAGACATCGGCGGGTGGAACGATTACACGATAACAGATGATTTGGATATGTCCACAAGACTCCATATAAAAGGCTGGGATATCCGGTTTTGTATGGACACGGCGGTGTATGAGGAAGGTATTATCTACCATTGGCCGCTGTTCAGGCAGCGCAGACGGTGGCTGGAAGGTACTTTTAGGCGATATTTAGAGCATTGCGAGGCGGCACTGCATTCAAAGGATATGTCGCTGCGGGTACGGTTGGATATGTTTGCGTACATTTCGCAATTTATTATGCCGTTGTGGCTTGTGATGGAGCTGTTAATCCGCGGGTTCAAGGTGATTACCCATACTGCGCCTCCGCACATGATTTATTCATCAATAATTGTCGGGTGTATAATCGGGGCGGCGTTTTTTATGGCGGCGCGTTACAGTTTGAGAAGGTATGATAATATGAACCGGCTGCAAGCGATAAAAGAAGCCGCCGAAACATCGGTTTACTTGCTTGTGCTGTGGTTTCCGCTTGTGATATTTATTTGTTTAAAAATATTGTTCAGACCAAAAGATATGAATTGGGGCAAAACCACGCACGGTCTGGTTAAAGAGGAAGAAGACTACTTTGCGGCCAAAGCGAAACGGTTTACAAAACAGGTTATTGAACGGGTGAGAGAGGAGATAAAAGGATAATGACGACAGATGCGGCGATGATTGAAGAGATGAAAAGTAAAATCCGGGCGGTGCCTGATTTTCCAAAATCGGGGATTTTGTTCAGAGATATAACGACGGCGCTAAAAGAACCCAAGGCGCTGCATACGATGGTGGATTGGTTTTGCGAGCGGTTCAAGAATGAGAAGATAGAATTTATTGCGGGGATTGAAAGCAGGGGGTTCATTTTGGGCATGCCAATTGCGTACAAATTGAACGCGGGTTTTGTACCTATAAGAAAACCCGGAAAACTGCCGGCGGCTGTTTATTCGGAAAGTTATGAGCTGGAATACGGAACGGACGCGCTTGAAATCCACAAAGATGCGCTGCCAAAGGGTGCAAGGGTGCTTTTGGTGGACGATTTGCTGGCAACGGGCGGCACCGCTGAGGCCGCGTGCAAGCTGGTCAAAAAAACCGGCGCGGAGCTTGTTGGTGCAGCGTTTTTGATTGAATTGTGCGATTTGTGCGGGCGTGATAAAATGAAAGGTGAAAATATTTCTGCGATGTTAGAATATTAAAAATTGTAACTTTTTATTTTTTAACGGCATAATATTTTCTGTTCATATTTTCAAGCAATTGTTAATGACAAAATAAAGGAAACACAATGATAGGCAAAATACAAGGTTACGCGGGGACGAGTTTTAAAGGGCTTGAGATAGCGCGTGATAACAATACGACCACGTTACTCACGTCGATTGGGGCAAGGAATGTAGATAAGTTTGAGTCCGCGCTGGAACAGTTGGACAAGTCCGAGGTGGATATACTTTTGAGTGCGGATGTTGACGACAAATCCAGAAACTGGTTTTTTACATTTTCGTTCAAAACCGAGCAGGGTGTCAAAAAAGAAACTACGCACAAATTCGACTGGCAAGAAGACTTAGTTAAGACATTCACGGGTATCGCCAGCTTGGTGGAAAAGGCGGCCAAAGAAGTTGACCGGGAATTAGACGAAAAACAAAAGGCTCTTGAAATTATAGACAAATATCGTTATTGTTAAGAAAGGATAAAACTATGATGATTGGGAAAATTCAGGGTTATCAGAACCTGACCTTTGGCAAACTTCGTATAGCGGATGATTCCGAAACAACGAGTACTCTTAATAAAATCGGGCCGTCAAACGTTAATGCGCTCAGATATACTTTTGCAGGCTTGAATGATCTTTCGCAGGATGTTATGTTGAGCGGGTGGAGTGCCTTCGACAAAAAGTTATTGTGTGTTGCGTTTAATGATGGATCAGAAAAAAAGACCGTCACTTATGATTTTACTGAATTGGATGTATCAAACGAGAGGGAAGTATATAAAGGGCTTCAAGAATTTACGAAAATAGTAGAAGACTGCATTGAAGGACTTGAACCGGATGGAATTGATTTGCGAGGAGAAGAACCTCCTGATTTTGAGATGGAACGGTTCGGAGATTACCTTGTCGTTGTTTCCGAATATATGCACCCCGGTAAAAGCCAAAATGAAAGCAACCAATCCGATGTTGACCCGAAACTGTTAAATATGTTAATTTGATACGGAAATATTTTCAGGGCTTAATAAAACTTACAATTCGCTTGTAATCAAAGTGTGCGTGACGTAGAATTATTCTATTGTGGCGCTAAATTTTCAGGAATTAGTTTTTAATTTATCAAAATTCTGGTCGGATTACGGCTGTATAATCCAGCAGCCTTATGATATTGAAAAGGGAGCATCAACGATGAACCCTGCGACGTTCTTGAGATCGCTCGGACCTGAACCGTGGAATACCGCGATGATTGAGCCGTGCCGGCGCCCGACTGACGCGCGTTACGGTGAGAACCCGAACCGTTTGGGGCATTATTACCAGTTTCAGGTTATTTTGAAACCCTCGCCTGAGGATGCACAAGAGCTTTACTTGAAAAGTTTGTCGGCGATGGGAATTGATTTGGCCGAGCATGATGTGCGTTTTGTGGAGGATAATTGGGAGTCTCCGACGCTGGGTGCGGCAGGTGTCGGTTGGGAAGTTTGGCTTGACGGGATGGAGATTACGCAATTTACGTATTTCCAACAGGTCGGCGGGCTTGAAGTTAAACCTGTTGCGCTTGAGCTGACTTACGGGTTGGAGCGGATTGCGATGTATTTGCAAAACAAGGAATCCGTGTTTGATATTATGTGGAACGATACTTTAAGTTACGGTGAAATCTTTTTGCAGAACGAGATTGAGCAGTCAAAATATAACTTTGAGGTGAGCGATGCCAAATCTTTGTTCGCGATGTTTGACCTTTACC
>DBCX01000007.1:0-6573 GCA_002293275.1 Cyanobacteria bacterium UBA947 | reverse complement strand
TGAAGTGTTCGCATACGTTCAATTTGCTTGATGCGCGCGGCGTTATCAGCAAAGACGAGCGGATAAATTTTATTAACCGCGTCAGAACAATGGCGTCCGCGGTGGCGAAATTGTATGTGACGCAGCGAGAAGAGCTGGGATTTCCGTTATTAAAAGGGGCAAGCTAAAACGGGATTTGTGCGAGGAATTAAAAGGGAAAAATGATACAAAAATTTTGGAAAAGCATTACGAGGACGAAAAATCCGGATTTGATGATTGAGCAGGCCTGCGGCGAAAGTTTGGATAAGACGCTCGGGGTGTGGGATTTAATTATATTAGGTGTCGGCGGGATAATCGGGTCGGGGATTTTTGCTGTTGTGGGGATAGCTGCGGCCGGCGGGTCGCAAAGTGCGGGTGCCGGTCCGGCTTTGGTGCTTTCAATGATTATTGCGGCGATTGCGTGTACGTTTTCGGCGCTTTGTTACAGCGAATTCGCGTCAATGATACCGGTTGCCGGCGGCGCGTATACGTATACGTTTGCGACGCTGGGTGAGTTTGCCGCGTGGATGGTCGGTTGGATTTTGATGCTTGAATATGCGGTCGGATATATTGCGGTTGCGATTTCGTGGTCAAATTATGTGATGAACTTTTTAAAAGGGTTCCCGATGCTGCCGGTGTGGCTGACGAACCCGCCTGAGGTGCTTGTTGAGACGTTTAATTTGCCGGCGGTGTTGATTACCGCGGTTATAACGGCCATTTTGGTTAAGGGGATGAAGGATTCCGCGAAAATGGCGGCGATTATGGTTTGGATAAAACTGGTTGTGATTGCGTTGTTTATTGTTGCGGGCGCGTTTTATGTCCAGCCTGACAATTGGGTGCCGTTTGCGCCGAACGGGGTTGAAGGAATTTTTATGGGCGCGTTTATAATCTTTTTTGCGTATATCGGCTTTGACGCGATAGCAACGACCGCGGAAGAGTGCAGAAACCCGCAAAAAGATTTGCCCATAGGTATTATCGGGTCGTTGATTGTGACAACGATTGTTTATGTGCTTGTTGCAGTGGTGCTTACAGGTGTGCAAGATACAAGCGGAGCTGTTCCGGCGGCGTTCTTGAAGGCGCCGATGGCGTTCATTATGGGAAAAATCGGAATAAATTGGGCTGCGGGATTGATTTCGGTAGGCGCAATTGCCGGTTTGACGTCCGTTTTGCTGGTGCTGCAAATGGCGGCGACACGGATTTTGTTCGCGATGAGCCGGGATAATTTCTTGTCTCGCAGGTTCCAAAAACTGCATCCAAAGTTCCACACACCTGCGCTTTTGACTTATGTTGTGGGGGTTTTTGCGATAGCCGGTATTTTAACAATTGATATGAGCGTGGCGGCAGAGCTGTGCAATTTCGGGACATTCACATCGTTTATTGTTGTGTGCGTGGCGGTGTTGATTTTGAGAAAGACAGACCCTGACAGGGTGCGGTCGTTCAAGGTGCCGTTTTCACCGTTGTTTCCGATTTTGGGGATACTTTGCTGCGGCGGGCTGATGATTTTTTCAATGCAATTTTTGACGACCTCGTCCACGTTGTTTCCTATCTGGATTGTGATTGGTATATTGATATATTTCGGTTACGGTTATAGAAAAAACAGGAAACGCGAAAATGAAGCTTAGCGGTATTGTTGATAACTTATTGATGAAAAAAAGCCCTGATGATTTGATTGAAGCGGGCGTAAAGTCCGAGTTAAAAAAAGCGTTGAACTTGTTTGATTTGGTTGTGATAGGGATTGCGGCGGTTGTCGGAACGGGGATTTTTGCGATAATCGGGACAGCGATTCAAGGCGGGCCGGAAGGTCCGGGTGCCGGGCCGGGAATTGCGATTTCAATGATAATCGCGGCGATTGTGTGCGTTTTTACTGCGCTTTGTTACAGCGAAATCGCCGCTATGATACCGGTTTCAGGCAGCGCGTATACGTATACTTATGCGACGATGGGTGAGTTTGCCGCGTGGATGGTCGGGTGGGTGCTGCTTTTGGAGTACGCGATTGCAAACATCACGGTGGCAAGCTCGTGGGGCGGCTATTTGACGCAATTTTTAAAAGGGTTTGTGCATGTGCTGCCCGGGTGGGTTGTGGATTTTCCCGTCTGGCTGCGGTACGATTACCGCTCGATTACGATTATGTGCCAAAAATACGGGTGGGATATTCACGATAAAGTACCGTACTTGTTTGATACGATTCCGGTTGCGTTGAATTTACCTACTATTTTTTTGACGCTGGCGGCAACGGTGTTGTTGATTGTCGGGGTCAAAGAATCCGCGCGGTTTGCGGGGATAATGGTATCAATAAATGTTCTCATAATAACCTCATTTGTGGCGGTTGGTGCGTTTTATGTGAAGCCCGAAAACTGGGTGCCGTTTGCGCCTAACGGGGTTGAGGGAATTTTTATGGGCGCGTTTATAATCTTTTTTGCGTACATCGGGTTTGACGCTGTGGCAACGACTGCGGAGGAATCCCAAAACCCGCAGCGGGACATGCCGATCGGGATTATCACAACGCTGGTGTTGTGTACGATTTTGTATGTGGGGGTTGCGCTTGTCCTGACGGGAGTTATGCCGGTCAGCGCGATAGATATTCAAGCCCCGATTGCGGCAGCGATGAAATTCATCGGTAAAGATTGGTTTGCGGGATTGATTTCGGTGGGGGCTATTGCGGGGCTTGCCTCGGTGTTTTTGGTTTGCCAGCTGGTTACGACGCGGATTTTGTTTGCGATGAGCCGCGACGGGTTTTTGCCAAAAAAATTGCAAAAAGTTGATAAAAAAACCCGTACCCCGCAAATCGTCACGTGGGCTGCGTGTGCGCTGGTTGTTGTGTGTTCGTTGTTTATGGATTTGAATATTTCGGCGGAACTTTGCAACTTCGGGACATTCACAACATTTATTGTCATTTGTATCGCGGTGCTGATTTTACGTAAAACCGAACCCGACAGGGTGCGGCCGTTCAAGGTGCCGTTTTCGCCGGTTGTGCCGGTGCTCGGGGTTGTCACAAGCCTTTGGCTGATGCTTTATTCAATGAAATTTTTGACAACATCGGCGATATATTTTCCGTTGTGGCTGCTTTTGGGCGCAATGATTTACGGCTTTTACGGTTACCACAAAAAAAGGCGGGTTTGATGTGTGTATGAATCGCAGAAATTTTATTAAAACGGCCGGGATATTAACAGCGTGCGCGGCGTGCAGCGGAGGGTGTCTGCCGGTGCGAGCTGACGAAAAAAATCTGCCGTCAAAATTTCACATAGATGCGTGCAGCATCTGCCAGCTGGATTGCCCGGGGTGTTGGAGGAATGTTTATCCGGAACAAAAAGATATAATCGGGCAGGGATATCTGCGTTTCAAAGATTTTAAAAAATTTGTCGATAACAATTGTGTGACAGATATTGAGTTGTCCAATACGGGTGAGATATTTTTGAACCCGGAACTTGCCGATATTATATATTACGCCTATGAAAAAGGTATAAAATTGTCAGCCGAGATGGGTGTGAACGGCAATTACATATCTGATGAGGTTGCCAAAGCCGTTGTCAAATGCAGATTTGAGCAGATTGCTTTTTCAATAAGCGGTACCGATCAAGAAACCTATTCTATTTACCACAAGGGTGGAAATTTGGACATGGTTATCAGGAATATAATGAAAATAAATAATTGGAAATTAAGGTATAATGTTAATGATTTGCCGATTATGACGTGGAAATTTGTTACGTTCGGACATAATGTGCACCAAATTCCGGAAGCCAAAAAAATGGCGAAGGATTTGTGGATGGGGTTTTGGTTTGCGGATAATTATTACGAAGGTTATTCGCCGATAGCGAAAAAGGATATGCATTTTGTTAAAAAAGAACAGCAGGGGATACTGACGGTGGATCATTTAGACGAGGAATTTCAGCAGAGTATTTATTGCAGCCAATTATGGGATGAGCCGCAAATCAACTGGGACGGAAGACTTTTGGGCTGCCGGACGAACAGAATGCCTTGCGCGGCTGATGTGTTCAAAATGGGGTTGAAAAAAGCGTTGAATCATCCGGATTACGTGTACGCAAAAGAAATGATAACAGGGAGCGCGAGCGCAAAAGACGGGATATTTTGCACTGATTGCGCGACGTATTTGGAGATGAAAAAGAATAATAATTGGATTAAAGTTTGATTTTGTTGTAAGATGGGTTGTATGAGAACGGTAGAAGTCTTTGCGGGCGCGTATGCCAGCGGAAAATCAGAAACAGCGCTTAATCGTGCGCGTGCGCTTTACGCGGCGGGCAACCCGGTTACGCTTGCAGATTTGGATACGGTAGAGCCGACGTATACTCTGCGCCCGATTGCCGCAGAGCTTGAACAAGAAGGGATAAACATCATTACGCAGCTTGAATATTTCGGACTGGGTGAGGCCGGCAGCTACATCACGCCGGCGCAAAAAAATGTGTTGAGTGTTGCAGGCGATATTGTTATTGATGCGGGGTACGGTGCGTCGGGGCTTGATATGCTTGATATTTTGACAGGCATTGATGACGAAAAAGATTTACGGATTTATCTTGTGGTCAATACGGCAAAGTTTGAAACAAGCACTGAAGAAAATATTATTGAGTACGTGGATTTTGCGCAAGGGAACAAAACCCGGCCGTGGAAAAAGTTCAGCGGGTTTATTTCTAACACGCACTTTGGGGACGAAACAGCGAAAGAAGATATTTTACGCGGGTATGAGCTTCTCAAAAAGGTGTCTGAAAAATTAAACATCCCGATACGCGCGATTGGCGCCGATGAAAAATTTGATTTGGGTAAAAGTTATGACGGCGTGGATGTTTGGTATTACAAACGGCTTATGCCAAAGGCACTGTGGTGAGACTATGATTAATAATGTCCTGATATGCGGAACAGGTGCGGTGGGGAGCATTTTTGCGGACAAAATCCAAAAAAGCGGCGCGACGCTAAAAGTTCTGGTAGACGATGCGCGGCTTGAAAAATACAAAAAAACACCGCCGGTGCTAAACGGCAAAGCACTTGACCTTGACTACATTTTGCCGGGCGGCAGCTTTGATGCCGATTTAATAATTATCGCAACGAAGTTTACCGGCCTGGCTGAGGCGGTTGACAATATCGCGAATTTTGTCCGCGGCGAGCACAATTCTGCCGGCGAGAACACGATTATAATTTCGCTGCTCAACGGTATCACAAGCGAAGAAATTATCGCGGAGCGTTACGGAGCAGAACATGTTGAAAAGGTGTATTTTATCGGACACAGCGCGATGAGAGTTGGGGTTGATGTGACAAGCGGTGAAAACAATACAATTGTGTTTGGCGGCAACAGCAGGCTCAAAGAATTTTTTGACCGCGCGGGGATTGATTATCAGGTGCACGAAGATATTGAACGTTCAATGTGGCGAAAACTTATTTTGAACATTGCGGTCAATCAATTGTCGGCGATTTTTAAGATGACGTTCGGGCAGATTGTGCGCAACCGAAAATTTCTTGAGTTATCAAAATTACTTATGGACGAAACCGCGTTGGTTGCGCAGGCGGCAGGGATTGCTGATGCAAAAACTCTGGCAGACGAGGCGTTTGTACAGTTAAGCACCGTTGCGTCGCCTGAGGGCAAGACATCAATGCTGCAAGACGTTGAGGCAAAACGCAAAACCGAGGTGGAAATTTTTTCCGGAACGATTGTGGATCTTGGCAAAAAATATAATATTCCCACACCGTACAACAAAATTGTCAAAGAGATGGTAGAAGTTATGGAGGCAGAATATGAAAACAGTTAGATTTTTGTTGGTAATTTTTATGCTGGCGCAGATAGGCTATACGCAGGAAATTTATACCGCGGCACAAGCGCTGAAGATGCAGAACGACAGCCTTACGAGTTTGTCTGATATAACGGCGAAGTTAAGCAACAATTTTAAGCACAGTGCGATGATGCGCAACTATCTTTATCAAAGTTTGTATTACTACCAGATGGCGCGCATGAATGAGAAGGATGCGATTTTTCCGCGCGTAAATAATATAGACGAAAACTACAACAAAATCTATCCGACGGTTTCAACGGAATATGTTTTGGAGATGGATAAAAATTATTTGATGCGGCTGAAAACATTTGTTGACACGCATTGCAAATACCACACTTATAAAGATGCGGATGTTTGTAATCCGTCAACTATCAACGCGATTTTTGCCGAGGATTAGACAATGCCCTGTGCGAGCATAGCGCGTGCGACTTTCAAGAACGCTGCGATGTTGGCACCTGCAACGTAGTTGCTGCCAAGATTGTATTCGTCAGCTGCGCCTTTGCAGGCATTAAAAATGTTTGTCATAACGGTGTCANNTCAAAACTCAAATAGTAACGCATACTGTTCTGACTCATCTCAACCGCTGATATTGCGACACCGCCCGCGTTTGCGGCTTTTGCCGGCGCAAGCAGAATATTTTTTTCTAAGCAATAGTCGGTGGCTTCCTTGGTGAGCGGCATGTTCGCACCCTCGCCGATTGCGATTACACCGTTTGAGACAAGTTTTTTTACATCGTCAAGATTGATTTCGTTTTGCGTCGCACACGGCAGCGCGATATCGC
>DBCX01000019.1 GCA_002293275.1 Cyanobacteria bacterium UBA947 | reverse complement strand
AGTAATATAAATTATATCATTTGTAATAATAAATGTCAAGTTAAGATATAATAATTTTATGGTGAAAAAAGAGATTATAAAAATTGTCGCTGAAAATATTAGGATTGAAAGATTACGCAAAAGATTTTCACAAGAAAAACTTGCAGAAGCAGCAGATATAACGCAAAACTATTTATCTATGATTGAAAAAGGCACCGCTAATCCGAGTATCGTAGTAGTCATTAAAATCTGCAAGGCGCTTGGTATTGATCTGAATACAATCTATCCCTTGACCTAAGTCAACGGCTCCTCTTTGTAGATTTTCACCAGACAGTAGCCGCATGCATATCCGACTACCATAGTCACATAATCTGCAAGTCCGCTCACAAGAATCTCCGGCACAGGACCTTCAACTTTGAACATAGCAAACAAAAACCCGGCGATAATAACTAAACCGAACAAACCAATAAAAATTAAAGCCATCTGACCTATCAACGACAGCATTTTTGCAAAATATTTTTCGATAAACGTAAACGGAATCAATATATTCCACAATCCTTTTGGGGAATAATCTTTTGAGTAAACAACATAAACAAACTGCGCGAAAACCGAAAATAATATAATCGCAATTACCGAAATCAACGCAACAAGAACGACTATCAGTTTAGGCACGATTCCCGATACGGCAAACGCAACCGTGACACCGCCGAAGATACCTAATATTACCAATAAATATATCCCCCAAACAAACAATAGCGGAAATGCTTTCAAAAATACCCCCAATGGGCTTGAATTAAGGACCGGCAGCTCAAATTGCTCGTCAAAACAATTATGTAGAAACTGCAGGCCCCAGCCGCCAAGATAAACAACAAATGCACCAACTACAATACCGAGAGCAGCCGTATGCCAACCCGCATTTTTCGGGTCTATACAGGCACAAAGCAAACTGTACACCAAAAACAACACGTGCACCGGCACAACATTGGGACCTTCATATATTTTTTTAATACCTTCAATAATTCTCATTTTATACCCCCTTTACCACATACAAATCAGAATAAAACTCGTCCTGCCGCAGCTCGTAATCCGTTTCGGCCGTCAAAAACAACAGCGAAATATACGCGCTCACGCGGTCCATCCCGAGCAGCGTCAACTCGTTCAATTCAATCTTATCATTGCGCGAGAAAATCTGCACCAAATTCTCTTTCAATTTCGCGACGCAATCTTCAATATATTCCTCGTGCGCCAAATTCACAATGTCGTCCGCCGTCAGCCGCGAATACGACTGAACCCGCCGTTTTGCACGCTCGTGCGAGGCTTTGAGCGACTGCTTTTTTTCCAGTTCCTCATAAAACTTCAACTGGCGGATTAGGTCTTTTAACGTCACAACGCGTTTGTTGTTCTGGCGAACGCTTGCTCGCCGCGCCAACACCTCATCAATAGAAATCACGTTTGTCGCCGGCATCTCATAGTCAACCACAAAACCGTCGTCGTCAAACTCCGGCTCCTCATAGGCTGCCTGCTCCATCGACATCACATCGATGCCTTCTAAAATATTGGATTTTAATTTCAACAGCACGGCTGCGAACAAAAACGTTCTGCCGGTCAGCCGCAAATTCTGTTCCTTGCTGTCGCAAAGAAACTTGATGTATTTGTCCGTAACGTCAATTATATCAATATTCCACGGGTTGATTTTGCCCTGCTTTGCCATCTGCACCAAAATCGCAATTCCCTCGGGCTGCCCTGAGTCTTCCAATGGCTGCGGCATGACAACTTCTGCCAAATTTCCTATCGTGTAATCTTCTGTTGTATTAATCATTGTGTCTTTCGGGCCTCCCTACCCATTTACCCCTCATCGCGGAGTTTTATCCCCGTTACTTTTGTAATACCTTTTTCTTTTTGCGTCACACCGATTGTCCTGTTAGCTGATTCTATCATAGGTTTGCGGTGAGAAACTACTATAAATTGCGTATCTTTTGCCTGATTTTTAACCATCTGCGCGATACGCTCAACGTTCATTGTATCAAGGTTTGCGTCCACCTCGTCAAACGCGTAGAAGGGTGACGGCATATATTTTTGTATCGCAAACACAAACGCAAGCGCGGTGAGCGACTTTTCACCGCCTGACATACTCTCCAGGCGCTGCAATTTTTTATCGCGCGGCTGAGCCTCAATTGTCAACCCGCCAGAGAGCGGATCATCAGGGTTTTCAAGCTTTAACGACCCTTCACCCTCGCTCAAATTGTGGAACACCTCTTTGAAATTCTCGTTAATGTTGTTGTAAGTTTTCATGAACGTTTCTTTTTTAAGCTGCTCGTAGCCTTGCATCCGGTCCAAAATTTCTTTGCGTTCTTTTGACAGCGTGTCAATTTGTTCTTTTAACTCTGTCTGACGTTTTAGCACCTCCTCATAGGCCGCAAGCGCGCGCATATTCACATCACCCAAATCTTCCATGCGCTTTTCAAGCCGGCGGATTTTTTCCGTAATTTCTTCAATAGAAATCTCGGACGGTTCTAATTTATTCACCTCAAGCCCGGCGTCTTCAAGCTCTTTGCGCGCATCTTCAAGCTGCGGTTCAAGCTCGCGCCGGCGCGATTTGAAACTCTCGATTTGCTCTGCGATTCGCTCAATGTCAGATGCACGCACCTGTTTTTGCGTTTCAAGCTCAATTAAATCCTTATTGATTGAATCGCGCTCTTTGAGCAGCGCGCCGAGTTTAATTTCAATTTTTTCAATCTGGTCTTGCAGCGCGGCCAACTGCTTGTTGAGCTCTTCAATATCGGCTTTGTGCTGAACCTTGTCGGCCTCAAGTTTTTTGTTGTTTGCCAGAATGTTTGTGATATCCTCATTTTTTGTTTCAATAAGGTTTTTGTGGAACTCAATCTGGCGGCTAAACTCGCTCTTATCGTTGTTTGCGCTCATCAGCGCGGCATCAAGGCGCTTGATTTCGCTCTCAACGCCTTGGGTTTTTTCTTTCAAATCTTTCAGGTCGGCGTCTTGCAGCAGTTTTTCAACCTCGGCGATTTGCGTTTGCGTCTGCGTCATTTGTTCGGAAATTTTTATGTTGTCGGCTTCCATTTTATCAAGTTTTTTGTTCAACGCGGCAATGTTTGGCTCAGCGGTTTTGATAAATTCTTCGCGCTCTTGCAGCAGGGTCCGGCTGTTTTCGTAAGTTGTTTGCATGTGCGTGAGCTCGGCTTTTGCTCTGGAAAGCTCGGCAGCGGACGCACCAAAGTCCGCACGGACTTTTTCAAGTTTTTGTTCAAGCTGCGATTTTTTTTCTTCAAGCGAGGCAAATTTTGTTTCCATTTTTTTCAGGTTCTCACGCGCCGCGGAAAGCTCCTCGTCATCGCTGCTTGAAAAACTCACACCTGTTCTGCGCACAGAACCGCCTGTCATTGAGCCGGATTTTTCAAAGATTTCACCGGCGAGCGTGACCATCCGGTATTTGCCGATAAGTTTTTTAGCAACCCCCATGTCTTCCACCACAAGTGTTTCGCCGACAGCGTAATAAAACGCGTCCGTGTAGGCTGCGTCAAAATCCACCAGATTAATCGCGTAATCAATCACCCCTTTGTCTTTTGGCAGGGTCAATTTTGCGGGTGCTTGCCGTATTTTGTTAAGCGGGATAAACGTCGCACGGCCGGCGTTTGAGGATTTCAAAAGCTCAATCGCGCGCGAGGCGACGTTTTCGTCATCAACAACAATGTGCGTCATTCGGCCGCCAAAAGCCACTTCCATAGCGGTTGAATACTCTTTATCAACTTTTCCGAGCTGCACCAGCGGCGCGTGAACACCTTTGAGTTTCGCGTTTGTCACGGTGTCAACCGCACGGCCGAGGCTCTCCTCGGACACCTGTTTGCGGGCCTCCATCGACGCAATCTTGTTATGCAGCGTGCGGATGTTGTGCCCGAGATCGTTTATCTCGTTTTTGGTTTTGTCCGCCTCGTGCAGCGAGTTGCTCTGGACAAGTTTCAAATCTTCAAGCTCTTGCGTAAGCTGCGCTGTCAGCTCTTGTTTTAGCTTTTGGTCGGCCGCAAAATTCGCTTTCAATTCGGTTAATTCTTCCACCTTTGCGCGCGCGGCGGCAAGCTCTGCTTGCAGGTTTTTCAGCTCCTGCTCAAGCGGCAGCTTTTCTTTAATAAGCGTGGTTTCCCTGTCCTGCAAGGATTCCAGCGTTGCACGCAGGTCGGCGCGTTTTTGCAAATGCGCGTCAGCTGTGGCGTTCAGCCCTGTCATATCTTTTAAGATTTGCTCAAGTTCTTCTTGTTTACCCCTTTTTTGCGACTGCAAACCGGTGATTTCGCCGTCTTTGAGTTTGATTTTCAGCTCAAAATCGGTAATCTTTTGGGTAAAGCCTTCAATACCGTTTTTGGCGTTCTCAATTGAGCGCAGGCCGTCGTGGATCTGTTTGTCGGCGAAATTTATTGCCGAATTTTTTCGGTCAACCTCGCCTTTTACCCCCTCTTCTTGCTTTTTCAGCTCAATTTGTTGTTCTTCGCCTTGTTCTTTCACCTGCGCGCACAGCTCGTCGTACTTACCGCGGATAAGTTTCAGGCGCTCGTCCAAATCCTGATTTTTGACCTCTTCTTCTTTTTTCTTTTTGCCGAAATCAAGAATGTTTGCGTGGGCTTGTTCTAAATTTCGTTTCAGGTCAAAAAAGCGGACGGTGTTGACTTGGGCTTCAAGGGAGGTTTTTTCTTCGCGAAGTTTTTGGTATTTCAAGGCGGTTTCGCGCTCATCTTTGAGTTGTTCAAGACGCGTGTCAACCTCGCCTAAAATCACACCCGCCTTTTCAATGCGCTGCTCAACGGTCGTAAGCTCGTTTGTGGCCTGTTCAATGCGGCGGTCAAAATCAGCGATACCGGCGATTTCGTCAATGATTTTGCGGCGGTTTTTGGGAGTACAGTTGGTGATGCCCATGACATCGCCTTGCATCATCACGTTGTAACTGTTCGGGGTGACGTTGAATTCTTCTAAAACCGCGTGGATATTGGATAAAGTTGTCGGGCTGTCGTTCAGGTAATAGGTGCTGGCGTAACCGCTTTTATTTTTGCGAATTTTGCGGCCGACAGTCATGTCGCCCCCGGTTGAACCCCCAAAGGTCACTTTAACAAAGGCCTCGTTACGGTTGTTGTAGGTGGATATAAAGT
>DBCX01000027.1 GCA_002293275.1 Cyanobacteria bacterium UBA947 | reverse complement strand
ATCATGAAGCTTGATAAAATCGCAAACGCCGCATCAAAATCCGTTAACCCGCTAATCGTTGTTTCCAGCGGGATTAAGACGCTGCGCTCGGACGACCCGCTCACCACGGGCATCACCGAAACCGGCGCCATCGCCACAATGTTTGCCGGCGAAAGATTAATAAAAGCAAATTACGACAAGTTCGTCAAAATCCCCGGCAGATTAGGTGCCGTTATCAGAGGCGCCACGCTGGTTCTTGGCTCAATCGCCTGCTACGAAGCCGGCTCCAGGATGGCAAAAGGGTTCGCAAAAAGCGTAAATACTAATTTCATCTGCTAAAAATTGACACCCGCATCAAACAATTGTAAAATCTTGTTATGACAAGTATTTCTTTATGCATGATTGTCCGTGACGACGAAAAAAATCTTACCCGATGCCTTGATTCGGTTCGCTCTGTCACCGACGAAATCATCATAGTTGACCTTGGCAGCACAGACAAAACCAAGGAAATTGCCCGCCAATACACAGATGATGTTTTTGATTTTGAATGGTCATACGATTTTTCCGCCGCCCGAAATTTCTCGTTCTCAAAGGCATCAAAGGATTACATACTGTGGCTTGACGCCGATGAATGGCTTGCAGAACCCAGCCTTGCAATGCTTTTGCGCCTGAAGTCAACGCTGAACAAGTACGATATTTTACGATGCAAACACATCACAAAATCAAGCGGTAACAAGTTTGCATACAGTGCCCGGGTTTTCAAACGCAGCCTCAACCCCGTCTGGAGCCGCCCCGTCAACGAAATCTGCACCGCACTCGGCGCAAAACCGACCTTAAGCGACCTTACTATCTACTGCGAAAAAACACCCGAAAAAATTGAAACCGAAAAAAATATCATGTTCCAAATATTTGATAAAATGTACGAAAACGATAAAATGTTTCTCGGCAAAGAAACTCTTATCTACGCGCGCGAACTCTACGAAAAACAGCGCTATGACACCGCAGCAAAACTCTTTGAGCTCTGTTTTGACCCGAAAGAACCCGACCAAAACGCCGAATGCGCAGCCAAATTGTTTGATATCTACACCAAGCTCGCAGACAGGCAAAATTCGCTAAAATCCTTCTCTCGCCTGTTTGATTACGGTCTGATAACAGGTTCGGCCTGCTGTGAGATGGGCAAATACCTTTTTGAGCGGGAACAATACGACCAGGCTGCCGTCTGGTTTAAGCTGCTGCTTGCCCAAAACAATCAAGAGCCCGGCCAATTGTACACGGCTGCAATGTATTTAAGCAACGTCCACAAAATCCGCGAACAATGGCAGCAAGCCTACGACTGCAACGAAACAGCCGGCTTATATCTGCCGCAGGACAGTGAGTACCTGAAAAACAGACAAGAGCTCTCGGAAAAACTCGCCGACACCAAACTCACAATCCCCGTGTGCCTTGCGTGCGACGGCAAATTCGCACCGTACACAGCCGTTACCATGGCATCGGTTTTGAAAAACAAGCACCCGAACGACAACATCCGCTTCTATATCCTTGACGGCGGGATTACAGACGAAAATAAGGAGAAAATCCTTGCCTTGAAAGATATCAGCGATTGCGAAATTGAGTTTGCAAAAATAGATCCCGCGATGTTTGAAAAGTTTTACCTGAACCCGCTCTTGCACCTTGCAACACCGATTTATTACAGGCTGAATATCCCGCAAATGCTCGCCAATGAGGACAAAGTTGTATATCTGGACTCTGATGTAATAGTTTTGACAAGCCTGCGCCGGCTGTATCAAACGGATATAAGTTGCCACCCGCTTGCCGCCGCAAAAGAATCAACCTACCCGCGAACAACCGTAAATACCGGCGTTATTGTCATAAACACCAAAATGTGGCGCGAGCAAAATATCACCTCGCAGCTTTTTGACTGGCTCAACGCCAACCACAACAATCAGGCAAGTCTTGGCGACCAATCCGCAATAAATGCCGTGCTGGAGGGGCGAATTAAGATATTGAACGACCACTGGAACGACCAAACCAGAAACCCTGTCACCGGCTGGCAAGGCGCGCACCCTTCCATCGTCCACTACAACGGGAAAATCAAGCCATGGCACTACGAAAACCTTCCGGGTGACGAGCTTTGGCACGCACACGACCCGTTTAAACACTCACCGGAGGACACCTCGGTTACAAATAACTCAAACACCCCAATATCCGTAATCCTGCCCGTATACAACGCCGCACCGTACCTTGACAAATGCCTGAGTGCCTTTATTGACCAAACATTCAAGGATTTTGAGGTTATCTGCGTTGACGACGGCTCAACCGACGACTCGCTGAAAATCTTGAACGAATACGCCGAAAAAGACCCGCGGTTTGTTGTACTGACCGGCGAAAACCTCGGCCCTGCGCGCGCCAGAAACAAAGGCTTGCGCCAGGCAGCCGGAAAATACATAATGTTTTGCGACGCAGACGATTCGTACAAAGCGCAAATGATTGAGCGCATGCACTCAACGCTTATCCAAGAAGACGTTGACCTTGTCATCTGCGAGCAGACTTATTCAACCGAATCAACTAACCAAACCTTTTTGAACGTAATTTCAGCTGAGCATACCGGGTTAACGCTGACTCATACTGGAAAATACGTGTTAAACGAAACGCGTATCCTTGAATTAACCCCAAACTGCATGCTGTGGAACAAGATATTCAAAAAATCCATAATCGACAAGTACAATATAGGGTTTCCATCCGGCTACCTATCAGATGATAATGTGTTTGTATGCCAATACCTGTACTGCATCCAATCATACTACGGACTCAAAGAAAAACTCTACGCCAGAAACTATGTCGAAGGCTCCGTATCCTTTGAGCTCAAGCTGACAACTGACCTTAAATCAATAAAAGACCACGCCTACATTCCAATCCACGTGTTCTGGTTTCTTGTCAAAAACCGCTTGCACAATGATTTTTTTGACTCCATCTGTAAAATGGTTGACGCAAATTTCTTTTACACGGTTCAATTGTGCGCAAAAGATTCAGAAAAAAAAGAAATCTTGCGACGGTTTGTGCTTAATGAATTTAGAAAAATATCATCCGATTCATTACTGAACGAGCAAAACCAACAAAAATTGGACGGCCTTATAGCAAAACTTGCCGATACCGAACTGTCATCTTACGTTAATACGGCATAAAATCAATCCATCGGACTATGCGCGCCGGCGGCCGGTTTGCTACCATGGAACTATGAGGATACTGCTGATACTATGTATGTTTTTCCTGTTTGCAAACCCATGCCACGCAATAAAAATCGGGCTTCAAACAGGCGTAAGCGAGGCCGCTGTCGGCACCTCCGTTAAAGGTGCACTCTTTGATGCAGCAACAGGACGGCTTATCTGCAACCTTGACGCGATGAAAGGCTACCTGCTGCAGCCATACCGCGATACCATCGCGATACGAATTAACGATACTTTTTACAAACTCAAATCCGACAGCATAATCATCCGGCCCGAGACAAGCGGCTTTACCAGCGCAAAAGGCAAATGGTACCGCGGCAGCGTGATTGTGCGCAACGTTCAGGGTAAACTCACCGTCATAAACGATGTTGAGCTTGAAGACTACCTCAAAGGTGTTGTCCCTGTTGAGATGTCGCCCAGCTGGCACGAAGAAGCGCTCAAAGCACAGGCGATCGCCGCAAGAAGCTACGCGATGGCCAACCTTGGCAAGCGCACCGCCTTGGGGTTTGATCTTTTTGACACACCGGACGACCAGGCCTACCGCGGCGCATCGGCCGAAACCGCCAAAACAAACACCCTCGTTGACGAGACCCGCGGAATCGTCTTGACCCACGATATGAAAATTGTCAACGCGTATTACAGCGCCTCAGCCGGCGGCAGGTCAAAAAACGCCGAGGATGTCTGGGGCGGGTCGCTCCCGTATATCCACTCCGTACCGTCTTATGACTCCAATGTTAAGAAGATGGGTCACGGTGTCGGTATGAGCCAGCACGGCGCAAATAACCTCGCAAAGAGCGGCCACAGCGCGTTTGCCATTTTGCAGTATTTTTACAACAACGTCAAGTTCGCCAGAATCAAGCAAACTAACGGCTAATTTTTAACAAACCCCTTGACATGCCTTAAAAAAGGTGTTAAATTAATGCATGTTAAAAAACTTTTGTTTTTTGCAAAGTATATGTAGGTAAAAAGGAGATTCGTAATGAACAAAGAAGAATTAGTAAAAGAGGTGTCAAAAAAAGCGAAAGTTTCGCAAAAAGCGGCTACTGACGTAATCGCGGCAACTATTGAAACAATCCAAAAAACAGTTGCAAAAGGTAAAAAAGTTACACTTGTTGGCTTTGGTACTTTTGAATCAAGAAAAAGAGCAGCTCGTACGGGCCGTAACCCGCAAACAGGCGCTGCTTTGAAAATCGCTGCGAAAACAGTTCCGGCATTTTCAGCAGGTAAAAAATTCAAAGAAATCGTTAAGTAATTACGGTTTAATGAATTGCTAAAAGGCGTCGCAAGGCGCCTTTTTTATTATACTTATAAATTTGTTCCCGTACCGTTTTTGCTTCACGATACCCGGATGCTCAAATTTTTCCACGTGCTCAACGATGATTATTCCGGCCTTCACAGCGGCCACGCTTTGCTCGTTGATTCCTGCGGCATACGGCGGGTCAATATACACAACGTCAAATTCGCCCAATTTCGGAGCGATTTTTAGCGCATCGCCTTCAAAAACGCAAAACGGAAAATCAAACCCCGAAAGGTTTTCTTTTAAGACTTTTGGCAATTTTTCAATGAACGTAATTTTTTCAAACCCGCGCGAGAGCGCCTCTAATCCCATAACCCCGCTGCCGGCGTACATATCAAGAAAACTCTTGCCCTCAAAATCAATCATAGACTGCAATGTGTTAAACACAGCCATCCGGATTTTAGACAAAGTGGGACGAGCACCCATCTCGCTTGCGCCCTTGCCCGGTACGGCTATTTTTCGGCCCTTGAATTTACCCGCTGTGATTATCATGATATAATTGTTACATGAACAAGACCGACATCATAGTGGTTGGCGCAGGCCCTGCCGGCATATCCGCAGCCGTTGCGGCAAAACGAAAAGGCGCGCAGGTCGTCCTGATTGAGCGCGGCAGCTTTGCGGGCGCAAAAAACGTTTTTGGCGGCGCAATCTATTCCCACGCCGTGCGCGAAATTTTTCCGGATTTTCTTGAAACAGCGCCGTTAGAGCGCCGGATAACAGAACACAAATTCGCCATCCTCGGAGAAAAAGACTCCACCATAATCTCCTACCACGACCCGGACGCAGGCGAAGCATACAGCGTCAACCGCGCAAAATTTGACCGCTGGATGGCCGACAAAGCGCGCCAAGAGGGCGTTACAATCGCAGAACAAACCGTTGTGCGCGAGATTATTAAAGAAAAAGGCCGCGTAATCGGCGTTCGTACCGAGCTTGAAGACTATTTTGCAGACACTGTCATAATAGCAGACGGCGTAAACTCGCTTTTGACCGAGCAAATCGGGCTAAGAGGCCGTATTGAACCAAAAGATGTTGCCTTGAGCGTAAAAGAGACCTATAAGATTGAGGAATGCACTGACGAAGGATGCGTTTACCAAATCCTTGGCGGCCCAATGTCAGGTATGACAGGGATGGGATTTATTTACACAAACAAAAAGTCAATCAGCATCGGGCTCGGCGTAGCATTAGATGATTTAATGAAGCACAAAATCAAGCCCTACGAGCTGCTGGACGAACTCAAAGCCCACCCGTCAATCGCGCCGATGTTCACAGACGCAGCATTACTTGAATACTCCGCCCACCTGATACCCGAGGGCGGGTACAAAAAAATGCCGAAACTGCACGCACCCGGGGTTCTGGTCGCGGGCGATGCGGCGATGCTTGTTAACAACGTCCATTGGGAAGGCACGAATTTGGCTATGATTAGCGGCAAGCTGGCCGGCGAAATTGCG
>DBCX01000022.1 GCA_002293275.1 Cyanobacteria bacterium UBA947 | reverse complement strand
GATTTGTATAAATGAAAAATAAGGTAAATATTTTGTATCAAATATAGAAAAACATTCCTCACCTCGTTTTTTTACAATATGACATATCCTGTAATTTATATTTTCAATTTTACATGAGAGTAATTGGTGTTTATATTCTTTCAATTCTAATTTTAAGGGCAAATCAATATCAATTGTAAAGAAGTAACAGGCTGGATTTTGCCGAATTATAGCAGGATTACCAAATGTCATTGTAGTGTTACCTATGGTCATTCCTGGAGAACCCATTGTGCAAGATTGTCCGGTTGGGTAATAAGTTATATTTATACCTTGATTACTATGAACTCTTGACATATTTGTCGGATTATTTATCATCAGTTTTCCTTCAAATTCCAAAATTATACCAGCTTTGAGTAATTGATTGATGATTATTTTAATCCTAGTCTCATCTAATTTTATTTTGTCTTGTATTAATGCAATGTCTCTTACACTTTCAATTAGTTGATCCAGTTGTAGTGCATTTTTTTGTCCCAATATTTGCAATATTCTAGTTTTAATATTAGCCATATACACCTACTGTTTTCATTTTTTATTATCTTTATCTTCAATCTGTTTCGGCTTTTTAGTATTCAACTGATGATAATTCTCGCCCTCAACAATTTTTTTGCCCGTTTTATCCTCAATTTCAATTCGGGTTTTCTTGGCAATTTTTCCCGCTTCTTTCACATCTTGGTGCAATTCATCAAAACCAAGGGACTCTCTTGATTTGTGGATTTCTTTAGCTGTTTCTTCACCGAGCATTGTCAAAATTAACTCCATCGGAGTCATATGGTCGCGAAGATTGTCTTTATCTTCCAAATCCTTGTATTCTTTGTAATCTTGAACCTCTAGTCCAAAGGTTTCTTTGGTCATATCGTTGGTTAAAATGGCATATTCTTTACCTTCTTTTGCGCCCCGTATTTTCCACTGGTCAGTCAGTTCTTTCCGGGTTACAATACTACGAACACGAACATCAATCCATTTTTCGTCATAGCCACGCTTTTTGTATTCTTCCTGCATTCTTTGCATTGATAATTCCGGGTTTTGGATTTCTTCAAGTCTTTCACGCCCCACTTGCGCCAACCATAATTTTATTGGCTCAGCTTTTTTGCTCGGAATTGATTGAATAACCCGTAAAAGTCCTTCATTATTAGCACAATCGGTTTTGTAAAATTTACCGTCTGACGATTGCATTTTCAGTTGTCGACAATTTGTCGATAACTGAAATCCTTCTAACTTCAACTGTCCAAAATTATCGGACAACTGCGGGTCACGTTTCTTTAAACGATACCAATAATCTTTTGGGTCTTTGCTGTCTGTTAAAATGCTTACAACATCAATGACCGAATAAAACCACTCATCTTCCACCCACACTCTGCGGATGTTTTTGTTTTCAAATAAAATAATTTGATATCGTTGTTCCGGTAAATCTTTGTTTTTAACCATGATTCTTCCTTTTTATACTGGCTTTGCCAAGTCACCTTTTTGCGGATCTTCAAATGGTACTGTATCAGAAGTTGGTTCTATTATTTCTTCGGAATCACCCAGAAGACCCATGAAAGCACCGAGGTTTGGGTTATTTCTTCTAATAATTCGTTTATTTTCCTTGCGCACAGTATTTGAAGTTAATGTTGCTATTTTTTCTTGAACATGTGTAACAATTCCACGTCCTATTATTACTTCTAAATTCCCCAAGTTTTCATTTGTTTCTGGGTCAATAATTTCTTCAGCCAAGCGATAAATTAGAAAGGTTTGGTTCATTTTCACACCACTTTCAGACCCTTTATTAATAACAATTTTATAATCATCAATAATTTTTACGACTTTTGCGATAAACACATTATCTTTTTTAATTTCTTGAATTTCACTCATTATAATTCTCCTTGCCGTTGTGGACTTACCAGATACTCAAGCGGGAATGAAGGCTTGAGAACAATATTGTTTTTCTTTTCAAAAACTTTTTCATTAGTCCAATCATCCGAAATATATTCCTTAACTGACACTTGCAATGATTTTGTATCAGTTAAGATAGTTTCAACAACCCCATAACCTATAAAAAATTCACCGATATCTTTGTAAAAAAGCGATACCACAGTGTTCATATGGAACAATTCTGATGGCTCAAAAATTAATTTTTGGCGTTGTATAGCCTTTAATTTAGGAAGTATTAATAACGTTTGTTTTTTTAGTTTATTTTGTAAATGGAAGCTATATTTTATGCATCCATATAAGAAAACGCTACAAAAAATAACTATTGGCAGAAAAACCTTAGCGCTTACAGTGCTTTCTGGGGTATAAACCCAAAAAACAAATGAAATTATTCCCGATGACACTAAAATTGATATTATTTCTAAAATAATTTCTCTCACATCCGCCTCATTTTTTCATTTCCCATTCTTTGATAATACCATGAACATAGATATTGATTTTATATATGTCCCAATGTAACTTCTTTATTGGGTTTTGGTCTTCTTTGGTGTCTTTCGAGGTAATGTGTTGCTCGTGGTAGAAAAACAAGGAGGAACATTACTATGACTGAGATACAAACATTTAAGATTGAAGGGAAATTTGAGAACATTGAGGAATTATACGATTACCTGATAAAAAACGTTGATTTTATCGAAGAAAAAACCGGTATTAAAATTGGTGAAGCAGGCTTGAAAGAACAACCCTATTGCATTACAGGATTTGAGTCGGTTACGGAGCGAAAAATCCTGTTTTACGCTTCCGAGAATTGTATGCCGGAAAACATCGGTGAAATGATTGTTTTAGCGGATGCATTTCAGGCAGATATTGTGGTTTTTATTGTTGAAAAAATTAATCCGACAATTTTGGCGCCCATGAATTGGCTTCACAATATTCGCCATGCAGATGTGAAATTTATTCTCGGAGAAGCAAATTTTAAATAGTGTTTAAAAACTGTTTAAATTGCTCCGTATTGAATTTTGGGGTCGGGCGACATAGTTTTGCACCAAATCATAAATTTACAGCTTCAAAAACGATTCCATATCGAATTCGGAAAAATTTGGCGTTCGGTATTTTTGAATATCTTCGCTTGAATATTCTTGTAGCAGTTTTTTGTACATAGTGCTTGAGGAACTTACCACGGAGCAAAACATATCAATGCCCGTCATTTGTTCAAACTTGTTTATCGCCAGCTGCCTGGCTTCCGCTGCCGAATACTTCTTCGGCGACAAATAATATTCCTTGAAAAAATAAAAAATCTCTCCTGGCTCTGTTTTTCTTTTGGATAATGCAAGATTTGACAAGCCGTTTGTAAGAATTTCCTTTTTGTAAACATAATAGCTTCTAATGCTTATTCCATAATCTTTTACAACCTTTTCAACATCTGTTTTCTTCATCCCGTGCGTTTCTTTCAGCACCCTGATTATTTTTTGAATACGCTTTTTAACAGCCGGCGGTGCGAAAAAGTAATCCTGATACCCATCAATCTGATTTATCCTCCGCAGATAAACTTCCTTGGGCTTTTTAGGCTTAAACGGCAGAATGCGAACACGGTCATCGGGCNNCTTCGCCGACCCGTTCGGCGTTTTTGGGGATCGCTTTTATAACTGGTATGACTTCAACATGACCGAGAACCCAAGAGCCGCCAAGATAGCGTATCTCGATAAGCGCCATGAACAGTACGACTCTTATATTCTGGGCGCTTCGGGAGCCAGTTCGCTTTCGCCGGAGGTTCTTTTTGAATATGGATAAAACAATCGCCGTTCTGTTTTAATTTCCCTTGAGCAACCATTTTCTCAAGCCGCATAGCGATTTCAACTCTCGGTTTTTCAGTCAGAATTTCAACATCCTCTGTTGTAAAAATATTCATCTTTTTAGCGATTTGTTTAATCTGTTTTTCAAGCACGGTGCGTTTTTTCATAATGCCAATTCCTTTGATGTAATCATTTTGCAGCCGTTTGCCTCAGCGATATTTTCGATTTTGTTGATAATTTTTATCAATTGCCTGAAACGGTTTGTCTGTTTGAAAATAAAGTCAATCGCATCGTCTGAAACCTCAACCTCGCAAATCGTTTTGACAATATTTTTCACATCCTCAAAATCAAACGGCTGAAATTTGTAAATTTCAATAATTCTGTCAAATAAATGTTTGTGGCGGCTCAATTTCTTATCCACAGACCCCATTCCGACCATCAGAACGGGAATGCCTGTTTTATCGTGTAAATCCCGAAGAGTTTCAACAACCCGCTGTTGATTTATCAGATAATCAATTTCATCGACAATCAAAACCCGTGGTTTGTCGGTCAATTTCGCCACAACCTGCTGAAAAATGTTTCCGTTATTGTAATGCGCCGGAGTTTCGCCAAGTTCTTGCAGCAAATCCGTCAAAAACCACCGAACGGTCATCTGATTTTTTGCAGTNNCACAAAATCGCCTTGCTTTTACCCAATCCGGGCTCGCCATAAACCAAACCCATCCCAGGAGCGTTCAAGGGTCGGTTTATCAGCTTTTCCATCAAAATAATTAGCGCTTTAATATTTTTCGTTTTTACAAAAACTTTCTTCATAAATTCACCCGCCTTTCTTCTTCGTAAATTAACCTGTATTCATCCGTGTTTTCGTAATCTTTCAGCCACTGCGCATCTTCCTCGCTCAAATTTTCCTGCGCCAGAAGATGCTCGTACCTTTCATATTTATTTCTGAAAATATTTGAAATTTTTGGCGGTTCTTCAAACTCAATTTCTTGAAAATCGCTGATTTCAATAGTATTTTCAACTTGCAACATCGGAACGAACGCTTTTTCACGTTTTAATTCTTTGATATATTCCTGCACCGTCTGCCTTTCAAGCTGTTTTTGCTGCTTGAGGCGTTGTTTTAAATCCTCAACGTCTTTAACATCGCCAATATAATGTGCAAGCGGATTTATTGGCATAACCCGCTCAGCTTCACAAATAAATTTACCTTTGAGCGTGAAAACCTTGATTTTACTTAAATCAAACAAACTGTATTTAACCAAAACCCTGTCTCTGAAACCATAGAGAGCTTCATTGTAATAATCAGCTTTCAAGAAGCGAATACCGTTTCTGTGAATGGTTTTGATTTCAGTTGCCAGCATCAAATCATCAAGCCTGTTAATATCAACGCCTGAGCCTCTGCCGTTTTGCAAAACCTGTCCGATTGTTTTGCCTTTAACATTCGGACAGGGCTGCGAATAATGAAATTCAAGCCATTTATTAATCATCTCAATCGTCTGCTCAATTGTCGGCACGAAATTATTGTGTTTCTGCTTATGGAGTTTTTCATTTCTCAATAAATACGCAGGTTTATCAGAAATATTCGCCCCGACAAAAGACGGCAAAAGTCTTTCAAAACTTTCCTGAAATTCTTTGAAAAACCTCTCAATCGGCTTCGCCTTTGCATTATACGGTTTTGCAAAAACAGGCTGAATGCCCAAATTTGCAAATATTCCGCTCAAACCGCTGTCAATAAAGTAATTTGCCTTGAATGCCTTGCCGTTGTCCTGATAACAAAAACTCGGAACTTTGCCCAGATTTATTATCGAATTACGCAACGCCGATGCGATGCACTGGGTATTTTCTTCAAGCATTATTTCAAACCCGACCATCGCCGTGCTTTTCCAATCCTGATACGCAACAATTGTCGCCCGCGAAGGATGTCCCGTGAACGGGTTTATCACATTGAAAGCCAGCCTGTGACCGTCCGCGATCAAAACATCTCCGACTTCAATTTGTGAAATATCTCGTGGAATGTACGGTAAAACCTTATCCACAAGAGCCTTTTGCCCTTCCCTTGCAAAAGTCCAAACATCATAATGGTTTTTCTGAAAATTATTCGCAAACCTTCTGTAACTCATATCGCAAGAAAGATTTTTCACCCCACGTTCATTTAAAATGTGTTTCACCAACCTTGTTGCCTTGCCGATGTTGATTTTATTTGGCGACAACAGAATTTCCAAAAACAAACTCTCCTCTTGAGGTCGCAGATTTGTTTTTGAGTTAAATTCGCCGTAATTATACCCACCGATTAAACAATGCCAGTCGTCATTGTTGGCTCTCAATTTTTTGTGCCATTCATATATGGTGCCGATTTTTACAACTCCAATAATCGTAAACAAATTCTTGTGAATGATTTTTTGATTGTACAAATTTAAGAAATCCTTGCCGGCTTCGGTTTTGTTCCTTTGTTGGTTTCTGAATTTATCCCATTCTTTAATCAAATCATATTTTGCAAGCGCCAGAGTTTTTGCTTTTTNNTGTCTGTTTTCTGAACCTTCGTGATAATTTTCTGCCCGATTTTCTGTTAATGCGGAACTTTTCACCAACTCCTGAACTTCAATTTCAAGCGAAGAAACAAGGATTTCCCAACTTTTGCCGGATTTCCTCGTAACATATTTGTTGGTTCCGAAAGATTTTCTGACCCCGCGCCCAGAGATTCCTTTCAAAATCGCTAATTCTTTAACCGTAATCCATTTGTCCATCTAGTTCCCCTTTTCACACCACATTAACTCCAAGTCACAGAAACATCGAGCGTTTCCGGTGCTTTGTGTCTGAATGTGTCCGTATATTTGCGCCTGTGCAATCGAAGATTGCTTCGTTTGCTCCGCAAACAACGGCGCTATCGACCGGCACGGACTTTCACGCCTTGCCCATCGGCAAGCCGCTTCAGTCCTTAGCACACGGCTTACGCTTTCCATGAGAACACGATTCAAAACCAAAAACTAATGAACAGTCCAATTTTTTGGACATTGCACAGTTCATTGCACGGTGCAATATTTAGTTTTGTAAATTTTATGCCTTGAAATGCTGTGGTTGTTGGGTTTGAGGCGAATTATGGGGTGCAACCGGTGTTCAACAATAGAAATATGTTTGAAGTATAATGAATTTACAGGTACAGTAGCAAATTATAAAACGGTAAGGATGGCAGAATGAGCGGTTATCAAGATTGGACAATTAAAGAAACCATTAAACGTATAAATGAAGGTAAAATGTTTTTACCTGCGTTGCAAAGAAAGTTTGTGTGGAAGGCAGGACAGATAATTGAACTTTTTGATTCTATTTTGCGTGGCTACCCTATTGGTACATTCCTATTTTGGAATTTAAAAGAAGTGAAAAATATAAACGAATATTCTTTTTATAAATTCTTAAATCATTATGATGAAGAAAGCAACAAGCATAATGAACTAGCTCCGTTCCCACAGTTAGAAAACCAAGAAGGATATTATGGTGTCTTGGATGGTCAACAAAGATTATCTTCTTTATATTTGGCTCTTCAAGGAACTTATAAATTTAAAAAATCTCGTGAGCGTAATGCGCATGAACGGAAATTGTACGTTGATTTATTAAAAGAAGTACAAAATGAGCAAGTAGAAGAAAATGATCTGGCATATAGACTGGATTTTTGGTCTGATGAAGAGGTTAGGGATACAAATAATGAAGAATATTGGTTTGAGATTAAGCAAGTATTGACTTTTGATGATATAGAAAAAGCCAACGAAAAGGCTGACGCCATTATTGATAATAATCCCACTTTAAAACCTTATTCTAAAACAATTCGTGGTAATTTGCGCAAATTATTTGATGTTTTGTGTGGTGAAAAAAGATTAATTAACTTTTATAATGTTGAAAACAAGGATCTTAACGAAATATTGGATATATTTGTGCGGGTTAACAGCGGCGGAACAGTTTTATCAAAGACAGATTTATTAATGTCAACTATTGTTGTTCATTGGGAAGAAGCAAGAAATATTTTTGATGAATTCGTTGAATATCTGAATGAGGATAAAAAATTCAAATTTACTGGTGACTTAATAGTTAGAACGGCTTTATGTCTCATTGGCAAACCAGCAAAAGTAGAGGTCAAGAGCTTTAATTCGGACACCGTAAAAGAAATTAAAGAAAATTGGGAAGATATTAAGGACGCAATTATAAATATGTTAAATTTACTTAAAAGTTTTGGTTTTACAGACTCAACTATGATGTCTTATTTGGCAACAATTCCAATTTCTTTTTATATATACAAAGGTGGTGACATAAAATCTGAGAAAGAAAAATCTCAAATACAAACATACATCACCATTGCTTTGATTAATCAAATTTTTGGACGTGCTTCAAATAGCGTAATCGACAAATTTATAGAATCTTTAAATAAGAAAAATTCTTTTGAAGCATTAATGAAAAATGACAAAGATAAAGCTTTTGACGTAAGTGAGGATAAATTAGAAGAAATTTTAACTAAAAACAGAAAAGATGCTTATTCGTTAATGATATTAACGCTTCTTTATCCAGAATTTAAATATGAGCAAATTCATTTTCATCAAGACCACCTACACCCTGAAGCTGAATTTAAAAAAGTTGAGTTGCAAAAACAAGGTAAAGATTGGTTTGAGAAAAGAAATTCTATTCCAAATTTACACATTTTAGAAGGTTCGGAAAATCAAACCAAGTCAAAAACCCCATTAGCAAAATGGGCTAAAGACAACCCAAATTTTAATGACAAATTTATAACTAAACCTGCTGATTACGACTTTACAGATTTTGAAAATTTCTATGAAAATAGGAAATGCAATATAAGGCAAGAACTGATAAATAAACTAGGCGAATTTTATGTGGTAGCAGAAAAGAAATCCGCAGAATTAGTAAATTAGACTTTTGGGGTTCCGCATGAGTTCCGCAAAAAGTTCCGTTCAGGTTCCGCATCGGCAGAAAAATTTACTCAAAAATAATTTTTCTGGATTTCCCTGTTACAAAATTGAACAGAAAAAGTTCCTTTTGCAGGTCTTTGCATTGTGGCTAAAACTCAAATACAGTAAATATTTTGAAGGATTTCTCAAACACACTGTCAAAAGTCCCATGCACGACATGCAAGATTTCTTGCAAAAATGCGGAACTTCTTGCAAAGTCAGTTTTTTCTGGAACTCGGAAAACGCCCCTAAAACACTAATAAATCAAGCCTTAAAACCCTGTTCCGCTTTTCTGTTCTTGCATGTTAGTGTACAACAATGTTAATAAAGACCTCGTGGGAGGTCTTTGTCTGTTTAAATGGGCTCGGAGAGACTCGAACTCTCACACCGTTAGGCGCTAGATCCTAAGTCTAGTGCGTCTACCAATTTCGCCACAAGCCCATATTCAATTTTCAATTCTTCGGTTAACTTTCAATAAGCGCAGCGTACCGGCCACTTGCTTTATTTTTTTTTTCATTATAATATGAACATAAGAGATTTACAAGCAAAAAGGAAAAGAAATATGAATCCTGTTATTAACGAATTAGAAAAGGCTTACCTTAAGGAAGAAATCGCTGATGTAAACCCGGGTGACACCGTTAAGGTCTTTGTCCGCATTATAGAAGGCAACAAGGAACGTACCCAGGCGTTTGAGGGCACTATTATTAAAAAGCACGGCTCCGGTGTGAACAAAACCATTACCGTCCGTAAGGTTTTCCAAGGCGTTGGTGTGGAACGTGTTTTCCTGCTTAACTCTCCGCGGATTGAAAAAATCAACGTGCTGCGCCGCGGTGATGTCCGCCGTTCAAAACTTTACTACCTGCGCGAGCGCTCCGGTAAAGCTACACGGATTAAAGAGAAAATAGAAAGAAGATAGGGGCATGTATGGCTGACCACGCGTCGTCATCAACTTCCGCGGAGCATATCCACTGGTATCCGGGCCACATCGCAAAAGCTGAAAAAAAGCTCAAAGAGCAGCTGTCACTTGTTGATGCGGTAATTGAGGTGCGTGACGCACGGCTGCCTGTTTCCAGCGCCTACAAGAATATTAACTCGCTGCTCAACGGCAAACCGCGCCTGATTTTACTCAACAAATCCGACTTGACCCCGTCCGGCGAGCTGAAAAAATGGACCGCGCAAATTGAGGAGCAAGAAAGTTTTCCGACCCTTGCGTGCACAAGCAAGGGTGATTTAAATATGGTTATTAAAAAAGCGGTAGAACTTGCCCGGCCGCGAATTGACGCGCTGATGGCCAAAGGGCTTTTAAGGCGGCCGGCGCGTGTGATGGTTGTTGGCATGCCAAATGTTGGCAAAAGCAGTATTATCAACAAATTGACGCGCTCATCCAAAACAAAGACCGGCGCAAAAGCCGGTGTGACGCGCCAGCAGCAGTGGGTGCGGATAAACCCGTCGCTGGAGCTGCTTGATACGCCGGGGATTATCCCGATGAAGCAGGAGGACCAGATGCGCGCGGTCAAACTTGCGTTTGTAAACTCGGTGAGCGAGAATGCATATTCCGCTGAGGCTGCGGCGCGTGAGCTTTTAAAAATCCTGCCTGCGGCGGCCGTTCAGGAATACTACGGCGCAGAGGATATTGAAAACATCGCGCTTGCGCGCAACTGGCTGCGCTCTGCACGTGAACCCGATATTGCACGCGCGGCGGCGCTTATTCTGCGGGACTTTCGTGAGGGAAGAATTGGAAAATTTATCATTGATTGACTTTGACAAACAATTCGGCCGGATAATCATCGGCACGGACGAGGCGGGGCGCGGGCCGGTGGCGGGCGGGGTTTTTGCTGCCGCCGTTCACATAACCAACGCTGATTTAATTACGGAAGTCAACGATTCCAAAAAACTTTCCAAAAAAAAGCGTGAAAGCCTCTACGACACGATTTTGGCCAACACAATCCATTCTATTGTCTGCGTGGAGGTGGAAGAAATCGAGCGGATAAATATTTTGAACGCATCGTTAAAAGCGATGCGGCTTGCGTGCGAAGTGGTAATTGAACGTGTGGGTGACGGCACTTTGACGCTGGTTGACGGCAACCGTCTAATAAAAGATTTTGCGCACCCGCAGCAGTTTGTGATAAAGGGGGACAGCAAATCCGCATCAATTGCGGCGGCAAGCATTTTGGCCAAAGTCAGCCGCGACCGGTATATGGAAGAATTGGATGCGAAATTCCCGCAGTACGGCTGGGTGCAAAACGCGGGTTACGGCACGACAAAACACATGGCAGCGATTGAAAAATACGGAATCACCGCGCATCACAGACCGAGTTTTCTGAAAAAGCAGCTAAATTTATACGTTGCCGGTTGAACTGTTTCGGTCGTCTTCCAGTTGGCGGATATCAATATTTGTGTCGTCGGTGTAGGTTTCAAGCGCGGTGGCTTTCATGCTTCCGTCTTTGTAGTTGGCGTGTTCGTAGGTCAGACAGCAAAGCAGGCGGCCGCAGGTGCCGGAGATTTTGCCGGGCGCTGCCGGCATGCCTTGATCTTTGGCGAGTTTTACGTTGATTGACGGGAACTTGCGCAAAAACGACGAGCAGCAAAACGGCTTTCCGCAGACGCCGGCGCCTTCAAGCAATGAGGTTTCATCACGCACGCCTATGTGGCGCAGGTCAATGCGCACACGCGGAAAGGTCTGGGTTAAATCTTTCAGCAGAGCGCGAAAATCAACGCGGCTTGTGGCGGTGTAGTAGAAAGTCACCTTGCGCTTGTCAAAAGTAAACCGGCATTGGACAAGGTTCATCCCCAGCTTGTGCTGCGCGGCAAGCGCCTGACATTTGAAAAACGCGGTCACCTCGTCTTTTTTAATATCATCAAGCGTTTGCAGGTCGCGCTGCGAGAGCACCCTTAAAAACCGCATAGTTACGGGCTTTTTCTTGCTTTGCTCCCAGAGCGCGGCGATTTGCGAGTTGACAAGAAAAACTTTCAGCGCCTCCTCACCTTTTTCGGTTGACACAAGCACCATTTGCCCCGGTTCCAGATTCACGTCATCACTGACATCAAGCGGATGGAAGGTGTTCTTTATATAGTTTACCGCATACTTCATACATACAATAATAGCATACGTGCACATTAAGTTTTGTAACGAGTTTGCAAATATATAGCAATTATATACTTTAAAAATACTTTCTATATATACAAGCATTGATTAAATAAACACGAGAACATACACTACCTACTACACACTAACCTTCTACACGAGGAATTACTACAAGAATTCCAAACCCTGTCTTTCAGATAGGGTTTCTTTTTTTTGTGAAGGCGGTGCGGCGCAAAAGGCTTGCGGCCTGTTGATTAAGCGCAAAAAATATGATAAGATAGGGGAAAAAAGAGGTTAGTATGACAAAAGACGATATTAAAAAGCTGATTAAAGAGCATAATGTACGGTTTATTGAGCTGCAATTTGTTGATATAAACGGGCAGGTCAAGAGCCTGACGATTCCGGCAGAGCACGCGGATAAGGCGCTGGCGGGCGAGATGATGCTGGATGGCTCATCTATCAAGGGATTCCGCAGTATTGAGACCTCTGATATGTGCCTTGTGCCTGATATTGATACGTTCCAAATCCTTCCGTGGCGCGAGCTTGAATCCGACTCGGGCGCGGTTAACTCTGCGCGGTTAATTTGCGATATACACAACGCTGACGGGACGCCGTTTGAGGGCTGCCCGCGCTGCAACCTGAAACGTGTGATTGAAAACGCCAAAAAGCTCGGATTCACGATGAATGTGGGGCCGGAGGCCGAGTTCTTTTTGTTTGAACGCGATGAGAATAACAAGATTACGACCACAACGCACGACAGGGCGGGGTATTACGACATCGGGCCCGATGATTTGGGCGAAGATGTGCGCGCGGATATTGTTTTGACGCTGCAGCAGATGGGGTTTGATATTGAAGCATCCCACCACGAAAACGCTGACGGGCAGCACGAGATTGATTTTAAATACGCTGATATTTTGACGGCTGCGGATAATGTTGTGACGTTCAGGGTTGCGGTTAAGGCGATTGCGGCAAAATACAACCTGCACGCGACATTTATGCCAAAACCTATCTGCGGGATAAACGGTTCCGGGATGCACTGCAATGTGTCGCTGTTTAAATCCGGCAAGAACGCGTTTTACGACAAAAAAGCGGAGTACGAGCTGTCTGATACGGCGATGTATTCAATCGGCGGGCTGTTAAAGCACGTAAAAGGCATCACCGCGGTGACAAACCCTACGGTAAACAGCTACAAGCGGCTGGTACCGGGCTACGAGGCGCCTGTCTATCTGGCGTGGTCAATGGCAAACAGAAGCGCGCTGATACGCGTGCCTGCAAAACGCGGCAACGCAACACGGATTGAGCTGCGCTCACCGGATCCGTCGTGCAACCCGTATCTGGCGTTCGCGGCGATTTTGGAAAGCTGCATTGACGGGGTGAAAAATAAAATCCAACCAAGCGCGCCTGTTGAGAGCAATATTTACAAACTCTCCACAAAAGAGCGCAAGCAATACAAGATTGACTCGCTGCCGGGCTCTTTGGCTGAGGCAATTGAGGCGATGGACAAATCAACCGTTGTGCGCGGTGCGCTCGGCGAGCATATTTTTAAAGAGTTTACAAGCACAAAGAAAAAAGAATGGGATTCCTTCCGGACTTACGTGAGCCAGTGGGAAATTGACAAATATTTGGAACGGTATTAAGCGGCACCCAAATCAGAAGGTTTGTAGGCTGTTTTGGCCCGAAGAACATTGAGCGCAGCGCTCAATTCGTCAATTGTTTCCAACAATTGCCATTGATAAGCATCTGGCGGCAATTTATCATCTTGAGAGATTGGAATTAACTTTGTAAGCAAGAAAGTTTCTCTTCTAAGAATACCATTCTCTTTTTGAAGCGCTTCATTTTCTTTTCTGAGCGATCTGTTTTCTGTTGTGAGCTTAAATGCGTCTATTATTCCGATTTTTGTCATAATTAATTCCCTATTCTTCTATTTTAAATCAAATAAAAAAATAATTTGTTATATGTTTAATATTTATTTACATAATCGACAAAATCTTTTACGGAATCAACGACAAGAAACTCGCGGGCGCCAATATCATCAAGCGTTTTACCATCAAGAAACTCGCGCGAGCAGGACTTGAACATAACAGATGGCAAAACAACAAGGTCAGCGTCTGTGGTGTTCAGCGCGGATGCAAGGTCATCTGATGTGATAAGCCCGGCAACGGTAATGTCATCGCCCCAATAGCTTGATTTGACAGGGACTACCGTGACGGTAANNTTTTATTCAGTCCGCCGGCGACTTGTTCAAGCGCAGCGCGGGCTGCATATGATACGGCAAAAGCGGCATGCAGCGGCCGGGAGATTTTTTTGGGCAGTTCCAGCAGCGCAAACTCGTCCAGCAAAAGCCGAACGGAGCCCACACCGTCGGACAGTTGGGCAAAGCTGCCGTAATATTTTGCCGGCGGAATCGGCTGCCCTGCCAGCAGAAAAAACTCATCCGAGCAGCAGGTGCGTTTAAATTTCGCGGCGATTTTGAGCGTTTCGGCGGCGACAGCTTTGTCTGCGCGGCGCAGGTTTGAGGTGGCAAATTTTGTCAGCCCGACCGGCACAATTGCAACAGACAAGAGGTTTTCACCAAAGGTTGACAGGTCTTTCAAGGTACGCTCTAATTCGGCGCCGTCGTTTAACCCCGGGCACAGGACGATTTGCGCATGGAACGGGATATCGCGCGCGGCAAACCATTCTAAATCCTCCATAATCCGCGCCGCCTTGGGGTTGCCGAGCATTTGTGCCCGTAATTCGGGGTTGGTCGCGTGCACGGACACATAAAACGGACCAAGATACATGCGGGCGATGCGTTCGCGGTCGGCGCGGGTCAGGTTTGTCAAAGTTATATAGGTGCCTTGCAAATACGACAGGCGGTAGTCGTCGTCTTTGACGTAGAGCGTATCACGCAGGCCGGGCGGCTGCTGGTCAACAAAACAGAAAACGCATTTGTTCGCACACGGGCGCACGCGGTCAAAAACCGCGCTTTCAAACGCGATGCCAATGTCCTCGTCAAAATCTTTTTCTATCTCAAAATCACCGCGGGAGGTTTCAAGGGTCAAAAATTCCGATTTACACAAAAAATTATAATCAATCAGGTCGAGCATTTTTTCGCCGTCAACGGAAAATATTTTATCGCCCGCNNCACAAGCCGATTTCTTGCGCGATTGAGCCGGGCTCCACAGCGCTCACCGTCGCGGCTTGCAAAACAGTACCCATTTACCCTTTGCCTCCCTCTTTTTGCAGCCCTTCAATAATTGTGATGAAATTTTTGTATTCAAACGCGGCGTTGTCAAGGATTATCCTGTGGTAAAAATCCGGTGAACTGTACTCGTTGTCAAGCGTTGTTTCGGCGGCGGCTTTGTGGGCAAGCGCGAGGGTTTTTATATTCACAAAAAGTTTTTTCTTTTCTTCGGGCTGCAAAACATTTGCGCAGGAGAGTTTTATGCGCGCGTTTGACAAAAATTGCAGCGGGTTTTCGCTCAACGGTTCAAGCAGCAGGCGCACGAGTTCTTCTTTGCCGGCGGGGGTTACGGTGTAGAACACGGAGAGCTTGCCGCCATCGGACATTGTTTTGCGCAGGGTTAAAAAGCCACCCTGTTCAAGCCGGCGCAGCGCTGGTTTCAGCGCACCAAAGCTGGGTTTGGTGAACGCGGCAAAATCTTCCTCAATACTTTTTGAGATACCGTACATCGTCAGCTCACGTTTTTGCAGCGCGTTTAAAATCAGCAATTCAATCATGGTATAATCTTATCATGATTAACAGCATTGGTAAATATTATAAGCATTCGGCGACGCGGTTGATTTTTGAGGGGATGGCAAAACAGTTTTGCCTTTTTCTGGAAACGCTCGGTATGATTGGCATGCACGCTGTGACAGCTGCCAGAGGCCTCGGGTTTGTTGACAAAAAAGAGCTTATGTATCAGTGCTACCGGTTCGGGATAACGTCGCTGCCTATCACGCTTTCAATTGTGAGTATGTCAATCGTGATTGTGACCTCACAGGTCGCGCTGGAGATGGTCAAACAAGGCGGCGGGCATTTTGTCGGGATGGCGGTATCTATTTTGGTTGTGCGCGAGCTTGCGGTTATTATGTCGGGGTTTGCGCTGATTTCAATGATTGGATCGTCCTTGGCATCAGAGATTGCGACCATGCGTGTGACAGAACAGATTGATGCGATGCGGGTTTTGAAGGTAGAACCCGTGGCAAACCTTTTTGTACCGCGGATTTTATCCGGTATGCTGATGATGCCGGTTGTGTGCGTGATTGCGTCGGTTGTGGGCGTGCTGGCAGGCGCAGTCACGGCAGAATTGGCTGCGGGGTTGAGTTACCGGGCGTTTTTTGAATCGGCGTGGCTCGGGATTTTTGCAAAGGACATGTTCGTAAGCCTTGGCAAGGCGGTATGTTTTGGGGCGTGCATAACCCTTATCAGCTGCTCGTGCGGGTTTGAGGCAAAAGGCGGCGCAAAAGGCGTGGGCGAAGCCACCACAAAAGCCGTCGTCTGGTCGTTTGTGGCAATCGTCATCGTTGATATGTTCTTTGCGATTGCGTTTTTCTTTTAAAGCGTAAGCCGCGCGGTACAAAATTTTTAAGGTATAATTAAGGCATGATAAAAGTCCAAAACCTTACCAAAGCATTTAACGGCAAAAAAGTTCTTGATGATATTTCGTTTGAGATCAAAAGCGGTGAAACGCTTGCGCTTGTGGGGTTCAGCGGGTCGGGTAAAAGTACGATGTTAAAGCTCATCTGCGGTTTGATAGAAAAAGACTCAGGGGACATCACCACCTCCGATGGCGATATTGCGATGGTTTTCCAGTATTCCGCGTTGTTTGACAGCTTGAATGTCGCCGATAACATCTCGTTTGCGCTGCGCGAACGGCGTGATTTGCGCGATAAGTATTCACCGGACGAGATTAAAAAAATAGTTGCGGAAAAACTGGAACTCGTCGGGCTCAAAGGCATTGAGGACAAGTTTCCGTCGGAGCTTTCAGGCGGGATGCAAAAGCGTGTGAGTTTTGCGCGCGCGATTGTGACTGAACCAAATTCAATACTATACGATGAGCCGACATCCGGGCTTGACCCGATTTCATCAACGTTGATTGAGGATTATATCGTCCGGCTAAAAGACGAAACCAAAGCGTCATCAATTGTCGTAACCCACCAGATGTCAACGATTCAGCGCACGGCCGACCGGGTTATTATGTTATACGACGGCAAAATCGTGTTTGAAGGTACGCCGCACCAGATGCTAAAAAGCGGCAACGATTACACAAAACAGTTTGTCAACGCGTCGTTAAAAGGGCCGATGACAATGGGGCTGGGGTAAATGAGCGGGTTGAGCGCCAAACCTCAACGACAAAAGTAAAGGAAAAATATGAGAAAAGATTTATTTAACAATTGCGTGGTGGAATTAGGCGAGTACATACTATTTGCGTTGAAAGAAAAGACAGCCAAGCTTGCGCCGGAGCTCACGGCACGAAACCGTGCACCGATATCGCTTGCGATGGGCGCGCCGACAGCGCACCCGCCAAAGATTGTTATTGATCGGTTGAAAGAATTGCTTGATGAACCCGGTATCCACACATACTCAACCCCGAAAGGCGAGATAGAGCTGCGGCAGGCGATTTCAAAATACATGAAACGCCGGTTCAATGTAGAAGTTGACGCGGAAAACGAGGTGTTCTCACTGATTGGGTCAAAAGAGGGTCTGGCAAATCTGGTGCGCGCGATAACAACGCCGTGCAACGGCGACATCATTCTTGTTCCTGACCCGATTTACGCGTCATATTGGGAGTTCATCAAATGCGCGGGCGCAATCGGGCATCCGATACCGCTGACAAAAGAAAACAACTACATGCCTGATATGGAGTCGGTTTGGGCGACAGTTGACAAGCCGGAAAAAGTCAAGGCGATGGTTATAAACTACCCGAACAACCCGCTGGGCGCCGTTGCAACGCGCGAGTACATCCGGTCAGTGGTTGAGTTTTGCAAAAGGAAAGATATTTTGCTGATTTCAGATGCGGCGTATTCGGAGCTTTATTTTGACGATGCGATAAAACCGTTCAGCGTGTTTGAAATCGAGGGTGCAAAAGATATTGCGGTTGAATTTTTCAGCTTTTCAAAACCTTATGCGTTGACGGGCTGGCGTTTGGGCTGGGTTTGCGGCAACGAGGAGGTGGTTAAGCGCTTTGGCAAAGCAAAATCCACGGTTGACAACGGGCATTTCAAGGCGATGCAGCTTGCGTGCGCAGAACTGCTAAACTCAAAAGAAGGTGACGAGTACATAGCGCGCGAGAACTTGAATTACAAACGCAAGCAGGCGTTTTTAGTGGACGGGTTCCGTAAATTGGGGTATCCGTTGGAGAATGTGCCGGCCGCGACGTTTTATTTGTGGCTGCCGATTCCGCCAAGGTATGATTGTTCGGCCAAGTTCTGTCAGGAGCTGCTGGAAAAATCAGGGATTGTGACGGTGCCGGGCAGCTCATACGGAAAATGCGGGGAAGGGTTCTTCCGCGTGTCGTACGTTTGCTCGGAGGACCAAATGCAAACCGTTCTTGACAGGTTCAAAGAGGACGGGTTCCAGTATTAAGATTTATTTTTGACGCTATTTTTGCTGCGCAAAAAATTTTTTGTTCGGGTTTTATATACCAACATGATCATCAATGCAATCAACCCTTATATCTCTTTTACAGCAAAAGAGCGTTCGGCGCAAGAGCTTGAGTTTTTAAAATTCAGGAGGGATTTAGCACGAAAGGTTCATCCGCAAACTGTTAATTATTACAAAGACTTGTGGAATTTTTCCACAAACAGTACAGCAGAGAACGAGGCAAAATTAAATGCAAGTTCTAAGAATTATATGGATTGTTATTGCAACAAAGCAAGCTATGCGTTGTTAAAAAAACTTTTAAAAGGCGGCGTGGAGGATAAAAATTTAAAAAGGAAACTTAAAAAGTTTGAGGAAGACTTCAGGCCGGAAAAAAGTGGTAAAGCAACTGAAATTGTCACGCAAACAACAGAAATTTCAGCTAAGCTCAACAATTACAAGTTTAAAATTGACGGTGAGGAAAAATCGCTTGCAGAAATACACGATATTTTGGCAACAAGCGAAGATAGCGCTTTACGTAAAAAAGCCCGGGAGGCACACGTCAAGTTTAGTAACTTAATAGCCAAAGACTTGATTAAACTGGTAAAAACCAGAAACGAATATGCGCGCTCAAAAGGGTATGACAATTTTTTTGAATACGAATTAAAAAATACATACAACGTTGACCCGAAAAAAATACAGGAGATGTTTGAACAATTGTCAGACGCGGCAATTGGTTTTTGTCTGCGCGAGAATAATGGCAATAAACAAAAGTTGGTATTTGATGATGACCCCGAAAAACTTGTTAATAATTACATAAAAGACAAAGAAACGATTGTTGCAACTGGAAAAGAAATATATAAAAAAATGGGCTGGGATTTAGACAAACTGCCTGTAACATTGGATTTGTTTCCAAGAGCGGGCAAAGAGACCCACGGATTTTGCGTAGCTACAGATAACAACAAAGATGTAAGAGCCATTTTGAACTTAGGCAAAAATCTGACAGATTTGGAAAACTTGTCACATGAATTAGGGCATGTTGTTTATTATTTGGGCATTTCAGATAAACTCCAGTATTTTGACAGAGACTGTCCTTCTTGTGCTACGACAGAAGCTGTTGCAATGATGATGGGGCATATTTTTATTAAAGAAGATGTATTACCGGAGCTTTTGGGTGTTCCGCAAGAACTGATTCAACGAATCAAAGAGCGGGAGGTTGAAGACAACGCTGCTTTTGTGAGAAAATACGCTTATCATTTCAATTTTGAGAAATCACTTTATGAAAACCCTGACAAAGACCCTGCGCAGACCGAGCGGGAGCTCGCTATAAAGTATCTCGATCGCGACCCTAATTTAAAAGCGAGTAATAAATGGGCAACAACCTCGCATTATCTCACATCTCCGGGGTATTTACAAAACTATTTACGGGCAGAAATTATGGGGATGCAGCTTTACGAGGCGGCTGTCAAACAACTCGGACCGCTGACCAAAAACCCGCACACTGCTGATTATTTCAACAAAAAACTGTTCCGCACGGGCGCTATGTATGATGAAGAGGAAACTCTAAAACGTTTCACGGGCGAAGGTTTTTCTATCGACACATACAAAAAGCAATTTGAGAAAAACTAAACTTACGCCAGCGCCGGGACAGGCATTTTGAGTTAAGCTCTTAACAAATTTTTGTCCAATGCTGCCTGAACGGCTTGGCTTATGGTCTTTGAAGTTTTGTTACAATTTTTCTCCTGATTAAATTTTCCGAAATTAAAAAGTTTTTATATAATAGTAAATTAAAAAGAAGGAGTGTGTATTTATGTCAGAGTTTTCGTTCAACAATTACGCAGATATTTACGGTAACGCGGAATATAAAGCCCAAATCACACAAAAAGCCAAGGAATTGATGGGCGGCAAAGAAACCATTACTAAGGAAGAGGCGTTGTCCATTTTCGGGTTGAAAAAAAACGAACGCGATTTCCGGATGGGCCGTGCAGAAGAAAATATTAATGAATTTGCCAAGCTTGACTTAGACGATAAAACCCTTAATGTAACAGAGTTTTCAATATTGTGCGCGTTAGCAGATACAGAGTCTAGAGATAAAGGTTTTGAATCCAATCTTGAAATTACGCCCTCAGGCGAGTATACGTCAACATTATTAGCTTGCACAAGCGCCAAAAATAAAACCGACATTAATTTATGGGCGCCGGAACAAATGGCTGAGTATGAGGCTGCAAGAGCTGAACAAGAGTCAATAGCTGCGGCCCAAAGAGAAACGGAAGCGGCCGAAGCATTAAAAGCAAGAGCACAAGCAGCCGAAGCCCGGGCGGCAGCAGAGGCTGCAAGGGACGCAGCAAAGCTGCAAAAACAACAAGAATCCCAAGCTAAACTGGAGGAGTTGTTCGCAACTGTGGACACTACCCCAAAAGCACTTGCACCCGTAGCGTTTGAGAAAGAACAAGACCGCGCCAAAGCCGGTTTTGATGAACAAGGCAATCTGGTTTTTGTTGAAAGCGTTGAACAAGATCGAGGCGGCGGGACCTATACCTTCAGGTGGGATGATAAAGGCTATCCGCTTTATTTTGAATATAATAATCCTACATTCGAAAAACACGACAAGGAAGAATATCAATTCAACGAGGACCACACCGGCGGAATCATTACAAAATACGATGAAAACGGAAACGGAACACAAACGCCATTTATTTTCTTGCGCGGCAAGCTCTTTGACACACCGGATATAGAAAACCCGATGCCGCACAGTTCCCCTCCCGGCGGGCGGTTTAAATTTGTACTTAAACAATTCGTCGAACAATAATTTATATTTTTGAACATCAGGACAATCTTAAACAGGCCGCAAATTGCGGCCTGTTTTGAACTAATTATATAAAACTACGACAAAGCAAGCAGCGCTTTGACCGAGCGTGCGTTGTCACGGATTGTTTCTTCGCCGTTGTCAATAACATCTTGCAGAACTTCCGCCGCCACCGGGACAGGCATTTTGAGTTAAGCTCTTAACAAATTTTTGTCCAGCGCTGCTTGAACGGCTTGGCTTATGGTCTTTGCTCTTTCATAATTAATCCTAATAGCCTCCGACAGAGGTTGCCTCGAATAGCGTCATGCCATAAAATAAAAATATGGACACAAAATTAAGAATGCGTTTGCAGCTGACCAAAAATCTTATTGAATTAATGATAGCGGATTTTGACAGGGCCACAGCTAAGGGGCTAAAAAAATGTCTGCGGATTATTGCCAAAGAACTTGATGAAATTATTAAAACCAACTAATAAGTCTGTCAAAGAATTGTTTGAGTTTGATAATTAGCTTACGCAAGCGCAAGCAGCGCTTTGACCGAGCGTGCGTTGTCACGGATTGTTTCTTCGCCGTTGTCGATAACGTCCTGCAAAACCTCCGCCGCCACGGTTTTGTCTTCAAGGTTCAACAGTTCGCCAATCGTGCTCATCGCAACGATCTTTGACATATCGTTGATACCCTTGCCCTCGTGAGCTACAACAACTCTGATTGAATCTGACATATTCTTTTTGACCAGCGCGCGTGATGTCATCTCGCGGATGCAGTCAAGCGACGAGTTTGTGCCGACTTCTTCCAACAGTGCAACTGACTCCGGGTCGTTGTGTCTTGCGAGCCCTTCAACAATCGCGTCCAGTTTTTTGAATGTTTTGTTTTTTGACATATCTTTCATTTTTGTTCCCCCCTAGAAGTTTCCTGATTCCATTGCGCCGACCACGCCAGTAAACTCTTGCCGCAGCTGCGCTATGGGCATTGTTTCATAGCTTACGCCGCCAATCGGCTGGTTCAGAAAATCACCGATACCGCTGATTGCCCTTTTGTAAGTCGGAAACTGCGTATCAACAAAGTTGCCTACACTGCTGACAAATTGGTCTTTCATCGCCGCGCCGAACGACACCATTGCGTTCCATTTTTCTTTTATTCTTGAACCAAACGAACCCATTGAACCGACAAACGCGCTGTAGGTCAATTTATTTTGCTGTTTTGCTTCATTGCTTAACGATTCAAACACATCCGCGCTGAGTACATTTCCTTTGATTGACGCAAACGGGTTTGTTGAACGTGATACTGTCTTTTCGTATTTTGACGGGTTAAATAACCGTTGGCGAATGTTTGTGATTTCCATTTGATTTACCTCTCGTTTAATATCTCACACTATACAAGATAGCATTATGTTTGAAAATCCGGCTCATCCATTTGATGTATTTACATGTTATAATTGGTTGCATGAACAAAAAAATCATCGCGACAAACCGAAAAGCGTTCCACGATTACACGGTGTTTGAAAAATTCACCGCGGGAATTGTGCTGACCGGCACTGAGATAAAATCCATCCGCAAAGGCGCAATAAACCTCAAAGACAGCTTTTGCAAGATAGAAAACGGCGAGATTTTTTTGTACAAAACACACATCTCGCCTTACGAGCAGGGTAACCGGTTCAATCACGACCCCGAGCGCGTAAGAAAACTTTTGCTCCACAAAAAAGAGATTATGCGGATGTTCGGCAAAGTTAAAAAAGAAAACTTCACAATAGTGCCTTTGGAGGTATTTTTGTGCAAAGGGTTTGCCAAGGTGGAAATCGCGCTGGTCAAAGGTAAAAAACTGCACGACAAACGCGAGGATCTTGCAAAAAAAGCTCAAAAACGCGATATGGACAGGGAGTCAAAAAGATGAAAGTCGTGGTCATAGGCAGCCAGATGATGCTCGCAAACGTGATAGAAGGCCTGCTTGACGCAGGCCACGAGGTGGCAGGGGTTCTGTATAAAAAACGCCCGTGGTGGCAAAACACACCTGAAAAAACGCTGATTAAAGAATATAAATTTCACGAAATCAAATGCAAAAGCGCGAACAGCGAAAAATTCAAACGCGAGCTTTTGCGGTTGAACGCTGATGTGCTGATTGTTGCGATGTGGCACGAGCGGTTAAAAAAAGAGATTTTTGACACGCCAACTCTTGCCGCAATCAACGTGCATCCGTCGCTTTTGCCGCAGTACCGCGGGCCAAACCCGTACCTGGAAACAATCCGAAATCAAGAAAAGATGTCGGGTTTGACAATCCACCTGATTGATGAGGATTTTGACCACGGTGCGATTTTGGCGCAGGAGCAGGTTGAGATTCTGCCGGGTTACACCGGCCGCGAACTGCGCGAGCAGACTGTTTTGAAAGCACGATACCTGACATCGGCTGTGTTGAAACGGCTTGAAACAGGCGAGATTGTGCCGGTGGCGCAAGAACACGACAAAGCGACTTATTACCCCGCAATTAACCCTGTTGATATGCTGTTGGACTTTGAAGGCAAAACCGCCGACCAAATCCACGCCCAAATCCGTGCGTTCCACCCGTGGTACCCGTGCTATGCAAAGTTCGGGCGCAACTATTATATCGCCGACCCGTATCGGACGCGGGTTTCAGAAGTTCAGCCGCAAGAGGGCTTGTTCAAACAATGCAAGGACGGCCAATTTATCGTACTACATCACGCGCGGCGGGTGAGCCGCCTCCGGAAAGGTTAAAGTACCCAATCACAGGCGTCGTGCTTATATTAATTTATGTAAACCCAAAAAATATTGTAATTCCGGTATTTTACAAAAAAATACCCCGAATTGCCTGTTTTTAGTCAATTTTGCGGGCTAAAAATTCTTTAAATAAGGGTAAGAGTTTTCACGGGGAAAACACGAAAAAGGAGAAGAATTATGGGAAATGTAACAAACGTTACTGCAAAACCTGTTGACGCAAAACAAGTTTTAGAAACCGTTGCCAAAGCGGCACTTTTGGGACCACCGATTGTAAAAACACTCGGATTATACGGGTTAAAAGACACAGAAATCGGCGAGGCGCTGACTAACAGAGTCAAGACCAATATCCAAAATATAAAAGAAGATCCTAAAGTGCTTCTGAAAAATTTTGGCGTTTTTGGTTTGATAAATAAAATGAAGGGAGCAACTCAAAAATAACATTTTGTAAAAGCCCCTTCGGGGGCTTTTTTGTGGCCCTGCCGCATCTGAACGGGTCAAAGTATCAAGTCGCGCGCACCGGACTTGATTTTTTCCACATTTTGGCGGATTTTTTCGTCGCCCAGTCGTTTAAGCTCGGCCTCAACCAGATTTTCCCCGAGCGCTTTTGTTTCAGGTGAGGCGTGGTCTTGCAGGTATTCTTGCAGCGTCATAATCGCGTTTGGCTGGCAGAAATTTTTTATCTGCTGGCCTTTGCAAATCTCCATAAACCGTTCACCCGTGCGGCCTTGGCGGTAACAAGACGTACAAAAACTCGGCAGATAACCAAGCTCTATCAACCAGTAAATAACATCATCAAGCGGCCGTTTATCGCTTATATCAAACTGCGCGGTGTCAAGGTCAACAGACTCGTAATAGCCGCCGACACTGGTTTTTGAGCCGCCGCTGATTTGCGAAACACCCAGCTTCAACAGCCCCGCGCGACATTGCTCGCTCTCACGCGTTGACACGATCAACCCCGCATACGGCATTGCGATACGCAATATCGCGGTAATTTTAGCAAACTCGGCGTCATCAACCCCGTTGTAATCGCCCGGGTCAACCCCGTCAGCCTTGCGGATACGCGGTATGCTCACGGCGTGCGGGCCGACGCCAAACGCGGCTTCCAGATGCTCGGCGTGCATCAAAAGCGCGGCAAAATCGTATTTGTAGTCGTCCAGTCCAAACAAAACGCCGATACTCACGTCATCAATGCCGGCTTCCATCGCGCGGTCCATGGCCTCTGTGTGCCAGTTGTAATCGTGCTTGGGCCCGGTTGGGTGCAGTTTTTCATACGCTTTTTTGTTGTAGGTTTCCTGAAACAAAATATAGGTGCCGATGTTTGCGGCCTTTAATTTGCGGTAGTTTTCAACGGTGGTGGCGGCGATGTTGACGTTCACCCTGCGGATTGAGCCGTTTTTGTAAATCGTGTCAATTGAGTCCAGAATATAGTCAATCGGATTGTGGTTGGGGTCCTCGCCGGCCTCAATCGCAAGCCGTTTGTGTCCCATTTTTTCCAGCGCAACAACCTCGCGGGCTATCTCATCTTGTGTGAGTTTGCGCCGGCAGATAGTCTTGTTCGCAGCGTGGTACGGGCAATACACGCAGCCGTTCACACAGTAATTTGACAGATAAAGCGGCGCAAAAAGCACGATGCGGTTGCCGTAGTAGTCTTGCTTGATTTTTTTCGCAAGCTCAAAAATCTCTTCTGTTTTGCCGCTTTCAAGGAGCACGGCAGCCTCGCGGTGGGTCAAACCGTTTTCAAGCCGCGCTTTTGCAAGGATTTCGTCAATCATTGCGGTGTTATCGCGGTTTGCGCGCGCAAATTCCAGCGTCGCACGCACCTCTTCGTCGCTAATAAATTCTTCGGCTTTATTTGATTTCGGATTATACATAATTAGAACTCCGCGCGGATTTCGTCAATAATTTTTTTGACCTCAGGATGGACATCGGCTTTTGAGGCAATATTTTCTTTAACCTGGCGTGCAAACTCTGATTTACTGAACTCGCCGAGCCCATGCTGTTTAAAGAAGTTTTCCAAAATCTGCGCCATCGGCAAATCCTGTACCAGCTCGCTGTTTTTGACCTTGTAAAAATCTTTGAGCGAGTTGTTAAGCGTTTTTGTGATAAGCATAATCGGGAGCAAATCCTCAAACTCGCCGCCTTTTACGATATGAATCCGGTCAAAGAGGCGCAGCTTGGGTTTTAACTGAACGTCTGTCGCATCGCTGTCCAGCAGGATGTAAACGGGGATTTTCAGGCTCTCGCAAATTTTGTAGAACTGTTTTACCACCTGATTTTTGCCGCCTGCGGAAATCACGATGACACCGTTTTCGTCAAAATCGTAGCCGCAAATCTTTGCGAACTCGGGCAGCAGAATTTCTTCTGTTATACCTTCAACGAGGACAACTTTTTCAAGCGGGTAGCGCAGTTTTTTTCTGCGTCGGCTTTCCAAAACATCCATTGAGGTTGCCATTTCTTTCATCCAGCGCAGGTTGACGGGACTTTTTTCGTTGATTAGCGGCAGCGCTGCCATGTAATTTATATTATTTATCAGCAGGTTTTTGACATTCTCGTTAAACTCAAACAGCAGTTTTTCGTTGTCAAACAGGCGCAGGTTGATGATGTAGTCGTCGCCTAATTTGCAGCCAAGGTTTTCCAGCGATGCGTTAATCACATACTGCGCTATATCACGGATTCGGGTATATTCCATCTGGTCAAGGTCTTTTTTGCTGTATTTCGGTTCAATCAGGTTGGTTTTTATTATGTCTTTAAATACGCGAAGGTACTTGTCCTCGGTTTCTTTAAACCTTGTCAGCCGGTCAAATGCGGTTAGGATTTGTTCGGGTTTAAGATGTTTTATCTTGTATTCTTGTAACATTTGTTAATTAATCCTGCTTTGTATTGGCAACTTTTTTCCTTTTTTGTTTTTATAATATATGTGGAGTCGTATGTTTAATTGTACTAATACTGATTACAGAAATCATTATAGCATATCAATGCCAAAAACGATAAAACTTAACAATTTTGTTGAGGGTCCGGTTTGCGCGCCGAGTTTTGGCAATACGACTCCTGCCAAGGTGCAGACAGTGCCGAATACCGGTGCGTCAAACGGTGCTTCGCGCCCTGCTGTGGCAACGACTTTCCGGACAGAGCTTTTGACAAAAGAGGAGAAGACCAAATACAAAGAGCTTGCTGGGCTGGTTGATCCGCCAAGCAAGAAGGCGCTCAACACGCTCTTGAAATTAGGTGTGCTTTTAAACAACGACTCAGGTGACAGGACAAGTGTTCTGGACAATCTCCACAAAATCGCGAAAAATCCGCGCGCGGAAGGGTTGAGCAACCGCAATATTTTGTACGAGACAATCCGGTCTATTGCAAACCCGCTTGTTATCACGCAGCAGCTGGGTGATATCCCGCCGGATTACGTGAAAAAGGTAAAAGCTGCGGAAAAATCCATTGAAGAGGTCCAATCCACTCAATCGGGCACGTGCGTTGCGGCCAGCGCGCAGTTTAACATGGCGATGAAGCAGCCGGCCGAGTATGTGCGGTTTGTTGAGGGTTTGAGCTCACCAAACATGGCGGTTGAAAAAACTATTCAGCTGAAAAACCTTGCAGACAACACTCTTGATGCGGTTTGGCTGTTGAACGCGTTTGAGATTCCGTTTGAGGCGCCGGACCATTTCAAAAGCGTCAAGATAAAGTTTAAGCCGGATAATAACGCGCTTTTGCGTGCGCAGATTCAAACAAAACACCGCGACGGGTACGAGCGCTCCTCGGTTGATGTGCTGATGCAGTCGGCGTTTATGCAGGTGGCATCGCAGCAGTCCTATGATTCGCTCTCTGACAAGCGAGCGGGCAAATTCAACCAAAACGACAAGGGACTTATTGAGTTTGAAAAGACTTTCCTTGAATCCATCACAGCGGACGAGAACATGATTTCTGTGACGTACCAAAAAATTGATGAGGACGGCAAGCTAACCGGTTATGAGACAGATTTTGACACGATTAAACGGCAGATAACCGATACGCTCGCGGCCGGCAAAAACCTTATCATCGGCTACACGCAGGTTGATAACGAGAACCGCGTTATTAACGGGCATGAGATAACAATAATCGGTACAAGGGTTGAAAACAACGGCAAACTGACGTTTATTTGTACAGATACAGATGATGACAAGGCTGAAACAATTGAGTACAGTGAGGATTACCTGCTGCCAAAAATCCACCATACCGCGCTGCCAAAGGCTATTGCGGAAAAAGATGTTCTGATGGTGGAAAACTGGGTTGAGGGGCTGAGAAGCTACAAGCAGATGAGGAACGATGCGCAGGGGTAGATTTAAAATGGAAAATTAGTCCGGTTTCCAGATTGAGTTTTTGTAGGCCAAAAACACGGCGTGTATGTCATTGAAAGCGCCGAGCTTTGCGCGGATATTTTTTTTAATTTTGCGCAGGCGGTAGCTTGTAAGTTCGCGCTCTTGGCATATCATTCTGTTTGTTTCGCCCTGACCGAGCAGGACAATGACGATTTTTCCTCTTCTGTTAATTTGTTTTTCATGATACTCCTTTTTGTGCCCTTATAGTCATTAAATCTTTAATCATTATATGCGAAAATAAAAATATGGACAATAAGGTAACAAAAATTTTACGATTGGGGAGAAAAATCCACCAATTTCGCAAAGAAAAAGGATATTCACAAGAAGCATTTTCCGGGCTGCTTGGTATCTCACGCGATCATCTCGCCAAAGTAGAAACAGCAAAGCGTTGTATAAGCCTTCGGCTTTTAATAGATGTTGCCGAAAAATTAAACAAACAAGTCAGAGAATTGATTGATTTTTAATTTAAAATATTCTTCCTTATATTAATTTTCCACTTTCCATTTTCAATTTTCAATTTTCAATTTGTTAACTCAATTGTAACATTCTTGTTACATGCTTTAAAGTTTTGGGTGAAAATAGCCGTATAACAACATGAGTAAAAGCGAAAGGCTAAAAATGGGATTGTCAGCACAACAATGCAGATTGCTAACGATAACAGGGCGCAAGTCGGACTGTGAGTTTCGTTCAATGGCATTATCGCACGAAAAGATATCGCTTTCGCGCAATATGGCTGATCTTTCCAGTGAATACCAGAACTCACTGGATAAAACAAAGCTTGTGTATGATTATTACGGCAAGGGTGACAACTCAACACCGTTGAGCTACGGTGTGTTGACAACACCTGGGGCCCTGAACGATTACACGCCTGTAATGATAAGCGATACACAGGGCAAGATAGTAGTGGACAGACGACTTGCGGCGGCGGCGCGGTTTGCGGGTATCCCGCAAGAGGGCGTTGGCGGGCTGCCGTCAGATGTTGTCCGGAACAGATTTTTGGAAGGCTTGTTCGGCAACGGCGTAATAAACGGCGTCCAACGCGACAGATTTATGCTGGTACCGTACGCACAAAACGCAGGTGTCGGCAACGAGGGCGAATTGACCGTGTTCACCGACAAGTTGAACCTTCAGGGCTTGATTGACAAACTAAGAACAAGCAAAGAAGCGCAATACGGTTTTACAGCGGATGACTTTAACGCCTACGGGGTAGGTACAGAACTGACAAACAGCGATTTCAAGATTATAAAAGGCTCAGACGATAACGGTCAATCGGGCAAGTTTTATCTTTCGGACCTTTTATCGGGCGACTACGCGATATATACCGGTGAGGATGATGATAATGAAACTCCTTGGGGTCAAGGCGGTGACAATTTTGATACCGATGAAATGGCAAGAGCACTTCAAGATGGAACAAATAAGTTCTTTATTGACTGGCTGGCGGACTCGTTCGGGTCGGTTCTTTCAATACCCGGTGACCCGAAAAGTAACGATGCGCTTGCGTACGCGGCAGACCAGTTGAAAGAAATGTTCAGCGAAAGTAACAATAATGGTCGTGCGTATCACGATACAAAGGACAAATCAAATCTTAATGGTTCCAACGGCTTTGACGAAGATAAATTTGTAAGAGACAACCAAAGCAAATATGTCGGTATTGTAACAAAAGAAAAAATGGGTAAATCCTCAATAACCGACGAATGGCGCAACTTGGGTAACGCGGCTGCGTTGAACCTTAGTAACCTAGCAAACGTATTCTTGACGATGTATGCGCAGTTTATGGATCCAAACGGTTTGGATTCGCCGTCCAACCCTTACCACGCACAGGCCGGCTCCGGTCAAACAGTTGCACAGCAAAAAGGCACCTGGGCATCTGGCGATACCAACCTGCTCTACACCACATATGTCGGCCAGCAGTTCTCCAACGAGGAGGCAAAGATGGCGGCGTTCTACGATACAATGCTCAACCAGCTTTGCACAAAAGGCTGGACCGAGGATGCAAAAATCACCGATAACGGGCATCTTCAAGAGTTGCTGCAAAGCGGCAAGGCGTTTATTAACCGCCTGAAAGACGACGGATATTATTATCAGGGCGGCTACGCGACCGACAGCTATGTCAAGGAAGTCATTGACGAATCGTTCGTTGCAAAAGCCGAGGCAAAATACAACTCGGAAAAAGCCAAATTGAACCAAAAAGAGCAGATGCTTGACTTGAAGATGAAGAACCTTGACACGGAAATCTCCGCGCTGACGACTGAATACGACACGATTAAGTCAACAATCTCCAAAAATATTGAGAAAACTTTCAAACGTTACGACGCGTAGGGGTAAATTGGGGCGGTTTCCGGCGATTTACGCAAACCATTCAATGAGCGGTTTTATGACCTCGGGCTCAAACCCGTAGCGGTTCAAGATATCGTCAATACGCAGGCTTATTGTAATCGGGTTCGGCAAATTGACCGTTTGACCATCAAACACATCGCTGTAATTTAGCCCGTCGTGGACACATTGCGGCAGCTTCACCACGTTATCAGGTTGCAAATACGCCAGCCCGTGAGTGCGGCAGACGATTCCCCTGTGCTCGTAAACACAGCAAAGCCCGTCAAGCAAAAACGGGCAGGGATAAATTGGCTGGCGGCCGGCTTTAACGGCGGCGATATTTGCCTTGACGCGCGTGTGTTTTTCAGCCGGCAGATGCATAAACGCGCCCATAATATGCTCCATATCCGGCCGTGACATCGGGTAATCGCCTTTTTCGCAGCAGGCGCTGCAGCCGGGCCGGCAGCGGATGTGTTCTTTTTGCGAGTCAAAAAGCTGACCGAGCTCAACATCAAGCGTGGCCAAAAAATCCTTATAATCCATTTTTAACCCGCCCGGCAGGCTTCAAGTCCGCACTTTTAATCAATGTATATTTTTTGCCGGTTTCAACGATTTCAAATTTGGCGTGCTGCGAGAATTTCTCCACATCCGAGTTTTTCACGACAACATAGGTGGTTTTCAGAGTTTTTTCAAGCCAAGCGTAATCAATCTCGGGCTTGCGCTTGATATAACCGCCGGAATAGTACAGGAGCGAGTATTTTCGCCCGACCCCGAACGATGCAATCGGGCGGTATGTTTTGGCGTAGTGCATCAAATCATCCTGACCGAACGTAAAGTTAAACTTGAACGCCGGGCCGGTGCCAAACGCCAGAATACACGCCATAACGCCTGCGGTGACAGCAAAGCGTTCCAGGTTAACGATACAAAACGCGACAATATTCGCCGCAAAAAAGAACAGCGGCAAAATGTATGTGATAAGCTTTGTTCCGGACACCGAGAAGAACAAAAACGTGAACGCAAATCCGATAAGGTTCAGGTAGAGCCATTGGTTTGTCGTCCGTTCTAACCATATTTTGCGCGGGTTCACAAACGCAATCCACGGGATAAACCCTACCAAAAATGTCGGGATATAAAACCACCAGCCTTGCGTTCTGCCGATTTCCTCACCGCCTGCAAAGCGCTGCAGGTGGTGCTTTACAACGTATTCGTCCCAAAAAAGGTTCGGATACATTTCAAGCATTGTTTGGTGCCACGGCACAACAATTGATGCAAACAAAATCAGTCCGACAAACAAATACTGCGGGCGGAAAAGTTCGCGCCCTTTGCCAAGCGCAACGGCCGCGCAAAACATCACTCCAAACGGCACAACCACGCCGGGGACGCCTTTTGCCAGAACAGCAAGCGCCGAGAAAATGTAAAACAGCCACCAAAAATATTTTTTGTTTTGCTCTTGCACATAAAAAGTCAAGAACCCGCAAACCACCGCCAATCCTGCGCATGCGGCAAGCACAATATCAAGGATTGCAAACTTTGAAAGCACGTTAAACTGCAGCGATGTGGCAAGGATGACGGCTGCTGTGATACCGTACTTGCGCGAGACGACTTTTTTGCCGGCAAAATATAGTGCGAACGCGGACAACATACCGCACAACGCAACGGGGAAACGGACGGTAAACTCGTTTATCTTGCCAAATAGCGCAAACGAGGCGCATTCAAGCCAAAAATACAGCGGCGGTTTTTCAAAAAAGTATTCGCCGTTCAAGCGCAAGGTCATAAAATCCTTTGACAAAAACATATCGCGCGCCATTGATGCGTAGCGGGTTTCGTCCACATCCATCAGCGGATAGCTGCCGATGCCCCAAAAAAACACGAGCGCACAAAACCCCAGCAGCCCCAAAAAGGTGAAAAACTCTACATGCTTCTTGATTAATCCCATCACAAAATTATACCATGGAACATTTTTTTGCGCACCGCGTCTAAAACGGGGGGAGAGAAAAAAGATGGCGATACAGGTGGTTGATTTGGATTATTTGACGCATGAGGAAGAGCCGCGGACATTCAGCTCGATTTCAAACGATGATGATATTTTGCAAATGTATTTAAAAGACATCGGCAAGGTCAAGATGCTGAACGCGCAGCAGGAAAAAGCTATCGGACAAAAGATTAAAGAGGGTGAAAAAGCGCCTGCCGGCTCGCCCGCGGCAAAAGTCAGGGAGAGTGCGATTAATCAACTTGTCAACGCAAATTTGCGGCTGGTTGTCAGTATCGCAAAAAAATATATCGGGCAGGGTGTGTTGTTTATGGATTTGGTGCAGGAAGGGTCGCTGGGTTTAATTAAGGCCGCGGAAAAGTTTGATTATTCAAAGAATTTCCGGTTCTCCACCTATGCAACTTGGTGGATTAAGCAGACAATTATCCGGTCAATTTCCAATAACGCCAAGGCGATTCGGATTCCGGTGCATATGGCGGACAAAATTAAAAAATACAAAAAAGCGGTTGCGGAATTGTCCTCGGAGCTCGGGTATGAGCCTGATGACGAGCAGGTTTCGCGGCGGTTGAAGGTTTCAATGAAGATTATTTCGGCGATTAAACAATCCATAATAAAAGACCCGATTAGTCTGGAAACGCCGGTGACAGATGATTTGAATATCGGTGATTATATTCAGGACACGGATATTTCGCCGGAAAACAGTACAACTGACGAGGAGTTGAAGGGAAGTGTTGAGGATTTGCTCTCCGGGCTGGATGAGCGCGAACAAAAGATTTTAACGCACCGGTTCGGGATAAACGGGGCGACACCGTGCACGCTTGAGCAGCTGGGCAAACTGCTCGGGTACTCAAAAGAGCGGGTGCGGCAGCTGGAACACACGGTACTTTTGCGGCTGCGCAGATCGGAGCAGTTCAGGCATTTGAGAGATTTTATAGGTTAACAATTGTCACACTCGCGCGGGGCACCGCGCTTTTTTTTGCTAATCCGGAATAATAATTAAGAAATAATATGTCTTGGTTAAAATGTATTGATTTTTAGTCAAAAATAGTTTATAATATGAGTGTACTCTCGCTCATAAGAGGTAGGGCATAAGTTTGCTAGACAAACTCCCTTAGTACAAAAGCAAGCAAGTGCATACCTTGTGTGTGCACTTTTTTAGTGTTAATATTTTTATATGTTAGAAAAATATTATTTTGAGTTCTCAAAAAATTATTGCAGGATAATGCGTTTGGAAATGCAGATTAAAAGAATGCTCATTTCTTCTCTTTTAGCATTTTATGGCGAAAATATTACAAAAGTTTTTCATAAATTCNNTTATGAAAAAAATAGGGTGAAAAGGTACGCAATCAAAGACAAGCACATTTATATACCAATATTAAAAAACTCACAGATGACAGAATCAAAAAAATTCATAACAATTATAAATAAAATGTACTTATCAGATATACTTTTTATAGTGTTACATTGTGAACAATTTCAAAAGGAAGAAATAACAGGTAACTTTTATTTTAAAGTACCTGAAAAATTCGGGGTGTTAATTAATGCAAAATCTTCGTTATTGAATTTGAGAAATGCCATTGCGCATTTTAATTTCAAGGATTATGAGAAAAACAAACACGAATATCTTGATGCACTACTTTTGTTTGAAGTTCACATTGGTCAAAATATCAAAGGAATTACGGAATTTCCTGTATTTGAAAACAAACCTTCTGTTAGAGCAATCCTTATGGCAATAAAAGAATCACGCCGGGATCTTTTTGATATAGATATAACCAAAGATGATGAAATGGAATATCATTACAACAAACATCGTGTTCTAATGGATTTATGCGATGATATTGCATTGTATAACGGCTATATCCCGGAAGAATTACCATCACCATGGACTATTTTAAGGCAGTGGTACGATTTAAAGCAAGGCACTAATAAAGCTAAAGAAATTGATATCTATTCGCTACCATTATTTTCAAACAAGGAAACTTAAAAATCCGCGCGGGGCACCGCGCTTTTTTTTGCTATAATTAAACAATGATAGATGTGATCGGTGCGGGACTTGCGGGCGCGGAGGCAGCGCTGCAGCTGGCAAAACGCGGGATAAAAGTTCATTTGCACGAGATGCGGCCGGCAAAGACCACCGGCGCGCACACGGGCGGTGATTTTGCCGAGTTTGTCTGCTCNNATCGGATGTTACAAACGCGTCGGGGCTGCTCAAAAGCGAGATGGAATTCTTGGGCGGCGAGCTGATAAAAATAGCCTATGAACACAAGGTGCCGGCAGGCGGTGCGCTAGCAATTGACCGTGAGGGCTTCGCGCGCGCGGTAACAGAGCGTATTGAATCGGAGCCAAACATAACCGTCATCCGCGGCGAGATTTCAATNNCCGCAAGGGCCCGCGATAATTGCGTCCGGGCCTTTGACAAGCGATGCGCTCGCAGGTGATATTAAAAAGTTTACAGGTCACGAGCACCTTTATTTTTTTGACGCAATTGCGCCGATTGTGGAAAAAGATAGCATAAATTTTGACATCGCGTTCTGGGCGGCCAGATACGACAAGGGCGAGCCGTCATATATAAACTGTCCGATGAACAAGGAGCAGTACGAGAGGTTTTATGACATTTTGGTCAACGCACCGTTTGTGACCGAGGCCGAAAAGCATTTTGAAGGCTGCCTACCGGTTGAGGTGCTGGCAAAACGCGGGGTTGACACGCTTCGGTTCGGCCCGATGAAGCCTGTGGGGCTAATTGACCCACGTACGGGTGAAAAAAACTACGCCGTTGTGCAGCTGCGGCAGGANNTGGTCGGGTTCCAGACGAACCTGAAATGGGGCTCGCAAAAACAGCTGCTGCAATCAATCCCGGGGTTGGAGAACGTGAACATCGTGCGATACGGCGTTATGCACCGCAACACTTATATAAACTCGCCGCAAATTTTGAGCCCGACTTTGCAGACGCGCAGCCGGCCGGATTTGTTCTTTGCAGGCCAAATAACGGGCACCGAGGGCTACACGGAAAGCATCGCGACCGGCATGCTCGCAGGGATTAACGCGGCACGGCACGCTAACGGACAGCCTCTGATTACTATGCCGCCTGAGACCATGCTCGGCGCGCTCACGCACTACATCACCAACCCCGAGCACAAAAATTTTCAGCCGATAAACTCCAATTGGGGCATTGTCCCGCCGGTTGAGCTACCCCGCAAGGATAAAAAATTAAAAATTCAGTTGACGACAGCCAGAGCAAATGATATAATTAAAGGCGTAAAAATTTAGGAGAAAAATATGTTTAAAAAAGCACTAGTTATGGCAGGAGTAGCAGTATTGACAGCAGTACCGGCGTTCGCGGGCGATTGCAAAGACTGCGACTGCGGATGCTCAAAAAAATTAACCAAAGAACAAAAACAAGAAAAAATGCAGCAAATGATTGAAGAAATTGATGCACGGCTGCAATTAACCGATGAGCAAAAAGTTCAGGTTGCAGCATTGCGTGAGGCAAAAGCCGGAAAAATGGCCGCGCAGAAAGAAAAAATAGAGGCGCTGAAAGCCGAGGCGTGCAAGGTTAAAGAATCAAATGCATCACAAGCTGCAAAAGACAAAAAACTTGCAAAAATCAAGGAGCAAAAAAAGGCTGTAAAATGCGAGATAAAAGCAATCCACGACCAGTTTATGGCTGATTTCAAAGCTATCTTGACCGAGGCGCAGCAAGCTGAGCTTGATAAAATCAAACAAGAACAAAAAGCAAAGTTTGAGGCAAAAAAAGAATCGTGTAAAGAGAAATAAGACCAATTAAAATACCGGCCGGATGGCCGGTATTTTTTTGCAGTAGTTAGTTATTATTTGTAGTTTTGGTTATCAAACTCTGTTTTGCGCTTGGTTCCTGCAAGTGCCGCTATGGCTGTGCCGAGCATGACCGCTCCGCAGGCGATAGCAAGCCCGATACGCGGCCCTTTCCAGCGTGCTATGGTATTTGTGAGATTATTTTGTGCAGTTGTAACAGCCGCTGCCGTGCCTGTGCCCCCTGCAAGGGCCTTCTGGGCATCTTTGACCGCATTTCTTGCACCTTTTCCGGCAAAGCCGGCAAAAATTGTGCCCACACCGAGCGCAAGCGGAATAATGTTGTTTGCAAGCGATGTAAAGAACCCTTTTACATAGCCGCCGATAAAATGGAACGGCTGGCGGATATTGTGGTCCATATCGGCTTTGAACAGCCATTTGCGCGCGCCGTCGGCGATGCCGTCGGGCTGCTGCATTGTCTGCGAGTTGAGGAACGTGCGCGCAAGCCCGTTTGCGTCGCCGTTTTGGGCGTAAATATCACCTTTTATCTTGCCGTAAGTGTGCGCGTCGCCCACTTTTGCTAATGTCAGCGCACCGCCTGCGGCTGCCGCTAAAACTGCCGGGATACCCATTATTTAGTCTCCTTTTTTGGTTTTACTTCAAATTCTTTTTCTATCTGCTTGCCGGACATTTTGAGCAGTACATTTGCGGCGGTTACCGCGTCCATTCCGTAAGCATCGGTTGAGGATTGCATGTTCTGTAATAATTTTACCGTAGTCTCATCCCCTTTGGCAAGTCTTGCATCAAGCATGCTCAACCCCAAAACCCTAATCACGCTGGCCGGGTCTTGAATCATTTTGTTAATCAGCGCGTTGAGTGCCTTGTCGTCCGCGCGGGTTTCGTCTTCTGTGAGTCGGTCAACGACCTCTTTTGCGCCCATCAGGCGGATTTCCTTGTCCTGCGAGTTCAGATAATTTTCAAGATTTTTTATGTATTCGTCGGTCAAATCAACGATTTTACGTTTTTCCGTGTTCTTGTTTGTTGTTGTTATATTCGTATTCGTATTGGTTGTGGTCGTCTGATTAGCGTTAGAATTAGCGTTAGAATTTGTGCCATTATTACCTCCTTGATTTGCGGGATCTACCTGCTGCTGACCCAATTGGTTTGCCGAATTTAGCGGCTGCGCGCCGTTACCCCATTGGTTTGTGTAATAGCCGGAAGGGTATGCGGGGTTTGGGCCGTAATTTGGCGCGTTAACGTTATAGACGGGCGGCTGGGTGCCGGGCGCCATAACAGACGGGTTGAATATTTGGATATTCACGCCCGCTTGACCCGGGACTGCAATTGTTTGCGGCTGAACAGCTACATTTTGCATGTTAATCTACCTTACACTACTACATGTATATTAAGTATCGCAACATTAAAAAATTGCCTTTTTGTAAAGAAATGCGTAGAATAACAGTATGGATAATTATGAAAAGAACTGGTTGAACAAACGTCCGCAAAGGTTGTGTAAGATGTGCGGCAGGTGCTGCCGGGCATCAACAACGTCAAACTCGTATGAGAAGCTGGTTAAGATGGCCGAGGCGGGCGATGAGGGTGCGAGGGATTTTTTGGGTGTGTTTGAGCCCTATGAATCAGTTGAGGCGGCGCGTGCGCAAGATGGCGAGCTTGTTGATAATATTTTGAAAGAGCTCGGAACAAGCGAGGGTGTGACATTTTACGGGTGCAAGTTTATAAAAGAGGACAATTTGTGCGGAAATTACGAGAACAGGCCGCTGTTGTGCCGGCACTGCCCGAGCACGCCGTGGGCTGTTGTGCCGCCGGGGTGCGGGTTTGAGAATTGGCTTATGTGGAAACGCGAGGAGGACAAACACAAGGTCCGGCGGGCAAAAGAGCAGCTGCAAGAGCTTGATTTGATGGTGACAAGCGACCCTGAAACGCTTGAAAAAATCGCCGGCGTAAAACAAACCATCCAAAAAACAATAGATATGCACAAAAAACACGGGTCGGATTACTGGTAATTTTGGGCTAGGCCGCCCCGGCAATTTTTTGTGTCCGTAAGCTTTATTTTATGATAAAATGGTGTTATCAAAATGAAAAGACAGGTCTGTACAGCCATAATTTGTTTGTTGGTGGGGAGCGCCCCGTGCCTTGCTGCGCCTTTAAAGCCGCCGTCTGCAACACATTTGGGCCGGCATGTGGAAATCCAGACCGGTGTTGTTGAAACGGTTTCGTCAGGCGGCAAAAAAATCATCAAAGATATTGAGGTGCTTGGCACAAACTCAGTCAGCGCCGCGCAGGTCGCGGAAAAGATGAGCACAAAAGCAGGCGATGAATACTCGCGTGACCTTGTTCAAGCCGACTTGCAGAGCATTTATGCGCTGGGATATTTTACGGATAAGATAAAAGTTGTGCCTTATGACAACCCGGACGGCACGGTATCATTGAAAATCCTGCTGGAAGAGAACAATCCTGTTATGGATTTTACGGTACAGGGCAACACGGTTGTGTCAACGGGCGAAATTCTGGATATTTTGCTGCCGATGCGCGGGATGCCGCAGCATATCGGGCATATTAACGATGCTATTTCGTCAATACAGGACTGCTACGCGCAAAAAGGATATATCCTTGCACGCGTTGACCACGTAGGTGATGATCCTGACGGCGTTTTGAATGTTAACATAAAAGAGGGCAGGATTAACAAGATTATGATTGCGGGCAACGAGAAGACAAAGAGTTTTGTCATTGAGCGCAACATTTTGACCGAACCCGGTGCGATTTATAACGAGAACATGCTGAAAGAGGATTTGGTGCGGCTTTATGCGACGCAATCGTTCAAGGATGTCTCGCGCGAAATCCAGCCGGCTGAGGCGCCTGATACCTATGATGTTACGATAAATATTCAAGAGCAGCGCACGGCGGCGATTTCGCTTGGCGGCGGTTTGGACTCGGTTATGGGTGCGTTCGGTTCGGCGGGGATTTCGGATAACAACTTCCGCGGGCTCAACCAGCGGCTGTCTTTGAACGGGACAGTGGGTTCCGGGATGATGATGAGCGATGATTCGGTGATGAGCCGGATGAATATGCAGGCTGAATTGAGCTTTTTTGAACCGTATTTTTATAACGCGGACACATCTTTGATGAGCAGACTTTATTACAGAGACTTTGGCTCGTGGCAGGTACCGCTTGCGATTGAGCGAAGAATCGGGGCGGAGGCGACGATTGCGCGCAAGATGACGTCCAACAAAAACGTCACGCACAGCTTTACTTTTGGGGCTCAAAACATTATGATGTCGGAGGGTGACGGTTCAAGAGCCTATGCGATGGGGTTTTCGCCGGCAGACCGTGCAAGACAGCTTGAAGGCGGCGCGTTTTTGGGTTTGGCGCCGGGGATAACGTATGACACGCGTGATAATACAACGGTTACGCGCAAAGGTACGCTGGCTAACTTGAAGTTTCAGGAAGAAATCGGTTTGAACCATCTTAACCGCACACACGGCAAACTTGTGGGTATGGTGAAACAATATGTACCGGTTGCAAAGAAGTCATCGCTTTCATTTATGGTTAAGGCGGGCGGCAAGGTGCACGGCGATCACATGCCTGATGTAATGGCGTACCGGTTGGGCGGCCCGTACACAATAAGAGGGTTCAAGATGAGCGGAGTCGGTACCGGTGACGGGTTTGTGATGGGTTCTGCGGAATTTGCGACACCGCTGCCGTTTGTTGACCGGTTTGAAAAAATGGCGTTTCTCAATAACGTAAGACTGACAGCGTGGGTTGATGCAGGTCAAATACTGGGCAACCAAACCATCGCGGACGCGGCGTACGGCAGACCGGGTTACGCGGTGTCATCGGGCGTGGGGTTGAAGCTTTTTGTACCGGGGATGGGACCGTTGTCGCTTGATTACGGATTCCCGCTTACAGCCGTCGGAACACACGGCAGCAAAAGCGGATTTTTCTCGTTCGGTATGGGTGATATGATGATGTATTGATTGTGGTACAATTAAAATAAAAAGGAGGAGACAATGAAAAAATTATTAGTGACATTGATGATGCTGGCGGGATTGCCGGGCTTTGCGGCAGGTGTGGGCGCAATTGATTACCAAAAGGTTCAGGATAATTATCCGCTGGCCAAATCTGCGGTAAAAGAAATTGACGCGCAAACCGTTGCGCTGCAACAATTTATGCTTGATAAGGAAAAACAGTACAAACTTTTGGATACCCCGCTAAAAAAACAAAACTTTGAAGCGGCGACCGCAAAAGAATTCAAGGCAAAAGAAGAAGCCTTGATGAAAATGCGCAAACAAAAAGAGGAGCAGATTTACGTCAAAATCCAGGCAGCGGCAAAACAGGTGCTTGTTGAGCAAAAACTGGACGCGATTTTGGATTTCCGTGTGATTTTTGTCGGCGGCGTGGATGTGACGGACTTGGTTATCAACAAACTGAAACTCGGCGGCTAGAGGCAAGGGGTAAATGGGGGGCTGACCCCACCAATGCTCTCCGGAAAGGAAGAAAATGAAATACGCTGAGGAAGGTGTTCAATATCACATCGGGCTAAAACAGGGCGATGCGGGCAGATATGTAATTTTGCCGGGCGACCCGAAACGGTGTGAAAAGATTGCAGCGTTTCTTGACGGCGCAAAGCTTGTGGCTGATTGCCGCGAGTATGTGACGTATACCGGCTCGTTGAACGGTGAAAAGGTGAGTGTGTGCTCAACAGGTATCGGCGGGCCGTCAGCTGCGATTGCGCTGGAAGAGCTCGTCAAAGTGGGTGCTGACACATTTATCCGGGTCGGAACCTGCGGCGGGATTGATACTGACGTAAAAAGCGGTGATTTGGTTGTTGCAACAGGGTCTGTGCGTGCGGAAGGTACATCCAGAGAGTACGCACCGATTGAGTTTCCGGCGGTGGCGGATTTGGGTGTGACAAACGCGCTGGTACAAGCCGCTCAGGGCTGCGGTTATACGTTCCACGCGGGTGTTGTGCAGTGCAAAGACTCGTTTTACGGGCAGCACAGCCCGGAGCGCATGCCGGTAAGCGGTGAGCTGCTTGAAAAATGGGAGGCGTGGAAACGGCTCGGCGTAAAAGCATCCGAGATGGAATCGGCCGCATTGTTTGTCGCAGCGAGCGCGCTGGGTGTAAAATGCGGGACGGTTTTGCTGACTGTCGCCAATCAGGAGCGCGAAAAGCAAGGATTAGAAAACCCGGTTGTGCACGACACCGAAACCGCAATCAAAACAGCGATTGAGGCGATAAAGCTGCTTATTCGGAGCGCATAAAAAACGCGGCAATCTCCTTGTGGGGGATGATTTTTGAAATCGGGCGGCCGTGCGGGCAGGTGTAGGGCAGTTTTGTAGCACGCCAGTTTTTGACAATCTCTTGCATCTGCCAGGTTGACAGCTTTTCACCGGCTTTGACGGACGCTTTGCACGCGCTTGTCATTAAAATCCGCTCTTCCAAATTTGTCAGGCCGCCGTCCAAAATATCGGCTAAAATCTCTTTGGGGTTGACTTTTGCCAGCGCGTGCGGCACTTTTCTGAACGTGATTTCGGCGTCGTTCAAGAACTCTATGCCGTAACCGAATTTTTCAAACTGCGGCAGGTTTTCTTTGACAAGCGCGGCTTCCGCGGTGGAAACCGGGATAACGTCCGATACAAACAGCATTTGGCTGACGGGCTCTTTTTCACTTTTAAATTTTTCGTACAGATAGCGCTCGTGCGCGATGTGCTGGTCAATAATTTCAAGGCCTTCCTCGCGCTCAACCAGAATGTAGGTGTTTTTGTACTGGCCGATGACGGGGTCAACTTGATTGGGTTCTTCCTCCGGCGCAACAAACAAAGTTTGCGCAGGCGGCTCAAAAACCAGTGTTTGCAAGGGCGCGGCGGTATCACTTACGTACATTGTGTCATCGTCCTTGTCAATAAAAATATCTTTTGATTGAAACTCCACAACATTTTGCGCCGGGGCGAAAGAGGCAACAGGGGCAACAGATGCCGCCGGTGCGGATTCAACATAATTATCAAGCGCCGCCAAAATCGCAAACTGGATAAAGCTGAAAATCTGGTTGGTATTTTTGTAGCGGACCTCTTTTTTTGTCGGGTGAACGTTCACATCAACGTCGGCCGGCGGGATCTCAAGGTTGAGCACGACGAAAGGGTATTTGCCGGACGCGATAAGCGTTCTGTAAGCGGTGTCTATTGATTTTTGGAAGACGGGACATTTGACGGCGCGCGAGTTTATGTATGTGTGGTAGCCTTTTTTGCTCGACCGGGTGAAATCCGGTGTGCTGACATAGCCGCTTATGACAAGACCGGAGAGCTTGTCGGTTTTTAGAACCTGTTTGAGACCGGCAGATGGTGCTATTTGGTCAATAATCTGCGCAAGCTCGCCGCCCTGCTCGGTTTTGAACACTGTTTTGCCGTTTTTTTTGAGTTCAAATGAGACCGCCGGGTGCGCCAGGGCAAGCGATTGGATTAACTCTTGGATGTATGAAAACTCGGTGTTCGGGTTTTTCAAAAACTTCAAACGCGCGGGCAGGTTGCAAAACAGGTCTTTGACCTCCATGATTGTGCCGACGGCGCAGCCTGTTTCGGCGGTTGTTACTTGCGAGTTTTCACACGTAACTCTTGTACCGGTGTCAAACTCTGCAGTGCGGGTGGTGCAGGTAACTTTTGCGATAGAAATTATACTGGACAGAGCTTCCCCGCGGAATCCGAGCGTGTTAATAGCGAACAGGTCGTCGTTTGAGGCGATTTTGCTGGTAGCGTGCTTTGAGAATGCGAGCACAATATCATCGGGGTGGATGCCTGCGCCGTTGTCGGCGACGCGGATGTCGCGGCAGTCGTTGGAAATCTCAACACTCACGCGGGTTGCGCCGGCATCAATTGAGTTTTCAACCAGTTCTTTGACAACCGAGGCGGGGCGCTCAATGACCTCACCCGCTGCGATTTGGTTGATTAGATGCGCATCCAGTTGTTTAATTCGTCCCATGACTTATAATCCTTCGGATTTAATTCGTTCGCTTGCAGATAAAAATGTAAACATTTTTATCTGTCTCACTCACTCATTATTATACACCAAATAAATGATTAATATTTCTTAACAATCATGTAGTATAAATAACATGAAAAGAACTAACACAAAATTAAAACCCGCGGTAAAGCCGGATTTACAGATAGCAAAGCCTACAAAGACGGTTAAGTATAACGATATTGATTTGAATGCGTGGCGTGATTACGAGCATGTAAAAACTGATACTTTGTGGGAGTTTCCGACGCGTTCGCGCGAGGGCGGGCACTCAAACGAGTATCACGGCAACTTTATCCCGCAGATTGCGCAGCAGCTGTATGAGCGGTTCACAAAAAAAGGTGATATTGTGCTGGATTTGTTTTTCGGGTCGGGTACATCGGGTATTGAGGCGGTAAATATGGGCCGCAGATGCATCGGGGTTGAACTTAAACAAGAGCAGGCCGAGCATGTTGAACAAAAATTCACGCCCGAGCAGCGGGTAACCGATGTCAGAACGATTTGTGCAGACTCGGCAAGTATTGAGGGGAAAGAAAAAGTTCAGGAAGCGCTTGATATTTTGGGCAAAGAATCGGGCAAAGACAAGGCGCAGCTTTTGATTTTGCATCCGCCTTATGATGATATAATCAAGTTTTCCGACAAAAAAGAGGATTTGTCCAACTGCGCAAGCACGGAAGATTTTTACGAATTGTTTGGCAAGGTTGCCAAGAACGGTTACGATTTGCTGGAAAAGGGGCGTTATGCGGCGTTGATAATAGGGGACAAGTACGCAAATTCGCAGCATATTCCGCTGGGGTTCGGGTGCATGGCAAAGATGAACGAGCTTGGGTTTATAACAAAGGCGATTATTATAAAGGATATGCAGGGCAACGAGCGGGCGAAGGGTAAGACGGCGAACTTGTGGCGCTACCGTGCATTAGCCGGCGGGTTTTATATTTTTAAGCACGAATATGTAATGCTTTTCCAAAAGGTTTAAGTAACCGCTGCTCTGCATGGTAAGAGGTTTGTAAAACATTTTACTTACTTTTATGTTTGTAGTAGAATAATTTGTAGGTATGAAACAGAACAAATTAACTCTTTTAATATTCTTGGCATTAGTTTTTGGAATTGTGGTCGGTGCCGTGGCACCGGAGTTTGGGCAGCAGATGCGGCCGTTTGCGGTGATTTTTTTGCGGATGATAAAGATGATTATCGCGCCGTTGCTGTTTTCCACGCTGGTTTTCGGAATTGCAGGCACAGGGGCAAAACATCTTGGTAAAATCGGGTTGAAAACTATTGCGTACTTTGCCGTTGTCACGTCAATGGCGCTTGTTATCGGGCTGGTTGCCGCAAATGTGTTCAAGCCCGGCAGCGATTTTGTGATTAACCCGAAATTGTACCAGACCTATATGTCGCAGGTGGGACAAATGGCTGACGCCGGTACGCACGGCTCAATGATTGACTTTTTTGTTGATATTTTCCCGACAAGCATTTTCCACGCGCTCGCGGAAGGTGATTTGCTGCAAATCGTTGTGTTTTCAATATTCTTTGCGCTGGCGATTATCGCTGCGGGCAAGAGCGCAAAACCGGTGCTGGATTTTGTTGAGTCAATGTCAAAGGTTATGTTCAAGTTTACGGAATACGTTATGTATTTTGCGCCGCTCGGGATATTTGGCGCAATTGCGTCAACCATCGGGACAAACGGGATTTGCATTTTGAAAAGTTATGCCAAAATAATCGGGTCAATGTATTTTGCGCTGGTGGTTTTTGTCGTGGTTGTGCTGATGCTGGTGTGCAAGATTGTGAAGGTTCCGTTTTGGGATTTGTTAAAAGCCTTGCGTGATCCGGTTTTGCTTGCGTTCACAACGGCAAGCTCGGAGGCCGCGTTCCCGAAAGCGATGGAAATTGTGGAAAAATTCGGGGTACCGCAGCGGATTGCGGGGTTTGTGATGCCGACAGGTTACACGTTTAACCTTGACGGGAGTACGCTGTATCTTGCGATTGCGGCTATATTTTCGGCGCAGATTGCAGGTATCAACCTTGGGTTGGAGCAGCAGCTTGTCATAATGCTGACGTTAATGCTCACCAGCAAAGGGTTAGCCGGCGTGCCGCGCGTGGCGCTGGTTGTGCTTGCGGGGACTTTGGCAACATTCAACCTGCCGCTTTTAGGTGTGGCGGTGCTTTTGGGTATCGACCAGATTTTAGATATGGGCAGAACAACTGTTAACCTTATTGGTAATTGCGTTGCGACCATTGTTATTGCACGATGGGAGAACGAGTTTGATTATGACAAAATGAGAGAATTTATTGCGGAGCAGACATGACAGAATACAAAGATACGCTGAACTTGCCCCAAACCACACTTGCGATGCGCGCAAATGCTGCGGTGCGCGAGGTGGAAATCCAGCAGTTTTGGGAAGAAAATAATATTTATGAAAAAAGTTTGAAGGACAAGTCAAAAAAGTTCATTTTGCACGACGGGCCGCCGTATTTGAGCTCGGGCAAAATCCATATCGGGCACGCGCTTAACAAGACTTTAAAAGATATTATCGTAAAATACAAGTCGCAGCGCGGGTTTTACTCGCCGATGGTGCCGGGCTATGACGGGCACGGGCTGCCGATAGAAAACGCTGTTGTAAAAAACATAAAAGGCGGCAGGGCGGCTGTTACGCCGTTTGAGCTGCGCCAAAAGTGCCGTCAGTACGCGTACGAATCGCTCCGGGGTCAAAAGGCGGGATTCAAACGGCTCGGCGCATGGGGAAACTGGGACAAGCCTTACGTGACGATTGACCCAAGTTATGAGGCCGAGCAGGTGCGGGTTTTTGGCGAGATTTTTAAAAAAGGGTTTGTGGAAAAAGGGTTGAAACCTGTTTACTGGTGCGCATCATGCGAAACAGCGCTGGCAGAGGCGGAAGTCGAATACGGTGAACATACTTCAAAATCTATTTATGTAAGATTTAAGATGGAAGACGGCACATACGCTGTAATCTGGACGACCACACCGTGGACAATCCCATCAAACCTCGCGATTGCGCTGCATCCGGATTTGGATTACATATTTTTTGAACACGAAAAGGATACGTATTTTGTCGCGGATCAGCTTTTGGAAAACTTTTTGGAGGCCGTGGACTGGAGCGAAATCAAAAAAATAAAAACCGTTAAAGGCCGCGAGCTGGAAGGTTTGAAGGCAAAACATCCGCTTTATGACAGGCCGTCGCCGATAATTTTGGGCGAGCACGTGACAACGGACGCGGGTACTGGCGCGGTTCACACAGCACCGGGACACGGGCTGGAAGACTATCAGGCTGGCTGCCAGTACGGGCTGGACATCCTTTCGCCGCTTGACAGCCGCGGGTGCTGGACGGATGAATGCCCTGATTTGCAAGGCGTTCCGTATTACAAAGGCAACGCGGTTGTTGTGGAGAAACTGGCTGCAGCCGGTGCGCTGCTGCAAAAAAGCGATATCGCACACAGTTATCCGCACTGCTGGCGATGCAAAAAACCGGTTATTTACCGTGCGACGCCGCAATGGTTTATTCGCGTGGATAAATTCAGGCAGGAAAGTTTGGATGCCGTTGCAAAAGTAAAATGGGTTCCCGCAAGCGGTGAAACGCGGATTTCTAATATGATTGCAGGCCGCACGGATTGGTGCTTGTCGCGTCAACGCGCGTGGGGTGTGCCGATTCCTGTTTTCTATTGTAAGGCCTGCGAAACACCCGTTGTGACGCCTGAAACGATTGAACATGTCGCGCAGATTTTTGAAAAAGAAAGCTCGGACGCGTGGGTGGCGCGCGAAACAAAAGAGCTGGTGCCGGCGGGATTAAAATGCAAATGCGGCTGCGGTGAATTTACAAAAGAAAATGATATTATGGACGTTTGGTTTGACTCGGGTGTGAGCTGGAGCGCGGTGGTCAACGCGCGCAAGGACGAGTTGTGCTCAGCGCCGGTTGAAATGTACCTGGAAGGTTCTGATCAGCACCGCGGCTGGTTCCAGTCGTCGTTGTTGACATCCGTTGCGGTGACGGGCGGCTCGCCGTATAAAGAGGTTTTGACACACGGGTTTGTGATGGCAGCTGACGGCAGAAAAATGTCCAAGTCCGAGGGCAACACGGTTGCGCCGGACGACATTATAAAAGTCTACGGGGCCGATGTGCTGCGGCTTTGGGCGGCATCGGTGGATTACCGAAACGACATCCGCATAGGTGAGGCTATCATCGCACACCTTGTTGAGGTTTTCAAAAAAACCCGTAACACCGCGCGGTTCTTGCTTGGCAACTTATTTGACTTTGACCCGGCGACCGATTATGTCCCATACGACGACCTTGAACCGATTGACAAGTTCGCGCTTTCAAAGCTGAACAAGCTGGTAAAAGACGTGACCGAGGCGTTTGAAAACTACGAGTTTTACAAGTATTTTCAGCATTTGCAAAACTTTGCGGCAACGGATTTGAGCGCGTTTTATCTGGATATCGTAAAGGACCGGCTCTACACGGCGGGTAAAAAATCTGTTTCGCGGCGGGCGTGCCAGACGGTTTTGCATGAGATTTTGCAGGCGCTTATTAAGATGCTTGTGCCTGTAATGCCGCACCAGGCTGAGGACATCTGGCAAAACGGCGGCAGATACGAGGGTGCACCGGAAAGCGCGCTGCTTTTGGGTTGGGTTGAGCCAAACCCGCAATGGGACAACCCGGCGCTTGAAGACGAGTTTGCAAAAATTTTAAAACTGCGCGAGATTGTGACACGCGCGATTGAGCCGTTGCGTGCAGACAAAAAAATCGGCAGCTCGCTTGAAGCAGCAGTTTATATTAGCGGAAAATGGGAAGTGAAAAATAAAAAATTAGATGATATTTTTATTGTTTCGCAGGTTTATTTTACCGGCGACAAACCGCAAGATGTTTTCAACGAGTATACGGAAGACGATTTTACCGTGTGGGTGACAAAGGCCGGGGGCGTAAAATGTGAGCGCTGCTGGAAATTCCGCGAACTGAAAGACGGGATTTGCGAGGAATGTCGTGCAGCAATCGGTTAATATTATTGTAAAAAATGTTGTTGAGAAATACTCGCCTGCGGCGGGTTCAAGATGTATCCGTTCAAAGCTTGCGCTGTTGTACAAGCTTGCGTCGGGGCTTGAGGTCACCGATGCCGACCGGGATTTTTTGACGGCGATTGAGCTTATCCACAACGCATCGCTGCTGCACGATGATATTCTTGACGAAGCCGATATGCGGCGCGGCCAATCCGCGTTCCGTGATAAAAAGGCGCTGATAACAGGTGATTACCTGCTCGCGTGCGCTATTCAAATGGTGCCGGCCGCAACAATGCCGATGCTGGCAAAGGTTTTGGAGAACATGTGCCTAGGTGAGTTCACCCAGCTTGAGGCCAAAGGGCTGCGGCTGCGGTTGGAGCAGTATTTGCTCAAAACAGAGCAAAAAACGGCCGGGTTGTTTGAGGCGGCATTTGCCGGTATCGGGTTGGACAGGGAGTTTGCACATGACTTCGGGATGCTTTTCCAGATAAAGAACGATATCGCCGGCCGTGAACAAGACGAGGCAGCCGGAATCCTAAACGTGCACGCGACAAAAGAGCTTTTGCACGACTACACATGCCGGGCACTTGCAAATCTTGCGCATTTGGACGACAATGAGTTTAAGCAAGAGCTAGAGAGATTTGTTAATGAATAAATTCTACGAAAAATACAAACCGTTTATCAAAGAGACCGTTGAGACAGTTGTTTTTGTGGTTGTGATGGTCATAATCATCCGGTTTTTCGTGGGCGAAATCCGCTGGATACCGTCAGGTTCTATGAAACCGGGGCTGATTGAAGGCGATCGTATATTTGTGGAGCGGTTTTCCAGATTTTACAGTACGCCCGAGCGCGGGGATGTGATGGTGTTTTACCCGCCGTTCACCGAGCTTAAAAACACACCGTGGAAACTTTTTTCGCGCCTGACGGGATTTTTCTGCAAAGACATCGCTTATATCAAGCGCGTTGTTGGGATGCCGGGTGACAAGTTTGAGGTCAAGCCCGATAAAACCGGCGCGTGGTCGGTTTATATCAACGATGAAAAGCTGGATGAGCCGTATGTGAAAAGTGTCTATGATTACACGTCTTGCACGCAGGTTATGCATTGCGGGCCGCTTGAGATTCCGGAAGGGCAGTATATGATGCTCGGTGACAACCGCGGCAACTCGCAAGACGGCAGGTATTGGGGGCTATTGGAGCAAGACCGGTTTATCGGACGGGCGGTGTTCCTTTTTTGGCCGGTCACGCGGGTCAAAATTTTAGACTAAATCATTGTTGGCCGCAGGGTTTTCGCACTCGCACGTTTCCTGACGCACAATTTCAAGTTTTGTGATACGCGCACCGTCAATTTCCTTCACAACAAAGAAAAACTCTTTGTAGTTTGCGGTGTCGCCGTTTTGCGCGAGTTTGCCCAGCAATTTCACGACCAGACCGCCGATTGTGTCAATGTCCTCATCGTCAATCTCGTCCTCATCAAGCCCAAAAAATTCCGCAAACTCGTCAATGCGCATCATAGAATTCGCAAGGTAAGTGTTTGGTGCAACCTCTTTGATATTGCATTCTTCTTCGTCGTCAAACTCGTCTTGAACCTCGCCAAAAATTTCTTCAAACACGTCTTCAACCGTAATCAAGCCTGATGTTCCGCCAAACTCGTCAACAACAACGGCCATTTGCGCCTTATTTTTCTTGAATTCCAGCGCGAGGTTGTCCATGGTGACGGTTTCGGGCACAAGCATAATATCGCGCCGAAGCTGCGCCACGGTACTTTGTTTACCTTTCAAAAGCAGCGAGTAGAGGTCTTTTGTGTGGATAAATCCGGTTATGTTGTCAATATCTTCGTGGTAGACCGGGTAGCGCGTGTACTGGTTTTCCGCGGCGAGGCGGTTAAGCTCGTCAAGCGGCATATCATCGTTCACACAAATCATATCCGTGCGCGGCGTCATAACCTGCTTTGCCGTCAGATCGGAGAATTTAAAAACGTTTTGCAGCATCTCTTTTTCAGTCTCGTCAATGACACCTTCAATGTAGCTGTCGTTGACAAGCATGTTCAATTCTTCGGACGAGTGGACCAGCGAGGACTTGTGCGCCTGCGGGATTTTCATCAGCTTTAAAATCATCCAGCCGAGCCCGTTGAGGACTTTAATAAACGGGCTAAAAAACCAGGTGATTGCTTTCATAGGGCGTGCGACAATCAAGGCGGTGCGCTCCGGGTATTCAAGCGCAATGGATTTTGGGACAAGCTCGCCTAAGACAACGTGCATTATTGTTATCAGCACAAACGCGATTGATACGGCGGTTGTGTGGATGGCAATGATTTGACTGACTCCGGGCAGGAACGCAAACGCCGGCTCAATTATTCGCGCAAGCGTATCCTCGCCGACCCAGCCGAGGCCGATGCTGGAAATTGTAATCCCGAGTTGGACCGCGGCGATAAATCTGTCCAAATCGTTTACTGATTCCATGGCGATTTTTGCGCTGATGTTACCCTCTTTCATCAACTGTTCGATTCGTGTTTTGCGAACCTTTACCATCGCAAATTCCGACGCGACAAAAAACCCGTTCGCAAACAACAAAAACGTTATAACGCCAAAACTTAGTGCCAAACTCATTTATTTACCTCGCGCAGTTCCGTATAAATCATTGGTGAAAATCCTTTCGTGGTGACAATTTTAATTATTTTATATGAATTTGGTTCAGAAATCAACGAGGGCGATGTTATGTGATAAACGCCGTCGCGCATGGTTTCGTCGTTCCGGTGCGTGTGGCCGGCAACAACGGCAATAACGTTGGTATTTTTTTTCAAAATCGCCAGGTATTCCTCGGCCTTGTGGGTGGCGTTGGACTTGGATTGGTTTTTGGCCAGCGGGAAGTGCTGTAGGATTACAACGTGACGTCTTTTGTATTTGGCAAGCTGTTTTTGCAACCAGTCAAGGGTATCTTCTTTGTAGTAACCGATTGGGCCGGGGATAATTTCTTTTGCGCCGTCGGCGGTAATAAAGACAAATCGGCCTTTTGTGAAGGTATAGCTGTGGCGTCGGTATTTGTAAGAAAGATTATGGCGGCGGATAATGTCGGTGTAGCGGGTTTTGTCCATACCGGACGCGCGCGAAACGTCATGGTCACCGATAACGATGTAGTAGGGGATATCAAGTTTGTTGGCGAGTTTGACGAACTCTTCAAGCGATTTCGGGTCAGGACGGTTGATATTATCGCCGGTAAAGACGACAAAATTAATGCCGCGCTGCTTGTTTATGTCGCGGATTGTGTTTTGCAAGACCGTTTTGGCGTAGGTGTTTTGGGCGTCGTAGTGGGCGTCTGCCACCTGCGCAAACTTAATCTCATCAGCCACAGAGGGCAGCGCTAAAAAAAGTATCAAAAATAGCAAAAGTCGTCTCATATTATAATTTATTATACAACAAAAGCTAAAACATTGCAGTAATTTTGTCTATTTCGGGCAGGAGGTAGGCCAGGATTGTGCGGTTGCAGGAGATTGTATGCTCATCGCCAATATCTTCGTTGAGGCAAACCAGCGTCCTGACAAAGGAGTAAATCTTGTATGTAGCGTCTTCAAGTTGGTCAAGTTCATCTTCGGTGAGCATTTTCCCTCCTAACTATAACCATGATTATAACTCGGGTTCTAGCAAAAGTCAAGCGGAAAATGTTATAATGTGAATTATAATAGAGGTAACAATGTTAAAGAAAAAATTTGTAGCGGTAGGAAACAGTTGGTCGATTATTGTACCCAAAAATATACTTGATGCACTTGGTATAAATCCGGTCTTGGACAACATGAGTCTTGAGCTGGAAAACAACCGCATCGTGCTCAAAAAACTTCCGCGCGAACAGTAACCCTTACCCCTTTTGACCCTTACCCTTGCGGTTGGCGTAGTCTTCCATAAACCCGGTGTTGAAATCACCCGAGATAAAGACGGGATCTTCAATAATATCCTGATGGAACGGGATGGTCGTTTCAACGCCCATAACAACGTACTCTTTGAGCGCGCGGTACATCCGGCGGCGCGCCTCGTTGCGCGTTCTGCCCCAGCAGATGAGTTTGCCTATCATTGAGTCGTAGTACGGCGGGATATCGTAATCCTGATACGCGTGTGAATCAACCCTGACCCCAAACCCGCCCGGCGTCACGTAACCCGTGATTTTGCCGGGGTTCGGCATAAAATCTTTTGCCGGGTTTTCCGCGTTAATCCGGCACTCAATCGCGTGGCCGCGCAGAACGATATCTTCTTGCGTAAAGTCGAGTTGTTCGCCCGCTGCGACAAGGATTTGCTCGCGCACAAGGTCAATGTTTGAAATCATCTCGGTGACACAGTGTTCAACCTGAATCCGCGTGTTCATCTCCATAAAATACCATTTGCCGTCGCTGTCAAGCAAAAACTCACACGTGCCGGCGCCCTCGTATTTGATGGCTTTTGCCGCGCGAACGGCTGCCGCGCCCATCTCAAACCGGGTTTTTGTGTCAATCGCCGGTGACGGCGCTTCTTCAATAAGCTTTTGGTGGCGCCGCTGGATTGAGCAGTCGCGCTCGCCAAGGTGGACCACGTTACCGTGGCTGTCGCCAAGGATTTGGACCTCAATATGGCGCGGGTTTTCAAGATATTTTTCAACGTAAACACCGGGGTTGCCAAAAAAGTTCTGGGCCTCGGATTGGCAAAGGTTCAGGTTGCTTTCAACTTCGCTGTCGTTGCGGACGATGCGCATCCCCTTGCCGCCGCCGCCTGCTGTCGCTTTCAGGATAAGCGGATAGCCGACTTTTTTAGCAAAATCTATTACATCCTGCGCTGTTTCAATCAGGTCGGTGCCGGGTGTCACAGGTACGCTGCTGTCAATCATAGTTTTGCGGGCGGTCGCTTTGTCGCCCATTTTGCGCATCGCCTCGGGCGACGGGCCGATAAATTTTATCCCGTGCTGCGCGCAAAGCTCTGCAAAATCGGCGCGTTCCGCCATAAACCCGTAACCCGGGTGGATTGCGTCCGCACCTGAGGCCATTGCGGCAGAGATGATAGCCGGAATCGACAGGTAGCTTTTGGCGCTCTGCGCGGGGCCGATACAGTATGCCTCGGTAGCAAGCCTTACGTGCAGCGAGTTTGCGTCCGCCTGCGAGTAGACCGCAACGGTCGGCAAGCCAAGCTCCCGGCATGCTCTTATGATTCTGACCGCGATTTCGCCGCGGTTGGCGATTAAAACTTTGTTAAACATACTCAGCCCGCCTACTCTACGTACATCAAAACCTGACCAAACTCAACCGGCTGGCCGTCTTCCACGCAGATTTGGGTAATCTTGCCGGAGAACTCTGATTCTATCTCGTTCATAAGTTTCATTGCCTCAACGATACAAACGGTTTGACCGGCTGATATAATCTGGCCAAGCACGACAAACGGTTTGGCATCAGGTGACGGCGCTTTGTAGAAGGTGCCGACCATAGGCGACGTTATCGCGTTGCCTTTTTGCGCAGGCGCTTCAACCGCCGCAGGTGCATCAGATGCCGCAGGTACCGCCGCCGGGGCTGCCGCCGGCATTTGTACAAACGCGCCGCCGGTTACCCCGTCTTTACGCACGGTGATTGCTTTGTCGCCGTCCTCAATCGAGATTTCGGACAACGAGTTTTCGTCAATAATTTTTGCCAAATCTTTTATGTATTTTATATCAAATGTCATTTTTTCTCCTTACTATGCTCTATCAAGGTATTCGTTTGTACGGGTATCAACGCGCACAACATCGCCGTTTGAGATAAAGAACGGAACGTTGACAACCGCGCCTGTTTCAAGCGTAGCCGGTTTTGTGCCGCCCTGCGCGGTGTTGCCTTTTTCGGCCGGCGGTGTGTCAACAACTTCAAGCGAAATGGTGTTCGGAAGGTCAACACCGATTACTTTGCCGTTGTGCATCAACACTTGCAGGTTCATATTTTCTTTCATATATTTAACGCCGTCCCCGACCTGCGCCTGAGTCAGCTGCATTTGCTCGTAGCTTTCGTTGTCCATCATAACGAACTCTGCGCCTTCTTTGTACAGGTATTGCATCTCGCGGCGGTCAAGCATCGCTTTTGCGACCTTTTCACCCGCGCGGAAGGTTTTTTCCAAAACATTGCCGGTCTCGACATTTTTAAGTTTGGTTCTGACAAACGCTGCGCCCTTGCCGGGTTTCACGTGCAAGAACTCCAAAACCGACCACAAGCCGTGGTCCATCTCGATTGTCAACCCTGTTTTTAAATCGTTTACTGAAATCATTTTTTGTCCTCTTTTTTCCTAATCATACCACGAACAAATTCCGACAACAATCCCTTACCCGGGTGCCGGGCTCAGCCCTGGTCGTCCAGCAGGCTCGTCTGTTGAACAATTGGTGTGTCCGCCTGCGGTGTCTCAACGGCGGCGATAAATTTCTCGTCATCTTCCGGGTTAAGAATTTTGTTGACAGAGACAACTGCATCGTTTTCCATAAGATTTTGGGCGCGCACACCGGTTGCAGGGCGGCCCTGGCGTGTGATTGCGCCGGCGTTCATCCGCGTCACAACGCCGTTTGCGGTCACCATCATAATATCATCTGAATCCTGAACAATCGTCAGCGCAACAAGTTTTGAGTTTGTTGATTTGAATTTTGTCGCTATCAGGCCGATACCGCCGCGGTTTTGGCTGCGGAACTCGGACAGTTTGGTACGTTTGCCAAACCCGTCAGAGGTCACCACGAGCAAATCAGCGTCGTAATCGCGCGGAACGATGTCACACCCGATAAGCGCGTCACCGGAGCGAAGTTTCATTGACGTAACGCCGCGGGCGCTGCGGCCTAGCGGGCGCAGGTCCTCAATCGGGAACCGTATCGCCATACCGCTTGCCGTTCCGATAATAATTTCGTCACGCGCAGTCGCAAGTTTAACCCAGTTCAGGCTGTCGCCGTCATCCAGACCAATCGCTATAATCCCGCTGCGGCGCACGTTTGCGAAGTTATCCAGCTCAATTCGCTTGATATAACCCTTTTGGGTCAGCATCATCAGGTTCAAATCCTTGCTGAATGCGCTTACCGGCACAACCGCGGTAATTTTTTCATCCTGCTCAATCGGCAGCACATTCACTATTGGCAGGCCTTTTGCCGCGCGGCCGCCTTCCGGGAAGTCGTAGACATTCAGGCTGTAAACCGTCCCTTTTGAGGAGAAGAACAGCACCTTGTCGTGCATCATCGCGGTAAAGAAGTGCTGGATATCGTCGTCATCTTTGGTTTTGATACCGGACTTGCCGCGGGTGGCGCGGTTTTGGCGCTCAAACGTGTCAAGCGAAATTCGTTTCAAATACCCCTGATGCGTAATAAACACGGCCATCGGCGTGTTCGGCGTCAGGTCTTCAATTGTGACCTCGCCTTGTTCGGGGACGATTTGCGTTTTACGCTCGTCGCCGTATTTTTCTTTGTCTTCCAGAAGTTCTTCTTTAATTATATTAAGCACTTTTTGACGGCTCGCCAAAATGGACTCGTATTCGGCGATTTTTTGCATAAGCTCGTCGTATTCGGCTTTGACTTTATCCTGTTCAAGGCCTGTCAGGCGGCGCAATTGCATCTCTAAAATCGCGTTAGACTGGTCAACATCAAGCCCGAAGCGGTTCATCAGCCCCAAACGTGCGTCGTCAACGGTTTTTGCCTTTTTGATAAGCTCAATAACCTCGTCAATCGAGCCGAGCGCGATAAGCAGACCTGCCAAAATGTGTGCGCGGATTTTGGCTTTTTTTAGGAAGAAAATCGTGCGTTTTGTGACGATTTCCACGCGGTGCTCAACAAACTCGTTCAATACATCGTACAAATTCATCAGGCGCGGCTGTTTCCCGCACAACGCAAGCATATTCACCCCGAACGATGTTGCAAGCTGCGTATATTTAAACAAATTATTTTTCACGACATCGGGTTTTGCGTCGCGTTTAAGCTCAATGACTATACGCATACCATCGCGGTCGGATTCGTCGCGCAGGTCGGAGATTCCGGTGAGTTTTTGGTCTTTGACAAGCTCGGCAATTTTTTCAATAAGCGCTGCCTTGTTAACCTGGTATGGCAGCTCTGTCACGACAATCGCGGTACGCGCCTGACGTCCGCCGCCGCCGGCGATTTCTTCAAAGTTCGCAACTGCGGACATTTTAACAGAACCGCGGCCGGTTTCGTAGGCCTGCTTAATATCGTTCAGGCCGACAATCGTTGCAGCTGTGGGAAAATCCGGGCCTTTGATGTGTTCCATCAAGCCTGCGATTGTGATATTCGGGTTGTCAATGAGCGCAATTGTGCCGTCAACTATCTCGTTCAGGTTGTGCGGCGGGATATTGGTTGCCATGCCGACCGCGATACCGGAAACGCCGTTTAGCAAAAGCATCGGCAGGCGAACGGGTAGTACGGAAGGTTCAAGCAGCGAACCGTCAAAATTCGGCTCAAAATCAACTGTTTCATTGTCAATATCGGAGAGCATGCTTGTTGTAATCTTGTGCATGCGCGCCTCTGTATAACGCATTGCGGCCGCACCGTCACCGTCAACGGAACCAAAGTTTCCGTGGCCGTCAACTGTCAGGTATCGGGTGGAAAAGTCTTGCGCCATACGCACGAGCGCCTCATAAACCGCCGAATCGCCGTGCGGGTGGTACTTACCGAGGACTTCCCCGACGATGCGGGCGCATTTTTTAAACGGTTTGTCGGGCGTCATGCCAAGCTCGCTCATCGCGTACAAGATGCGCCGGTGAACGGGTTTCAGACCGTCGCGGACATCGGGCAGCGTGCGGCCGACGATTACGCTCATCGCGTAGTCAATATAGCTGCGTTTCATCTCCTCGCGAATACTAACCGGTACAATTTTTCCGTCTTCAAATAATGTGTTGCTCAATTTCATTCTCCCTAATTGTTTTTATCTTACCACAAAAAAACTTTGTTGGCATTCAAAACTTTTTTCAAGCCGGAATGCAATTGTAAAATATTTATGATAATATTGATTGCATGAACGAGATTTTGAAAAAGACGGCAGCAGAGCAGAGTGCGGCGTTAAAAAATAAAGAGATTTCGGCCACAGAGCTGACGGGTGCAGCGTTTGAGCGCATCGCACAGATTGATGAAAAGCTGGGCACATTCAACTCGCTGACGCAGGATGCAGCGATGGAGACCGCGCGCAAAGTTGATGAAAAAATCGCGCGGGGCGAGGATTTGCCGCTGCTGGCAGGGGTTCCGCTCGCGCTGAAAGACAACATGAACATGACCGGTTCGCGCACAACCGCGAGCAGCAAAATTTTGGAGAATTTTGTATCGCCGTTCAACGCGACGGTGACGGAAAAATTGAACGCAAACCTTGTGCCGATTGTGGGCAAAGCGAACCTGGACGAGTTCGCGATGGGCAGCTCAAACGAGAACTCGGCGTTTAGAAAAGTTTACAACCCGTGGGATTTAAACCGCGTGCCGGGCGGCAGCTCGGGCGGTTCTGCGGTGGCGGTGGCGTCTTGCCAGTCAACACTTTCGCTGGGGTCTGATACCGGCGGGTCAATCCGTTTGCCGGCGAGCTTTTGCGGGATTGTTGGGATGAAACCTACTTACGGGCGGGTTTCGCGTTACGGTTTGATTGCGCTTGCGTCGTCGCTTGACCAAATCGGGCCGTTCGCGCGCACGGTTGAGGATGCGGCAAACTTACTCACCGTCATCTCCGGCCACGACGAAAAAGACTCAACATCTTTAAATCTGCCGTTTGAAAACTACGCCGCGGCGCTAAATAACGACATCAAAGGGATGAAGGTCGGCGTGATTAAAGAGTTGATGACAGAAGGTCTTGCACCGGACGTTGAAAAGGCGATGCAGCGCGCGATTGAGGATTACAAAAAACTGGGCGCCCAGATTGTTGAGATCTCGCTGCCGAATATCAAACATTCAATCGGGGTTTATTATATTTTGATGACCGCCGAGAGCAGCTCAAATCTGGCGCGCTTTGACGGTGTAAAATACGGTTACAGAACACCGAACGCGACCAATTTGATGGAAATGTACACCAAAACGCGCGCGCAGGGCTTCGGTCCGGAGGTCAAGCGCCGGATAATGCTCGGTACCTATGCGTTAAGCTCGGGTTATTACGACGCGTACTACAAAAAAGCGCAGCAGATGCGCGCTTTGGTGGTGCAGGATTTCGCCGAGGCGTTCAAAAAAGCCGACGTGCTTATCGGCGTAACCTGCCCGAACACCGCGTTTGAGATGGGTTCAAAGACAGCCGATCCGCTTGCGATGTATTTGACAGACATAGCGACAATCGGCGCGAATCTTGCCGGAATCCCGGGGATAAGCGTTCCGATGGGGTTTGACGCTGACGGGATGCCAATCGGGCTGCAAATACTTGCACCGCAGCTTCAAGAGAGCCGGTTAATGAACGCTGCGCACAAGTTTGAGCGCGCAAACGATTATTATACAAAACGTCCGCAAAATGTTTGAATTACCTGCGCTTTTTGATGTTGAAATAAAAGCTTGACATCTGCTGGCCGGTTGCGTTCAGCGCGGAGTATGAGTCGGAATAGACTGTGTCGTATGCCGAATCAATGTAGCTGCAAACCTCAAACGCGTATTGCTTGCAAAAGAACGGGTTTTCATACTGCGGCCACCACGGGTTAAAATATATCACGATAAAATCGGGCGGATATTTTTTCAATTCATCTATTATTTTTGCCTCGCCAAAAGTTTCCACATAGGGCGCGGTCAGGTTATAAAATATCCCGCCGCCGGGTTTGCGGTCGGTGTAAAAATTGAACGCGTAGCCTTCCGGAAACACTGATACCGTCTGGTGCGGCGCGGTTTTTTCTTCAATAAATTGCGTCACGTAATCCGTCATTCTGTCAGGCATTTTGTTGATATTTGGTTTTGTCCCGTAAAAAATACTCAACAGCACAAACAAAAATATCAGCGATTTTTCAAACAGTTGTTTGTCAACGGATTTGAATTTGTTCGGCAGATAATCCAGCAAAAATATGTTCAAAATAATCAACAGCGGCACAAAGCTCAAATATCCGACATAAAACAGGTTCAAATAAAATATTGAGCGCGCTGACGCTGCCAAAATAACGGCAAAAACCAGCAGGTTGGATTTTTTCCGGCTCATGAGAGCGGCCAAAATCAGCGCACACGGCCCGACCCAGCAAAAAGCCGACCACCAGTAAAAATGCACCCTCATCGCCCACCACCAGATGCCGTTTAAAATTACAAGCAATGTGATTTTAAACCCGCGGCTGAACTTTGATTTGAAAATAAAATAAAACGACAGCGCAGCGCCCGAGAAAATTATCAAATTCTGCACAAAAATCTGCACGGCCTCCAAGAACGACGGCAGGTAAAAATTGGTCTTGACAGACGCTCTGTAAAAATAATGCAAAGCGGGT
>DBCX01000003.1 GCA_002293275.1 Cyanobacteria bacterium UBA947 | reverse complement strand
CGCTGCGCCTCACCGCCGGAAAGTGTTCCTGCCATCCGCCCGAGATTCAAATAACTTAGCCCCACATCTTTCAAAAACTTTAACCGCGCACGGATTTCGTCCAGAATCTGTTTTGCGATTTGGAGTTTGTACTCGCCCAATTCCAGATACAAATCCTGCACAAAATCGTAGGCCTTGTCAATCGACATCAGCGTGAACTCATATATATTAACATCCTTAATCCGCACGGCAAGCGGGAACGGCTTCAACCGCGCGCCGCCGCAGGCCTCGCAGGGTTTGACAATCATATATTTTTCAATTTCTTCACGCCAGTAGTCGCCGTCCGCCTGCTCGTATTTTTCCGTCAAGTAATTTATCACCCCGACAAACTTCATCAACCGCATCCCGTAACGCTTTGACAAAAACCCGCGCATCCGCATCCTGATTAAATCCGGCGCGCCGTAGAAAATTATTTGTTTATGTTCATCAGGCAGCTTGTCAAACGGCGTGTCAAGATTTATCCCGAAATTCTCGCTGACGGCCTTCAACATATCCGTGTAATACGACGTGGACGACTTGCTCCACGGGTAAATAGCGCCCTCGTTGATGGATTTTGCACCGTCCGGCACGACAAGCGCGGGCGACACCTGATAATCCACCCCAATCCCGTGGCATTTTTCACACGCACCATACGGCGCGTTGAACGAGAAAATCCGCGGTGCAAGCTCCTCAAAACTCAGACCGCACTTGGCGCACGACAATTTTTCGCTGAAAATAATTTCTTTGTCACCGGTGTCAATAACCGCCAAACCGTCGGCCTTTTGCAGCGCAATCTGGACACTGTCTGCGATACGGCTCTGCGCCTCATCTTTCACCACAATCCTGTCCACAATCGCGTGGATTGTGTGTTTTACGGTNNTCAAGGTTATAAACCTTGCCGTCAACGCGCACACGCACAAAACCCTCTTGCCGCAGTTCTTCAAACAGGGATTGGAATTCGCCCTTTTTACCCTGCACAATCGGCGCCAGAATCTGGATTTTTGTGCCCTCGCCAAGTTTTAAAATACTGTTGACGATTTCATCAATTGTCTGCGGGTTAACAAGATCACCGCACTGCGGACAAAACGGCGTCCCCGCGCGCGCGTACAAAAGCCGCAGGTAATCGTAAATCTCTGTCACAGTACCAACCGTCGAGCGCGGGTTGTTATGGGTAGATTTTTGGTCAATAGAAATCGCAGGCGACAACCCGTCAATATATTCCACATCGGGCTTGTCCATCTGGCCCAAAAANNGAAAGGCTCTCCACATAACGCCTTTGACCTTCGGCAAAAATCGTGTCAAACGCCAGCGAGCTTTTACCCGAGCCCGAGACACCCGTAAAAACAATCAGCTCGTTTTTGGGTAAATCCAGCGAAACATCTTTTAAATTATGCTCCTTCGCGCCTTTTATCGTAATCAAGTCTTGCATATTAAAATTATACCACGTATAATTGTTTCATGGAAAAATTATTCGTAATCTCGGGCCCCTCAGGTGTGGGCAAAGGCACTGTCATCAAGCGGTTTTTGGAACAAAATCCGCAGTTTGCGCTTTCAGTTTCGTGCACAACGCGCCCGCCGCGCCCAAATGAAATCCCTGGCGTTAACTACTTTTTCCTGACACGCAGCGAGTTTGAAACCGCAGCAGCAGCCGGTGAGTTCCTTGAATGGGCAGAGTTTGCCGGCAACCTTTACGGCACGCGACGCGAAAACATCCGCGGCGGTAAAATAATTCTTGAAATCGACACCCAAGGCGCCTTGCAGGTCAAGGAAAAGCTCGGCGAAAATGCAACGCTTATTTTTATCGCACCGCCGTCGTTTGAAGACCTTGAAAAACGCCTGCGCGGACGCGGCACCGAGGACGAAGAAACCGTCCAAAAGCGCCTCAACATCGTAAAAAATGAACTTGAACTGTCCAAACAATTCGACCACCGAATCATAAACGACGACATAGACGACGCCGCCCGGAATTTGGAGGCGCTGATATGCTAAAAAGTAAAACCGTCCTAATCGGCATCACAGGCGGCATTGCGGCCTATAAAATCTGCGAGCTTATCCGTATGTTCAAGCGCACCGGCGTAAATGTCAAAGTGATTTGCACCCCGAACGCGCTGGAATTTGTCACCAAGCTCACATTGCAAAACCTTTCAGGCAACGAGGTTGCAGTAGAGCAGTTTGATACCGGAAATTTCACCCCCGGACACATAGCGCTCGCCGACGAGGCCGATGTTATGGTTATCGCACCGTGCAGCGCAAACACGCTTTCTAAAATCGCAAACGGCTACGCGGACAACCTTTTGACCTCTGTCGCCTGCGCGTTCACAAAACCTGTCATCATCGCACCCGCGATGAACACCGGTATGTGGGAAAACCCGACCATAAAAGCGCACCTTGCGCACCTTGAAAAAAACTACATCATCTGCCGCCCGGAATCAGGGTTCCTTGCCTGCGGCACCGAGGGCAACGGCCGCTTGTGCGGGCTTGATACGATTTTTGACGCGGCAAAAGATGTCCTGACCGCACCGCTGAAAGGTAAAAAAATCGTCATAACCGCCGGCGGCACCGTGGAAAACATTGACCCCGTACGCTACCTGACCAACCGTTCGTCGGGTAAAATGGGGTTCGCACTCGCGATTGCCGCACGCAGACGCGGCGCCCAAGTCGTATTCCTTGACGCATCAAAAGGTTCCGCGCTTGACCTGCAAAAAGCTGTCAACGTCGAGCTAAAAACCGCAGACTGCATCATCATGGCAGCAGCAGTCGCGGATTACCGCCCGAAAATGGTCAGCTCGCAAAAAATCAAAAAAAACAGTGAGGGCAAATATCTCGAGTTAACAGAAAACCCTGATATCCTGACGGAAATCTGTCTTAAAAAACGCCCCGGCCAGGTAATTGTCGGGTTCTGCGCCGAAAGTGAAAATCTTATGGAAAACGCCCAAGATAAAATCAAACGCAAAGGCTGCGATTTTCTTGTCGCAAACGATATTTCACGCGAAGATATCGGGTTTGGCGCGGACGACAACGAGGTCCTAATCATAAACCGCGCAGGCGAAATAAAACGCATAGAAAAAGCGCCGAAAGAAATTATCGCCCGCGAAATTTTAAAGGAAATATGGGGAGGGGCAAATGGAGGATAAAGTTTGCACCGTTGCCGAAATCGCCGGGATTGTTGAAAAATTTGCACCGCCGGAGCTTGCAGAACCCTGGGATTGCGTCGGCTGGGCCGTAGGGGTAAATGACAAGGTTATCCGCAAAGTAATGCTGGCGCTAACCGTGACCGATGATGTTGTCCGCCAAGCACGCAAGGCAAGCGCCGATATGATTTTGTCACACCATCCGCTGTTTGTTGTCCCGCTTGATTATGCGGATATGCCGATTTTTTGCGCGCACACAAATTTAGACAAAACTTGCGGCGGCACAACCGACACTTTGGTTTCGGTTTTGGGGTTGAAAAGCGCAGGCGGCGAAGATTTTATCCGTTATGTTGACATTGATACGACCGTGGATGCGTTTGCCACCCGGCTTAAAAAAATCACAAACAACCTGCGGGTTGTGAACAAGGGCAAGGTGCGGGATTTGAAAAGGATTGCGTTTTGCGCGGGGAACGGTTCGGATTTTATAGCGCAGGTTCAAGCCGGCGGCGCAGACGCGTTTGTGACGGGCGATTTAAAATTTCACAACGCGCTCGAGAGCAAGATTGTGTTGTTTGACATAGGACATTTTGAAAGCGAGGTGCCCGTGCTCAAGGTGCTTGCGGATTTGCTGCCGGTTGAGACGGTTTTTGCCAATGAAGAATCTCCTTTCTTGACATGTTAGGTTCAAATGTTATAATAAGTGCATGGTGGGGCGTCGCCAAGTGGTAAGGCACCTGGTTTTGGTCCAGGCATCCGGAGGTTCGAATCCTTCCGCCCCAGCTTTTTGCATTACGCTGTCCAAAATATAATTATTAAGAAATGTAATAATCATTCTACCCGGTGACAAATTTTATTTTTTACTAACCTTATACAAGCATATCGCAAGAAAGGAAAACATTATGAGCGTTTCAAATATCAGTTTCTGTGGGATTTCAACAGCTGCCCGTAAACAATTGGATAAATTTACCATATCACAAGGGGATCTCCAAACATTCAAACAAAGTCCTTCTGTGCACCTTATAACAATGAACGAACGCCCCGGGGCCAGAGCTTTTAGTACTAACGATAATGCCTTGGTGCTTTATTCAACTCAAACAACCGACCCAGAATGGACAGGCGGATGTATCAAGTATCGTTATCCCGAAGAGTACAAAGATCCCCGAGACTACTGCGACGCCCAAGACAACGCACTTGTTCAATTTCAAATTTTTGCAAACAAAGTCAGAGACACAGATGCCGGCTTGACGGATAGACAACGCAAGCTCGCCGCAATAAACGCCGTAAAGCTGCTTGACACTGAAGCGCTTCTTGACATTAAGGTTTAGACTTTAAAAGAACTTTCTATACTGCCACAGTTAAGAGACTGGTTCTGAACATATTAACTCGTGTCAGTTTTAACTTTTAAAAGGAATTAGCAAGTATTCCTGACACTTACAAGGTTCACAATGCCACTGACGGCGATGGGTTGCAGCAGATTACTTTTATAAACCTTTATGGAAGATTTGCGCAAAAATAACGGCACCGGCGGCAATGGCAAAATCTCCAGCAAAATCACCTCCTCCAAATCATTCAAGGCTCACGGATTACGTTAAAGGGACTTTTATAGTGCAGCACAACTTCATTTGCCCTGTGTAAATATTTGTTCTAAACTAATTTAGTAAAGGAAAAGCTGCAAATGTTTAAAAATAACAAAATCATCATAATCAAAGATGGCAAAGAGTATGTCAACACTTGGTTTAAAGTCCCGCTCGGTTTAAGGATACGGTTTGAAGGCAACAACAACACCGTTAAAATAGAATTGCCGTGCAAATTTAAACGCTCCAGCATCAAGGTGCTTTCAAGCGACAGCCTGATTGAAATAAAACAAGGCTGTTCTTTTAACGGACTGCGTATAGCATGCGGGCTTGGCAAACACACCTGCAAAATAGGGCGCAATACCTTTACAACAGGCAAACTCAATATTACAATGTGGGGGACTTCACAGCTTATTATTGAAGACGATTGCCTGTTTTCGTTTGATGTGAAAGTTCGTACAACGGATTCTCATTTGATTTTTGACAAAGACACTAAACAAGTAATCAATCGCCAAAAATCACCGCTTGTTATCGGTAAACATTCCTGGATCGGGCAAGATGTAACCATCACAAAAAACGCCCGTATTGCGCCAAACAGTATCGTCGGAATAGCAAGCGTTGTTACAAAAAGTTTTGACGAAGAATACACTTGTATCGCGGGCAACCCGGCACAAGTTGTAAAACAAAACGTAATCTGGTCAGGTGAGATGGATGTTTGAATCCTGTTAGTAATTTTTCAACCGGCGGCAATCTTGTGATAAGATATGTAAAGATAGTTGCAGGTGACCGGCAAATTTTGTTAATTACGAATTTTATGTTAATATTGAAAATGGGGGATATGTGTTATGCAAATTTCGAGCGTATGTTCGGCGAAAGCGGGTTTCTGCGGAATTTCACCAAAAGCGCAGAAAATCATGGACAACCAGTACAATATGTCAAAAGTGACCGAACGTTCACTTCAAACATTGCTGAAAAGCCCGTCTATACAACTAGTTGCGCTGAGCGAACTGACTGAAGATCCTTACGGTGACAGATTGGTTTTTGTCGACCCAAACGGTAACAAATTAAAGGAATGCAGCTGGATGTGCTCCATGGATCGCCCTTCGCGTACAGCGCTTGTGTTTCATCTGGTCGCGGAAAAGGCTAGAGGAAAAGATGCCGATATGTCCAAGTGCGATTGCGAAGCTGCCGCAAAATCTGTTAAAGAAATGTTTGATATTACAATTTAATTGGTTTATGCTAAAATTGGTGGATGCAGCACACCTGTGAACACGACCACCACAAATCCGACAACCAAAACCGATTATTGGTTGTGTTTTTTCTGACGGCGTTTTATATGGCCGCCGAGTTTGCAGGCGGGTATTTTACCAACAGTCTGGCCCTGATGGCTGACGCCGGCCACATGCTCGGCGATGTTGCCGCGCTCGGTCTGTCGTTTTTTGCGCTCTGGCTCTCATCCAAAAAAGCATCGCCCGAAAAAACCTACGGGCACTACCGCGCAGAAATCCTTGCCGCGTTTATAAACGGCGCAGCGCTTATTTTTATCGCGTTCGCGATTATTCACGAGGCCTACAACAGGATGACCGCGCTGCAAAATATCAACGCCCCCGTTATGATGCTGATAGCCGCCGGCGGCCTGCTCGTAAATGTTGTTGGCGCCTCAATCTTGCACAAAGGCAGCAAAGAAAACCTAAACATAAAAGGTGCATTCCTCCACATCATAGGCGATCTGCTCGGCTCCATAGGCGCCATCGCCGCAGGGTTCCTCGCCTGGAAATACCGGCTCTATATCGCAGACCCTATCGTGAGCGTTTTTATCGCGCTGCTCGTGCTTTACAGCTCAATAAACCTTACAAAATCCGCGATTAATATTTTGATGGAGGCAGCACCCGATAACGTTAATATTGAGGAAATTAAAAACGCCATCTGCCGGCTTGAAGGTGTGGTTGAGGTATACGACCTGCACGTTTGGAGCATAAGCTCAAACCGTCTATCCTTGAGCATCCACGTCGTCGCACAAAATCGTGACCACGAATCGCTGCTGCGCGAAATCAATCAAATTCTAATTGACACCTTTGGTATCAGGCACTCAACAATACAAATCGAGCCCGAAAACTTTTGCCAAACAATCTGTCCGTTTGAGGACGAAACGCTTTAGTTATTTACCCTACATTCCCAAATAGTGTGAGAAGTAGTTGAAGTAATAGTACAGCGCCGGCGCCGCAAACAAGAACGGTCCTATTCTGTCCAGCAGTCCGTCTTTGCCCGCAAGCATACTTGCCGAATATTTCATCCCGTTGTCTTTTCTTAAAACAGCCATACTCAAATCACCCAATTGCGCCGTAATCGTCACAATAAGCCCTGCCAAAAACGAGTCCAGCAGCGAGAAGCTCAGGTAATGCCCCACAATCAAGGCCGCCATCAACGCGTAAAAACACCCGGCCACCGCACCAAAAATTGTTTTATTCGGGCTTATATCGGGCATAAGTTTTTTCACACCGTATTTGCCGCCAAAGTAGTACGCACCAAGGTCAGTCGATACAACAACAGCCACCAAAAAGCCCAGTATCAACAGTCCGGCTCTCATCGTAGTGCCGTTGTATATCGCTTTCATGGTCGGAATTTCCGCAATAAAAACGATATAGCTCAACATCCAAAAAATCAAAAATCCCAATATCGTGACGGTTATGTTCGCGATATACGGCTCTCTTTTTGACAGCATGACCCCTATGAAACTAAATCCCACACCGGCTAAAATCACAACCGGAATGTATTCAAACATATTCAGCACACCCAAAATCAGTATCGCCGCGGATACACCCACGATTATGCGGTAGAACGGGGTGAACCCTTTTTCCAGCATATTCTTTTTGTATTCAATTACGCTGAGGCCCAGCAGGCAGCACGCCACGACCGCGAACGGTATCCCTCCGATTAACAAACATATTATTGAAACCAATGTCCCAGCCATTGTTAAAACAGCTTTTTTTGGATCTTGTGCCATTGCCATTACTCGCCCTCCTTACATGCTCTATGTGTGTTATTGTACCATATTTTTCGCGGTTGGCAAGATTGTTACAATCGGCCGGTCATTAATATTAATTATAAAGCAGGCACGCGCAGAAATGCTCGTCGCTTAACTTATACATTCTCGGGTTTTGTTCGCTGCAAATATCCATCCTTTTTTTGCACCTCGGGTGAAACCGGCAGCCTGAAATCTCCTCATAAATCGTCGGCGGCTGGCCCTCAATCGGCTCTAAGCTTGAACACGACGGCAAAGAGTTCAGCAACCCCTGCGAATACGGGTGCGCGGTGTTTTTGAAAAACTCGCGAACCGGCGCGCTCTCAACAACACGCCCGCCGTACATCACCGACACAAAATCAGCGTTCTCACCCACAAGCGCCAAATCGTGCGTAATCAGCAAGATTGCGGTATCGTGTTTAATCTCGTGCAGCAGTTTCATAATCTGCGCCTGAATCGTCACATCCAGCGCCGTCGTCGGTTCATCCGCGATCAGCACCTGCGCGCCCGCACTCAACGCCATCGCAATAATAGCGCGCTGTTTCATCCCGCCCGAAAACTCGTGCGGATAAGATTTCATCCTATCCGGCGGGATATGCACCGCGTCCAGCGCCCGCATCGCAACATCCAGCGCCTGCTCATCTTCAAGCCCCTGATGTTTTTTTATCACCTCCAACAGCTGGTTTTCTATCGTATAAAGCGGGTTCAATGATGTCATCGGATCCTGCGGAATAAGCGCAATCTTTGCACCGCGGACGCTTTCCATATTTTTTCGCTGCAGCAAATCCTCACCCTCAAACAATATTTCCCCGCTTGTCACTCTTGCCGTCTTTGGCAAAAGCCGTAAAATACTCATCGCGCTGATAGTTTTGCCGCACCCGCTCTCTCCGACGAGCGCGTGGATTTGGCCCTTCTTCAACGAAAACGACACGTTAAACAACGCCTGATTAAACTGCCCCTCGCACTCAAAACCCAAATTCAGTTTTTTGACTTCTAGACCCATTCGTACATTATATATTAAAAGAAACTTTACAAACATTCCCAAAGGTGATATATTGAAAAGCATGAGCAATTTGATTTCCGACGGTTTGGATAAGCTTTTTAAGGACGAGGATGCACCTCCGATTCACCTGCTGGCAGTTTTTGTTATGCTCGTAATCTCCGCAATCGCACTGTACCCGGATATTTTGGCGACAATGCAGATATTCAACCCGGCTGAATACCGCATGTATCACGACATAACCAACTCAATCTCGTCTGCCATGCTATTTTTGGTAAGCATTTATCTGACGGGCTACAATATTATTATTATAAACAGAGCGATGAAAGACGAAAAGACCGTGCTGCCGGAAATAGACGGCGCACCCTACAAAGTTTTTGTTGACTTTTTCCCCGCTCAGGCGTTCTGGATAATCCTGTACGCCCTGCTTTACGCGCTTGTCGCGGCGGCTGTCTACTTTGCGCTTAAAGTGAATTTGGTCTACGCATCAATCCCCGTCGCGTTGGTTTTTATGTTCTTTCTGCCGTTTGCATCATTTATACTCGCAACTTATGCGGAATCGTTCAGTAAAAAAGGACTCTTCAACCCGTTTATTGTTTTTAAGTTCTTGAAACCCGCGTTTGCAAAACCGCTGCTCAAACTTGCGCTGCAGTTTTCGCCGATATGGGTTATCGTAACGGCGTTTTCACTGTTGACATACCAGTTCAACGTACCGACAAAAATTATGCCGGACGCAACAATAACAGAAAACTTCTTCTACCACAAGCTGTTCGCTATGAACACACTCTCTGCATATCTTGAAATCGTGGCCACATTCTTGTGGAGCTACTGTATCGGCAGAATGTTCGGCCAGCTGCACGGCTACCAAAAAGCCAACACCTTCGGGTCAATAAACTAACAGTTTTTACATCTGCTCAATTTGTTTTTGTTTAATGTTAAGCATAACAGCATCAACGAGTGATTCGTAGGATTTCATCTTCTCAACACCCGGAAACTCCGCGGCAAGCTGTTTTCTAACCTGTTTTTCAAGCTCTTTTTCATACGCCGTTGATTGAAGCTCTCCAACGCCTGTCAACATCCGTACATAATCCGGCGAACTTTTACTAATCGTATTGGTCGCATAATTGACCCAGCGCAGTTTTGGGCTTGTGCGCTCTTGTTTTAGCTGCCTTACGATGTTTAAATGTTTGTAATTCATCACTGACTCCTATTGATTTCTTATACCACTTTAAAGTACCCTGAATAAAATGTTTGACTTAAAACGGGTCTACTGTTAACAAAAATTTACAACCTGCTGAAATCCGCGATATAATCGTATTTTTGCCGTAGCTGTGCCAGCAGTGCCAACCTGTTATTTTTGATTTTTTCGTCTTTGTCCATGACCAAAACATCCTCAAAGAACCTTGTTACCACAGGGTTTAGCGAATCAAGCCATGCCAAATATTCTCTGTAATCCTGCGCATCACCCGTTTTGGTAATCTTTTCGTACAAAGCATGCTCTGCGTCTTCTTTGAACAATTTTGTATCAACCCCGGTGCTGACCTTTTCTTTCAAAAGCCGTATAACGCGGTTTGCGTTCTCCAAAGTCGTCTCGTCCACCCCTTGTGACATGACTTTAACACGCTCAATGTAATCGTTCAAGTCTACTAACGGGTTAGTACAGGCTTCAAGCGCGCTGCGTTTGTACGTGTTTTCCAAAAATATAATCAGCCGCTGGACAAAAAACTCTTGAATGTCTGAGGTAACATCTTTTTTCACCGGCAAAAGTTCAAGCGATTTGTCAATCAGCGCACAAATGTCAATTGCTAAACCATGGTCAAGGATTGTCCTGATAATCCCGAGCGCTGCACGTCTTACGCCAAGCGGGTCAGACGATCCTGTCGGTTTTTTGCCGTCAACAAAAACCGCACAAATATTGTCAATCTTGTCCGCAATCCCGACGATTTGGCCTTCAATTGCGCTTGCTGTTTCGCTGTCGGCGTTGAGCGGGAAATAATGCTCTTTAATCGCCGCCGCAACCTTTGCGTCCTCATCTTTTGCGTAATCCGCACCGATAAACCCTTGCAGCTCCGTGAACTCAAACACCAAACTCGTTGTCAAATCGGCTTTTGCAAGCAATGCCGCGCGCTGCGCTAACGCCGTGCCGCCAAGATATTTGGTCAGCTCAACAAGCCGCTGCGCCTTGTCAAACATCGTGCCCATACCTTTTTGGAACGTTATCCCTTTTAGCGTATCAACATAATCGGATAGCGGTTTTTTCGTATCTTCCTTGTAAAAGAACACCGCATCATCCAGCCGCGCCTTGATTACACGCAGGTTTCCGGCCTTGATGTTTTCAAACCCGTCACCGATATAATTTGTCATCGTAATAAATTTATTAATAAGTTTGCCGTCTTTGTACAGCGCAAAATAGCGCTGGTGAGAGGCCATAACCGTCACCGTCACAACCTCGGGCAGCTCAAGATACCTCAGGTCAAAATCGCACATAACAGGTACCGGATATTCGGTCAGGTAGGTGACTTCTTCAAGTAAATCCTCGGTATAGTAAGGTTCTGCGCCGATTTTTGCGGCCTCTTTTTTTGCAAGCTCAACTATCCGCTCGCACCGCTCGTTCTGGTCAACAATCACGCACGAGTTGCGCATGGTTTCAACGTAATCATCCGGGTGCCCTACCACAACTTTTTGTTGTGCAAACCTGTGTCCGCGCGTCAGCCGGCCGGATTCTTTGTCAATAATTTTAATCTTAACTTCTTCGCGGTCAAGAATTGAAACAATCCAGCGAATCGGGCGGGAAAACTTTGCCTCGTTGTCACCCCAGCGCATAAAGTGCGCGCCTTGGAGCTTGGTAACAAGCTGCGGCACGTGTGTTTGGATAAGTTCTTCAATCGGCTGGCCTTTGATGGTGACCTTTGCATGCAAATAACCGTCCTGCACAAACAAATCGTCCGGACTCACGCTGTTTTTACGGCAGAACCCCTCGCCTGCGGGCGTGAGTTTTCCGTCAGCGTAGGCGATAGTTTCAATCGGGCCTTTAATAATTTTTGTTTCGTCCTTGCTTGCTTCAAGGCCTGACACAATCACGGCAATCCTGCGCGGTGTCGCGTAAACTTGCACCCCGGCACCCGGAAAAAGCGACTCAAAGGCCGCAGTCAAGTGTTTCACCGCGGACGGGATAAATCCGTAAGGCAGCTCTTCAACACCTATTTCCAACAAATATTTGCTCATGGAACAATTGTACCACAAAATTATATAACAATCTCATGTCCACAGAAACGCTGACTTGCGGATTTTTTGGCATGAGTTAAAATAAGACTATACGCCCCAAATTTAAATTTTGTCCTTTCGGAAGAAAGGAAAAAATTATGAACCCATACAAGGTAAAATGGACCGGCAACGACGAGTATTACACTCCTGCGTACGCAATCGAGCCGATTTTGAAGTATTTGAAACCAAACTCCACAATTTGGTGCCCGTTCGACCTGCCGGAAAGCTGGTACGTTAAAAAGTTGACAGAAGCAGGCCACAAAGTAATCGCCACCCATATCGATACAGGTCATGATTTTTTTACAACGCCTGTGCCAAAATGCGACTACATCATCTCAAACCCGCCCTACTCTTTAAAAATGGATATATTTGAACGGCTATTTGAAATCGGCATCCCTTTTATGATGATGATTGGCACGATGGGATTATTTGATAGCCAGCGCAGGTTTAAGATGTTTAAAAATAACGAGTTTGAAATCATGTATTTCAATCGCAGAGTCGAATTTTTTATAGATTATGACGACCAGGAGTCGTTAACCCAGTCGCTTTTCAGCAGCGCTTATTTATGCTCGAAGGTTCTGCCAAAACAAATCGTTTTTGAAGAAATAGACAAGAAATCCTGAGTCTGTTTTTGTGATACAATCCAGATGTAATGGCAGTTAGAATTTTAAAACTTTTCATTGTATTTTGCTTGATTTGCTGCGGCGTGTCCGCAAAACAGCCGGAGCAAGCGCAGGATTTTAACACGATTCTACAAGAAGTTTTGTGCGATGTTGAGATTCCGGTAAATTTTCAGGCAGTTGCTTTTAAAACAGTATTTCCAAGCGAAACCGCAAAATATTCTACCGGCAACAATACTTTCAACGGCGCACGCGCTTTGAGAGATATGTTCGGTGAGAAAAAACAAAAGTTTGAAACGACATTTGTGTACTTAAACAAAGGCAAACCTGCTACTGCACAAGCGAGCACAACTTGGTATATAAGCCCGTACTCCAATACTAAGTTTCGTCTTTACTGCGCCAAAAATCCTGTATCCGAATTAATAAAAGCGGATGATTTACTTTTATTGGGCAAAACGTACGACAACAAACTATTTGTAATAGTTGTGAACAGCAAATCACCGCTTAAAGATAAGCTGTTAACCGCTTTACAGACACCACCGCCGGACAAATCCTGGTATCAAGTCTTTTTCACACCCGGGCCTGATTGCGAAAACAATATCATCTCGCGCCTGAATAACGCAAAAAAGACCGTTGATATCGCAGTGTTTTCAATCACAAACAA
>DBCX01000028.1 GCA_002293275.1 Cyanobacteria bacterium UBA947 | reverse complement strand
CTAATATTGTACCATGAAAAATTTTATAAAAAATTTTTTGGATTTAATTTACAAGAAAAAATGTTATTTTTGCCGCAGCTCGCGCGAAGGGGTAAAAATGTGCAGGGCTTGTTACAACAGGCTTGAACATCTCGCCGCGCGCCCAAACCGTATTGTAGAAGGTAAAAAAATCTACTGCGCAGGCATCTATTCAAAAGATTTGCAAAAACTTATCCGCGGCCTGAAATACCACAACCAGCGGGATTTGGCGTACTTTCTGGCGAAATTCATGTGCGATTATATGCAAAAAGCCGGGCTGCAAGCGGATTTTACAATCGTGCCCGTACCGCAGCACCCAAACCGCGTTAAAAAACGCAAGTACAACCACATGGACTTAGCCGCGGAAGAACTGTGCAAACTCACCGGCTGCAAGCTCAACACCGGCTTGGTGCGGCGCGTCAAAGACACCGCGGTGCAATATAATCTTTCCAAAAAACAGCGCGGGATAAATCTGGCCGGCGCGTTTGAAGTCCAAGGCCGCGCACCCGGAACAGTTCTGCTCATTGACGATATTTGCACGACAGGCACAACTTTTGAAGAAATAATAAAAGAACTCAAAAAAAGCGGCACAGACGATATAATCTGTCTTGCGGCGTCAACGGTGAGCTCATGATATTAAAGGAGTTTTCAAAATATTTGCAGGACAACAAAGAGCGTATCACAGGCGGCCAAACAACCGCGGTAAAGCTGCTCGCGGCTTGGGTCCGCGAGATTGTGTACAAAAACCCCAAAGGCCACGTTGATAAAATCGTTCACACAGAAATTATGCTGGCGGAAAATCCGCAGGGTGATTTTTTCATCGTCGGCAAGTCCGAGTCCGGACGGGTGCTGGTGAATGCGCTTTATAATTTTGCGTTGAGTTATGAAAATTATCTGATGAGCCGCTGGCTGTCTGATAAAAAGCCCGACGATTTTGGTGATAATTAATCCGGCCGGCCCACACATTTACCCTGAACGCTATCCGGTTGACTGATTTTTTAAATCTGTACTCCTGCTAGATTATTATCAAGAGGAGTAGGACAAATATGATAAATGCGATTTGCAAAGCCCCGACGAGCGAGCTAAAAGAGTTGAATAACCTGTTTATAGAGCTGACCGAAAAAAACTGCACCCAGCGCTGCAAGCACTGCTGGATTGATTTTGGGCTGACAAAAAATGTCAAAGACTTTATATCACCGGATTTGGTGCGGCAGACACTGATTGATACCAAAGGCGAAAGTCTCAAATGTATCTACCTGACCGGCGCAGAGCCGATGACCCATCCGGATTTTAACGCCATCTTGCGCATGTGCCTGAAACGCACCAACGTTTGTATCCACACAAACGGCCATTTTATCAACGAAAAAAAGGCGCGGTTTTTGAAAAAAGTTGAGGACGAGAGCAAGTTTGAGATAATTTTTAAGTTCAGCATTGACCACTGGGATGAGCTGAAAAACGATGATATTCGCTCACGCGGCTCGTGGCGCCAAACGGTGTGTGCCATAAAAAGTGTTGTAAAATACGGGTTTGAGCCGATTTTGTGCGTAACAAATTATTATAAAGAGGACCGCAAAGAGCTTGCGGCGCAGCTGCGTCAGGTTTGCGAGCGCGCAGGGTTCAACGCAAAAGAGCGACATATCGTAATAAACGATTGGTATGATAAGCAGCATCCCGCCGAAACCGGTACAAAATGGTGCACACTTGACTGTGAACACGGCAGAATACTTACCACAAAAGGCGTTTACACCTGCGCATTCTTGGCCAACGACCACCGCGGCAGATGCGGTGCGGATTTTACGGATTATACGCGCAAAAATGTCCTTGAATCAACTGCCTGCGCCAACTGCATCAAAAACAAGACCGCAATGTTCGCAATAGATTATAAACTTTTTGCATGATATAATATAATTTATGGAACTACTTGAACACGCAAAAGCAGCGGCAAAAAACGCCTACTGCAAATACTCTGACTTTCCGGTCGGCGCGGCGGTTCTGACGTCAAGCGGGAAAATTTACACCGGCTGCAATGTGGAAAACGCAAGCTACGGGCTGTCAATCTGCGCGGAGCGCAATGCGGCATCAGCTGCAATTGCGGCCGGCGAACGCGAGATAAAGGCTGTCGCAGTCCACTCTCCAAAGCTGAAAAACTGTGTCCCGTGCGGAGCATGCCGGCAGTTTTTGGCGGAGTTTGGCGATCCTGATATAATTACGGAGGAAAAAACCGTTGCCTTGCACGAACTTTTACCGGAGGCGTTTTGTATCTGATTGAGGCGATAGTGGATATGTTCCGGCCGAAAAAGTATCCGAGCCGGCTCTACGACCCGCTCAACGCGCCGGAGGAGGAGGTTGACGAGTGCACGGAGCATATTTTCATGCCGGTTGACAGCACGGGCGAAACGCTCGCGTGCCTAAACTGCGGCCTGGTGGTGGATAAAGATGAAACTAACTGAAATCTATAAAAACAAGAACGTCATCTCGTTTGAAGTCTTCCCTCACGAAGGGCTGCCGGAGGAATTGCAGCGGTTGAAAGAGCTCAACCCTGCGTTTATTTCGCTTACCCAAACGGGCGGCGGCGGGTGCGATGTCAGGCTTTTGGATCGGATAAAAAACGGTCTTGGCATGGACGTTATGGCGCATCTTTTGTGCCGTTCGGCCGAAAGCATTGATGAAATCAACGCGCTTGGAATCGAAAATATCCTTGCCCTGCGCGGTGATACCGTGGACGAAACGAGCCCTTATCGCCACGCAAGCGATCTGGTCACGCTTATCAAATCAAAAACACGGATGGATATTGGCGTTGCCGGCTACCCGGAAGGCCACATTGACGCGCCGGATTTGCTCACTGATATTGAAAACCTGAAAAAAAAGGTTGACGCAGGCGCATCCGCAATTTTCACCCAGCTGTTTTTTGACAACGACAAGTTTTTTTCATACGTGCAGCTTGTGCGCGACGCGGGGATTTACCTGCCGATAATCCCAGGGATTATGCCAATCGTCAGCAAAAAACAGGTTGAGCGCATGACAAATCTTGCAAAAATCACCGTGCCGGCTGCTATAACCGAACGGCTTGAAAAGTACTCACCCGAGGATATTGTCAAAATGGGGATTGAGCTTGCGTCAATGCAGTGCCAGCAGTTGCTTGATTCGGGCGTTTCCGGGTTGCATTTTTACACGCTGAACAAATCCTACTCAACCGCGCAGATTTTGGAGAATTTGCTGGGGTAAATCCTGCAGATGGGGATTTGGTCTCTGCTCTGACACTGCGCCTATTTAATCGACTCTACCAAATCCCTAATCTCTTGATTATCATCAATCGCCTGTGCTTGAAGCGCGTATTTGCGCGCCTGTTCGGGGTTTCTGTTGTTTATATACACCACAGCCATATTATAATATATAATATATTTTTCCTCATCTGTTGCGGCACGCGCGAGCCCCTGCTCAAACGCTTCAACCGCCCTTTCTATCTGCCCGTCCTGCGCATACGCGCTGCCCAAATCCACATACCCGGCCGACATATCCGGCGCCTGTTTTATATAATACAGCGCCTCTTTGATTTTTCTGCTGCACACAACCTTGCCGCTGCCCAAAACCACGGGCGGATAAACGGTGCTGTCCGCGCATGGCCCGTTTGAAATCTCCGGAACCATCCGGTACAGCAGCTTTATTGTGTTAACATCCCTTTCCGACAAACTTTGAAAATCGCTCCGGTACGCCTTGTACATATCGCTTTCATCCGATGCCAGATACATTATATCGTCCTCGTTATAACTGTGCCCCATAACCCCGAGCGCGTGCCCTGCCTCGTGTATAATAGTGTTGAAAAAATCCTTCTCACTAAAATAGTTGCCGGCCGGATCTTTTGCATACATAGTAATCTTCATTGATTCAAGCCGCCGCGATTTAATCACAGGTTCTGTGACACCCATAATATACTGGCAACGCTCACCTTGACAGTTGTGCTGCGCAGGCACGACTTCCACAACAATGTTCGCATCGTATTTTTTGTCAACACGTTTAAATTTCAAAAACCCGCTTGAGTTTTCCCATTGCGAAAACGCCTGCCAGGTCCGTGTTTCGTAATACTGCGGCACCGCGGCCGCAGCCCCATAATAAATCTTCAACGGAAACGATTGCGTGTCCCACCGGATGATACCCTCGTTTGACGGCGCCTGCTCAATATAATTTTCGCCAAACGCGTATTTCCAATCGGCAATCCGGTTTTGTGCCAGAACCGCCGCGCTGTCCTCCGCCGCGCTGTCGGCTATTTTAAAAACCCGTTTTTGGATATCCATTGTCACCGGCATACACATCATGCTTTTTGTGTAATAATACCGGTAATCCTTGTTGTCCGGATTAAAAAAGTAAGCGGTTTTCATCAAAATATAAGCCGGCTCACATTTACCCCTTTCCGTCAGCGCAAGCCCTTGTTTGTAACAGGCGGACGGCACAACTTTTGCGAAAACAACAAGAATGACCAGAACAGCCGTCAAAACTTTCAAGCGGACGCGCTCACCCATCGGCCAGTTCTCCGGTTTCCAGCATCTTGGCCAATGCTCTTGTGTCGCCTTTTATTTTAAAATACTGGGCGAACTTCGGTGTGGTTTTCAGTATGAACGAATTTTTGTTACGCGTTTTTGAGACCAGCCCTTTTTCAACAAGCTCGGCGACATGCTCATAGGCGTTTGAGCCGCGCATATCTTTCAGCAGCGTCTGGCGGATAGGCTCTTTCAGCGCGATAACAGAAAGCGTGCGGATAACAACCGGTTTCAAGTCCGCAGGGCAAAGCAGCTCAACAAGATCCATGTGGTCTTCTTTCACCTGCAAAATATACCCGTCCTCATCGTCAATTTCCAACGCGCCGTCGCGCACCGAGTAGTCTGATATCAGCTCCAAAATCGCCTCTTCCACCGCGTCTTTTTCTTCGCCGAGGATGTTTGCAATCTCCGCGAGCGACACCGCGCGCGATGTGATGAATAATACGGCCTCAATCCAGCTCTTCAATGCTTCCATAGATTCTATTGTACCACATTTCTATATCAGAATGCAATTGGCCCATTCTTTTGTCAATAAGCTCTGAAACGGATATCAAATGTGTGGTGCCTTTGTCGTTATCATAGCAATAAAAAACAGATTGGGCCATTGCGAGAAACAGCGACGATATTTCTCCGAGTTCAAACATAAATTCTTGTAACTTTTCTTTCATACTAATTTTCCTCACTTTTTTACTAAATATATT
>DBCX01000054.1 GCA_002293275.1 Cyanobacteria bacterium UBA947 | reverse complement strand
AATAATAAGCTTTTATTATTTGTAGAAAACAGTCCTTTACTATTATCAATATTAGACAATCCTTGTATAAAAACATGTAGAAAACTTTTTTACAAATTGTAGATAACACTTAAAAAACATTTTCCTTGTCAAAACATGTAGAAAACACCATGCTCTTTCTACAAAATTTATGTATTAAAAATCCGATCACCCGCATCGCCCATACCTGGCACGATATAACCGCGGTCATTCAATCCTTCGTCAAGCGCGGCCATAAAAATTTCCAAACCCGGGAAAGTTTTTTTGACGTTTTCAACCCCTTGCGGTGCTGCAAGCAAACAAATCGCGCGAATATTTTTGACAGGGATTCCCATATCGGTGAAGATTTTAATTGCCTCAACCAGTGAGTTTCCTGTTGCGAGCATCGGGTCTGTGATGTAGACATAGTGGTTTTGAGCCGGTTCTGTCAGCGCCGGAATTTTATTATAATACCAGACGGGTTTTAGGGTTTCTTCATCGCGGTACATTCCAATGTGGCGGATGACGGCTTGCGGCAGGATTTCCAGCGCCTCGTCAATAAAAACCAGCCCCGCGCGCAAAATCGGCGCAACAATAATTTTTATATCGGGGTTGATGACCTGAACGGTTGTTGTCGCGATAGGTGTTTTCACCTGTTTTTCAACCAGCGGCAGAGTTCTTGCTGCTTCAAAAAGAAGACATCTTGTAATCTGGCGCGTGGCGATTCTGACCTGCTGGCAGGTACTTTTTTCATCGCGCAGGATGCTTAAATTTTGCAGTAACACAGGGTTGTTGCTAATGTTTAGGTTTTCCATTTTTTCTCTCCGTTATCATTTTATTAAAATTTTCCCGCACAGGCTCTGTTTCTTGGGCAAACGTGCCGGCCCGCAGCAGGATTGAATCTATTTTGGTATACATGTCTTTTAAAAGTGAGAGCGCCTCGTGGGTTCGTTTCGGGCGGTCAACAAATATAAGGTTTTTTGAGGCGATACTTTGCTCGGTGGGCGGGTAGAGTTCAAGCGATTTTGAGCCGCCAAGCCCGCTGAACTCAACGCTTGCAATTGAACCTGCCGGGATGGAAAAGTCATCTTGCGTGATGCGGAACCGTGCATAAACCTGATTTGATACGATTTTTAGCGTGTCAATGTAGCCAATTTGCACACCGGAGTATTTGACGGGCGAGCCGACCATCAACCCGTCCGCATCGGAGAGGAAGATTTGGTAGGATTTAACTTTGCTGTGCTGCTCATAGCGCCAAATCCGCACGGCGCCGACCGCTATACAAAAAATAATAATCCACACTATAAGTTCAATAAAAGAATATTTTTTATTCATGTCTTGCCAGTTTTATTTATTTATGGTAGCATAAAAAAAAGGAGAAAAAAATGGATCAAATTATAAAAGTTGCCTGGGAGCTGAACGAACAAACAGATAACCGTTACCAGCTTGTTTATGAGATAGCGGAGCTTGCAAAAAAGCTTGTTGATGAAATTCAGGCGAAAAAATCGGACGATGATTTTGGTTTTGAAGAGAATTATGATGCGGGTTACAAAAAAGAGAGCCCGGTTGAGCACGCTATTATGGTGAAAGCGTCCGAGGCTGACGATAATCGCCTTGTGGGCTGATGAAAGCTGAAATCGGCATTATTCTTGGCTCAGGCCTGGGTGATTTAGCCGATGAGTATTGTGATGAAGCGGTGGATTACGACAAAATCCCCGGGTTTTTGGCGTCAACGGTTGCAGGTCACAAGGGCCGGCTTGTTTTTGCTGAGATTTCCGGCAAAAAAGTCGTTATGATGCAAGGTCGCAGCCATTTTTACGAGGGCCGCAAGATGAGCGATATTACGTATCCGATTAGGCATCTAAAATCGCTCGGGGTAAAGACGTTGATTTTGACAAACGCTGCCGGCGCAGTAAACGAGAGTTTCCATCCGTCGGATTTGATGATAATAACTGACCATATAAACTTTATGGGTACAAACCCGCTGATTGGAAAACACGAGTTTGGTGAGCGGTTTCCTGATATGAGCAAAATTTATAACCTGACGGATTTGGCGCAGGATTGCGCGAACGAAGCGGGGATTGATGTTCAGACGGGCGTTTATATGGCGTTTAGCGGGCCAAGTTACGAAACGCCTGCGGAAATCCGTATGGCGCGAACTTTGGGCGCGGATGCAGTCGGAATGTCAACGGTACCGGAGGCAATTGTTGCAAGCGCGTGCGGTATGAGTGTTTTGGGTATAAGCTGCATTGCAAACGCGGCGGCCGGCGTGTCGTCACAAAAACTTTCGCACGAGGAGGTTATTGAAACAACCGCGCGCGCAAAACAAAAGTTCAAAAAACTGGTTTTGGAGATAATCAGCGCACTTTAGATTCGGTGCCTTTCAGCAGCCGCTTGATGTTTTCGCGGTGGAGCCAGATTATGTAGAGCGCACCGGCGCCGCAGTAGACGATGTAAGGGGTTGGCGCTTTGAACAGGTACATAATAAGAGGCGACAGGCCAAGCGCAATAACCGAACCCAGTGAAACATAGCGCGAAACCCAGGTTATTGAGGCAAATACGGCTGCAATGACAAGCCCTGCCTGCCAGTTGAGCGCAAGAATTGTACCGACGCCCGATGCGACGGATTTTCCGCCGGTAAAGTTCAGAAATATTGATTTTGAGTGGCCAAGGATTACTGCCACAGCAGCTGCGACCGGCAGCCAGCCCTCATTTACCAGCGCGGCCAAAACAACGGGCAGCGCGCCTTTTGCCGCATCGAGCAGCAAGGTTATGAAGAACCATTTTTTGCCCATAACGCGTTTTACGTTTGTTGCGCCGGTTGAGCCGGAACCTATGCGGCGGATATCCTCGCCCTGTGCGAGTTTCACGATTATGTAGCCGGTCGGGATTGAGCCGATTAGATACGCCGCTAAAATTGTAATGATTAATTCCATGTTATAATTTTAGCATGGAATTAACTCTTGCACAATTTGTAAACCAAAAACGCGAAGCGATGGGGCTTTCGGCGGCGGGGCTGGCAAAAAAATCGCATATCGCATTAGAGCTGATTGAATCAATTGAGGCCGGAATTGATCTGTTTTTGCCGGTGACGGTGCGGCAGAATTTAGCCAAGGCGTTGAAGTGCTCGCCTGAGGAGATAAAATTCTACGAGCGCACAATTAACATCCGCGAGATTGACAAAGAATCGCTGAAACAGCGGATTTTGGCCGGCGAAACACAGCTGATATGTCCTCTTTGCGGCGCGGCGCTTGTGGTCCGTGTGGCGAAAATGTACGATTTGGAAAACAATTTGGTGTCGGAGCCAAAAGGCCATTGCGGCAAATGTGTGTTTCAGGTAAAATAAAAGCATGGGACAAACAATAGCTGAAAAGATTATATCAGAACACGCCGGAGCGGCTGTAAAAGCAGGTGAGTTGGTCATCGCAGACGTTGATGTCTGCGCGGTGCAAGACGGCACGGGCCCGCTGACGGTGCAGGAGTTCAAAAAACTCGGGTTGGCAAAACTAAACAATCCGGAGCGCACAATTTTATTCATTGACCACGCCAGCCCGTCGCCGAGAAAAGAATTATCAAACACACACAGTGTTTTGCGCGGGTTTTCAAAGGAATACGGGGCGGTTTTATCGGACGTCGGGATGGGTGTGTGCCACCAGCGGCTGGTGGAAAGCTACGTCAACCCGGGTGAAATCCTTGTGGGCGCGGATTCGCACACATGCACATCAGGGGCGCTGGGCGCGTTTGCGACCGGCATGGGGTCAACCGATATTGCGGCAGCGATGGGGCTTGGCAAGACGTGGTTGAAGGTGCCGGCAACGTTTAAAATCGTTGTGACCGGCGGGTTTAGGCCGAACGTAACCTCAAAAGATTTGATGCTGCACCTGATTGGGATGCTGGGTGCGGACGGTGCAACGTATGCCTCGTTGGAGTTTTGCGGTGAAACAATTGATAAAATGGATATGTCAAGCCGGTTGGCGTTGGCGAATATGGCGGTTGAGGCCGGCGCAAAAGCGGGGCTGTTCAAGACCGACGAAAAAACGCGTGAGTTTTTGGCGTCACGCGGTCGCGCGGATAAATTCAAAGAAATCGCACCGGACAAGGATGCAATTTACGAACGGATAATTGAAATCAACGCGGCGGATGTTGTGCCGACGGTTGCGTGTCCGCATACGGTAGATAACGTAAAACCCGCGTCAGAGTTGAACAATGTCAAAGTCGATCAGGTTTTTGTGGGCACCTGCACGAACGGCAGAATTGAGGATTTGCGCGTGGTGGCGGATATTTTGCGCGGTAAAACTGTTCACCCTGATGTGAGGCTGCTGGTTTGTCCGGCGTCAAAGGATGTTTATTTGCAAGCGTTGAGCGAGGGGCTTATTACGGATTTAACCGCGGCCAACGCTGTTATTTTGCCGCCCGGATGCGGGCCTTGTGTGGGTGTGCACGCCGGGACGCTTGCTGACGGTGAGGTTTGCCTTGCGACGCAGAACAGGAATTTTCAAGGTAGGATGGGCAACACGAATGCTGCCATCTACCTATCATCTCCTTATGTCGCTGCGTGCAGCGCATTAAAAGGTTGCATTACTTGCTAATTAAAACGCGCGTGTGCAGTCGTTGCACGGAGCTTGTTCAACAACGGGTGCAGGAGCTGCTGCGCCGGTGCATTTTGGCTCTTGCGGGCATGCAGGTTTTTTGCATCCGCATTTAGGTTTAGCCTCTTTGCAGCCGCATTTTGGTCTTTCTTGTTTGCATTTGCATTTTGCCTGTTTAGGGCATTTGTCTTTTACACATTTGGTTTTTGTGCAGGGTTCGCATTTTTTAAAGCCTTTGAAAATATTCCAGCTGAAAGTGGAAGTTTTCTGGACTTCGTGGTAACCTGCTTTGCAAGGGCAGCTTGCATAGACGCTTGGCATAGCCATTAGAAATATCGCTAATGTGCATGCGCTCAAAATTTGTTTTCTCATAATATATTACTCCCTTTAATAAGTACCTTTTCATTGTACAGATGTTGGGGAGTAAATACGTTATACTTGTGGACAGTCTTGTCGGGCTATAATTGTGTTGCCGGAAAGTATAATAAATTTTTGACGGATTGAATAAGACAAACCCCCGCATGAACTTATCATCCGGGGGTTTGAATATAATTATTAACTTACGTCCTACCGTGCTATGGTTGCGTCTTCGCAAAGGATAATGAAGATTTGCTCACATTCCTTTGCTTTGTAGTCAAGCCCTTTTGCAACAAGCCCGTAAAGTAGCCCAAGGCCCGCACCTGTTGACACACCGGCCGCGATACCTGTACCGATTTTAGCAGGGTTTGGGATGAAACCGAACCCGACACCGATACCTGTACCGATTGCACCAAGCGTAACAGTTGATATTGCCGCGCGTCCGACGTTCAACCACGCACTTTCTTTGAGCGCAAAATCTTTGTAGAACGGTTTTGCGTTGAGTGTAAAACATCTGCCGTCCGCGTATGTCAATTTGTCAACCAGAATATAAACGCGTGCGTTTTTGTTGAACCATTTCGGCTGTTTAAGGTCGATAATAGTCCCTTCAAACGTTGAGTTTGCGGGGATTACAAGCGTACCTTCGCAGGTGTAGAGCGCACCCGGGTTTGTAAACGTCACCGTATCGCCAGTACAGTGGCATTTTGAGCTGAACGGAGCGTCAAACCCGATAGCCAGCACATTGCCTTCAAGGATAATTGACTGAGCGGTACCGATTTGAACATTGTTGCAAGGCGCTTTTTTGTTGACATCAAGGTGCTCAATGGTATCCGCAAACGCCGGCGCGATTAACATTAATGATAATAAAGATGCAAAAAATTTCTTCATAATATAAATCCTTTCTGTTTTATGTTACAATTATAATTAGTAATCAAGAAAAAATCAAGTCAGCTTTAAGGATTAAATCATGAAGACAAAAATTGTTGCGACCTTGGGTCCGGCATCGTGTACAAAAAAGAAGATAAAAGAGTTATTAAACGCCGGAGCAACAATGTTTCGGATAAACTCGTCGCACGGTGATGAGGCGTTCCACAAACAAAACATCGCCTACATTAGAGAGCTTGAAAAAGAAGAAGACCGTTTAATCCCGATATTGCTTGACTTGCAGGGCCCAAAAATCCGTATCGGAAACCTGCCGGCACCGATTGAGTTGAAAAAAGGCGAGAATGTTTGTTTCAGACACCAGGATGCGATGACCGATTGCTTGATTCCTGTGGATTACAAGGGGATGGCAGCTGACGTGTGTGCGGGTGAGATGATTTTAATTGATGACGGCAAAATCCAGCTGAAAGTAACCGGTGTTGACGGCGATATAATTAAGGCCGATGTTTTGACCGACGGGCTTTTAAAACAGCGCAAGGGGATTAACATCCCGGGTTCAACCGGCAGCGTGAAGGTTCTGACGCAGCGCGATGTAGAGTTTGTGAACTTTGCGGTGGAGCAGGAGATTGATTATTTGGGGCTGTCGTTTGTGCGCGACGCCAACGACGTTATCAAGCTGCGCGGGCTGCTTGATGCGCAAGGCAGCGATATACGGATTATTTCAAAGATTGAAAAACCGCAGGCGGTGGAAAATATTGACAGTATTATTGACGTTTCGGACGGGATTATGGTAGCACGCGGCGATTTGGGGATAGAGATTAGCACAGAGCACGTGCCGATGGTGCAAAAAACTGTTGTGAAAAAGGCTAATGCCAAACGGCGCGCGGTTATTGTGGCAACACAGATGCTGGAAAGTATGATAGAAAACCCGATCCCGACACGTGCAGAGACATCTGACGTTGCGAACGCTATTTTGGACGGTGCAGATGCGGTAATGTTATCAGGCGAAACCGCGGCCGGGGAGTATCCGATTGAGGCGGTCCAGATGATGTCACGGATTATCCACGCGACAGAGGACGGCAATATTATAAGGTATAACAGGTTTCCGCGGCAGATGATTGATGAAGAACCTGATACGCAGACGATGGCGATAGCGATGTCAATTGCGGATATGGTCAGAAAAATGGATATCAAGGCGGTGATTGCGTTGTCCGGGACAGGTTACACGGCAATATCGCTTGCGGCGGGGCGGTTGAGCGCGCCGATTTTTGTATGCTGCCCAAATTACAAGGTGCGCCGCGCGTTAAAGCTGTACCGCGGGGTTCGGCCGTTGAATCTGGACTTTGAGTTGAAAATGGAAACAGGTGCGCTGCAGGTTTTAAGCAAATTTTTGGTCAAAGAAATCGGGCTTGCGGTGGGCGATACGGTGATTTTAACCGGCAGCGTTCCGGATATCCTCGTCGGCGGCACGAATTTTATTAAAATTCATAAGATTAGTTGCTAAAAACTTTTGTTTAACCATATATTTAATTTTAAACTATTAATTTAAAAATGTTAATATTGTTCAAAAGTATAGTAATATTATTTTATGAGTTTGAGTAACAAAATCAGAAAATTACTTATAGATAAAGACATCACATTGACACAAATGGCGGCAATAATCGGCAAGAAAAAGAAGAAAAATTTCAGCGTCCAAAATTTGTCGCAAAAATTAAAAAATAACAGATTAAACTTACAAGAGTTTGAAATAATTTTGAACACATTGGGATTAAATTTACAAGAGCTGGAAATCATTTTAAACACGCTGGATTATAATATCGTTTTTCGCGCCTCCAAATAGATAATTGCTAAAATCTGTGTCCGTGATAATATTATAAATATGATAGGGCTATTATTAAAACTCCTTGGCGACCCCAACGAGAAAAAAGTTAAAAGTATTATGGGGATTGTTGAGCACATCAACGCGTTAGAGCCGCAGTTTGTGCAGATGACAGACGACGAGCTGCGCGCAAAAACAGACGAGTTCAAACAGATTTACGCCGAGAACCCGACCAAAGAAACGCTGGATAAACTTTTGCCCGAAGCCTTTGCCACCGTGCGCGAGGCCGGCAGACGGGTCTTGAATATGCGCCACTTTGATGTGCAGCTGATTGGCGGCTACTTTTTGCACAACGGCCACATCGCCGAGATGCGCACAGGTGAAGGGAAAACGCTTGTTGCAACTTTGCCGGCATACCTGAACGCCTTGACCGGCAAGGGTGTCCACGTTGTGACCGTTAACGATTACCTTGCAAAACGCGACAGCGACTGGATGGGCAGGATTTTTAAGTTCCTTGGGCTTACCGTCGGCGTTATTTTGTCCGGCGGACGCGATATGGAAGATTTCAATGCAAAAAAAGCCGCCTACGACTGCGATATAACCTACGGGACAAACAACGAGTTCGGGTTTGATTATTTGCGCGATAATATGGCCGGCTCAATTGAGATGCAGGTGCAGCGGCCGTATAATTACGCAATTATTGACGAGGTTGACAGTATTTTGATTGACGAGGCGAGAACGCCTTTGATTATCAGCGGACGTGTTGAAAAATCCGCCGAAACCTACAAAATGATGGCAAAAATCGCGCCGCAGCTGAAAAAAGACGCTGATTACGAAGTTGACGAGAAGAACAAAAATATTATTATGACCGAGGACGGGATTGACCGCGCGCAGGAAATCCTTAAAATCAAAGACCTTTTTGATATTGAAACCCAATATGCGCACCACCTTCTGCAAGCGTTAAAGGCGAAGGAGCTGTTCACGCGTGACACGGATTATATGATAAGAAACGGCGAAGTCGTGATTGTGGACGAGTTTACGGGCCGTTTGATGGAGGGTCGCCGCTGGTCTGACGGGCTGCATCAGGCGATTGAGGCCAAAGAGGGTGTGAATATTCAAGATGAAACTCAGACTCTGGCGAGCATTACGTTCCAGAATTTGTTCCGGCTTTACCCGAAACTCTCCGGTATGACAGGTACCGCGATGACAGAGGAGGCCGAGTTCGGCANNAATTTATAATTTGGAAGTTACGAGCATCCCGACAAATAAAACCGATATCAGAAACGATTTTCCGGATGTGATTTATAAAACAGAGGCGGTAAAATATAACGCGGTTGTGGACGATATTATTGAGCAAAACTCGCTCGGACGGCCGGTTTTGGTAGGTACCGTAAGTATTGAAAAATCGGAGCTGTTATCTGATTTGCTAAAAAAACGCAAAGTTAAACACAATGTGTTAAACGCCAAACACCACGAGAACGAGGCGTATATTATCGCGCAGGCGGGACGCGTCGGAGCGATAACGATTGCGACGAACATGGCA
>DBCX01000053.1 GCA_002293275.1 Cyanobacteria bacterium UBA947 | reverse complement strand
TTATATCTTATAATGATATTATGAGGAAAATATTGGCTTTAATTCTAATATCGCTTTTTTGCAACGGGGCGATTGCAGCGCCGACAAGCGGAACCGCGCAGCCTGCGGCGGCGCAGGGCGCCCAGCAGTCACCGGACGAGTTTGATGCCGCGATAAAACCCAAACGCAAATTTTTCCAAAAACGGCAGCCTCAGGAAATGCTTGACGGCAAAGGTTACATGGGTAAGCTGCCCGAGCTGTCGCGCCAATTTGTACCGGTTGAAGACGGTGTTGCAAAACCTGTTTACGAAAGCACGGAAGATTTTCACTCTGCCAACCAGGTAAAACCCGTGCCGCGCGACAACCCCGCTTTTGTCAACATAATCCTTAAAACCGACAAAACTTCACCCTACCTCAACGATATTAACGATATCGTGCCACTGCTGGAAAAAATCTACAGCTCAATAGAAAATAATGAAGATGTGCAGCGATTCAACGCCGGCGTGTTCTTTTTCAACCGGACAGCAGAGCATCTTCGCGACAAATACGACCAAAAACCCGAGAGTAATTTCGCATCATACCGGAAAATTCTGGAACTGAGCACCCACGCGCAAACCGTTGCACTCCTGCGCTCGGAGGCGCTAAAATACAACCCTTACCTGGCTTACGGCGGTGCCGGTGCAATCTACAACAAAGACAACATCAACCAACAGATTGAATACCTGAAATTCGGGATTGAACAGACAATCGTTGCGATTAAAGAGGCGGAGTAACTTCAACCCGGCCATTGTGCGGCCGCGTTATTGCAGCGATTTGAGCTGCTTTTCATAGATAGCTGCCATATCCGTCAGCAACTTTTGCTCGCCTTTTTTCGCGGCGATTTGCGCCTCAAGCTCCGCGGTGGACTGTTTGAGCGCCATATATTTCATGTTCGCTGTCGCTGCGTTGTCCGCGGCAGGGTCAAAGTTTGCAAGCAGCTCTTTTGCTGCATCCAGCGCGGCTTTTGCACGTTCCATATTGGCCTTGGCACGGGCGATTTTTTTCTCGTTGCCCTCTTGCTCCATCGCAAAAACCTCCCCTTGACCGGATTGGTGATCTTCCATCTTTTTCTCAACGTATTTTTGGATATCTTCTATTTTTTTGGCTTTTGAAATCGTGTTGAAATCTTTTTGCGCCTGCGACAAATCATCTTTCATCTGGACAAGCTTGTCATTGAGTGATTCAAGCTCGGCGGCAACCTCCTCGCGTTTTGCACTTGCGGTGGTGATTTCTTTTTGCAATGCGTCGGCGTCAAGCGCCTGAACCTCAGCGGCGCTGGGCAGGCTCGCGGCCGGCATGGCCTGATTGAGCACCGCCATATCGCTTTCTTGCGGCTGCTGAACAGGCGGCGCCATCGCTGCTCTTAACTGTTCTTCACGCTCCAAGAATTCTGCCTCTGAGATATAAGTCTGCGCGGCAGGCGCGTTCTCAAACTCAATCTTTTCAAAATCTTGCCAGCTCGTCTCACTGACGGTGTTTTTTATCGCCTCAAAGTTGGGCTTGTTATCTTCGGTGCTGATAACAGAAGGGATTATTCCCTCGCTGGGGTTTACGGGTTTCATTTCCTTAAAAACCTTGGCCACCTCGTGTGTACTTAAATATTGCTCGGCCGATTCCTTTGAGGATACCGATTTTATCTCATCAACTACGTTGTGCAGTCCGGCCTTGGGTTTGTACTTTTTCTTGTCCATACCAATATTATATCGTAATATTAAGAATTTGTATACATATTTGCCATGCCGCGTGTTATTGATGTACAATAGTAAATACGGCTGAAATTATGGTTAGGGAGGTAAGAAAATGTCGCAAGGAGTAATGATGGAACAGGTTAATTTGTCTGAAAACGCAGTCAAGGTGCTGGAAAAAAGGTACCTGAAAAGAGACGGCGGCGGTAATTGTACCGAAACACCGGCAGACATGTTCCGACGCGTTGCTTCAACAATTGCAAACGGCAATATGGCGTTCAATTCAACCCAAGAACAGGTTGACGAGTTGACCGAGCGGTTTTATGATGCGATAACACAGTGCCGCTTTATGCCGAACTCACCGACGCTTATGAACGCCGGCCGCGAACTCGGCCAGCTTGCGGCATGCTTTGTGCTGCCTGTGGGCGACTCGCTGGAAAGTATCTTCACCGCAATAAAAGACACCGCAATGATTCACAAATCAGGCGGCGGAACAGGGTTCTCGTTCTCTAAGCTGCGCCCGAAAAACGATGTTGTGCGCTCAACCATGGGCGTTTCATCAGGGCCGGTATCGTTTATGGAAGTCTTTAACGCGGCAACAGAAGCCGTCAAGCAAGGCGGAACGCGCCGCGGCGCAAACATGGGCATCTTGCGCATTGACCACCCGGATATTTTGGAGTTCATCGGCTGCAAAAGCGATAACTCACGCTTAAACAATTTTAACATATCAGTTGCCGTCACTGACGCGTTCATGGAGGCCTACATCGCAGGCGGCGATTACGATCTTGTCCACCCGAACACGCGGCAATCGGTCGGAAAACTAAGCGCTAAAAAGGTTTTTGACATGATAGTTGACGGCGCGTGGCGCAACGGCGAGCCGGGGATTGTCTTCATTGACAAAATGAACGCTGACAACCCGACCCCGCTGATTGGCGAAATTGAATCCACAAACCCGTGCGGCGAGGTGCCTTTGCTCGGTTATGAGGCATGCAACCTTGGCTCAATCAACCTTGGCAAAATGGTGACCACCGACGGTAAAATTGATTTGGACATGCTTGCGGACACAACCCGCACCGCAATCCGGTTCCTGGATAACGTAATCGCGGTCAACAACTACCCGCTCCCGCAAATCGCAGAGATGGTCAGCAACAACCGTAAAATCGGGCTGGGCGTCATGGGCTGGGCTGATATGCTTATGATGATGGGAATTTCCTACTCGTCAGAAGAAGGTACAAAACTTGCGTCGCAGGTGATGGAGTTTATTGACTACGTTTCCAAATGCGAATCCGTTGAGCTGTCAAAAGAGCGCGGACGCTTTGCCAACTTCAAAGGCAGCATCTACGACAACCGCAGCTACCTGTATAACAAGTACAAAGGCAAATCAGCCGGGCTTGTAAGTGACGAGCAATGGCTTGAACTTGACCGTCAAATCCAAATCCACGGTATCCGCAACGCGACCACAACGTGTATCGCGCCAACCGGTACAATCTCAATGATAGCAAGCGCCTCCGGAGGTGTTGAACCGTTGTTTGGGCTTGTGTTTGGCAGATGCGTTATGGACGGCACGGAAATGCTTGAAATCAACCCGATTTTCAAGGATTACATGGAGTCAAACGGCCTGTACAGCGACGATTTGATGCAAAAAATCGCCGTAACCGGCTCTGTTGCACACGTTGACGGGGTTTCCGACGAGGTTAAATCGCGGTTCGTGACAGCGCACGATGTGACACCGGAATGGCACGTCAAAATGCAGGCAGCTTTCCAGCTCCACACGGACAACGCGGTTTCTAAAACGGTTAACTTTGAAGAGCACGCGACCCGCGCGGATATTGAAAAGGCCTATGTGTTGGCTTATGAGAACAACCTCAAAGGCATCACGGTTTACCGCAACAACTCGCGCCAGTTCCAGCCGATGAATCTTGTGGAAAACAAGGGGGCAAATGAGGAGGCTGCCGCGTCACCGGAACCGGTCGTTGAGGAACCAAGCGGCGAAGTCAAAACCGTAACCTGCCCTGAGTGCGGAACGTCAATCCAGATGGCCGAAGGCTGCTTTATCTGTCTTGGCTGCGGATATTCGGGCTGCGCTTAAAACATATCGGTAATTTTTTCAATCTCGGGCAGAAGGTAGGCCATGAGTGTACGATTGCAGTCAATTGTGTGGATATCGCCTGTGTCTTCGTTCAGGCAAACCAGCGTCCTGACAAGGCATAGGATTTTGTACGCGGCGTCTTCAATTTGGTCAAGTTCGTCTTTGGTTATCATGTGTGCCTCCTTATGTGTCAATTATAATTTTAACATACAAAGACACATAAGTCAACACTTTAAGTGCTATAATATTAAGATGATACGAAAAAGATTCAGAATGATGGGCAATAGCTGGGGTATAATCATACCAAAAGCGATAATCGAAGGGTTTGGCATCAATCCTGTTTTGGATGACATCAGCATTGAAATTGAGCCCGACGGAATCAAGCTCAAAAAACTCAAACGCGAAGACTGATTTGTAACAATTTATTGCGACCCACTTGATTTTAGTATATATATAAGTATATACTAAATATATAACCCCCTATTTTACGTGTAGAAGAGTTATTTTCTTTTTGCTGCTAATCCGTGGCGCAAAAAAGAAGGAGAAATTATGAGAGATGAGCTGGTCAAGGCGCATTTGCCACTCGTGCGCGCAATTGCGAAAAAAACTATACACTTTTCCCGCCTGCCCCTGGAAGACCTTATCCAAGAAGGTACCGTCGGCCTGATTATTGCAGCCGGGAAATTTGACCCCGACAGGGGCACAAAATTTTCATCCTATGCGACGTTTTGGATTAAACAGGCCATGTTCAAGGCCATATCCGAGCAATCCCATTGCGTGAAAATTCCGGTCTATGTGCAAGAAACCCTGTCAAAATTCAACAAACTTAAACGCGAGCAGCCAACCGCCACAAACGAGCAAATCGCCAGGCAGATGAACCTTGCACCAAACAAGATTGAGGATTTTTTGGGCGCATACAACAAACCCGTCTCACTCAACAACGATGAGGTCAACATGGCAGACCTTATCGCCGACGACAGCGCAAATTTTATTAAGGTGATTGAGCTGGAAAACCTGAAAAACGACCTCACCTGCGTCATTGAAACGCTGAAAGAGCGCGAGCAAGAGGTTATTAAGATGCGGTTCGGGCTGGATGATACCGAAACCTACACCTTAGAGCAAATCGGCAGCCGCTACGGTGTCACAAAAGAGTGCATCCGCCAAACAGAGATGCGCGCACTTAATAAAATGCGTGCATCTCTTATTGAATATAGCTGATTACAGTTTGTTAGCGACTAACAATACTGTTTCCGCAAGGCGGGTTGAATAACCCATCTCGTTGTCGTACCAAGAAACGATTTTGACCATGTTATCGCCGATAGTCATAGTCAGCGCCGCATCAACGGTTGATGACTGCGTTGAACCGATAAAGTCGGTTGATACAAGCGGTCTTTCTTCGTAATCAAGGATTTGACCGTCAGCCGCAGCTTTCAGCGCCGCGTTAACAGCCTCTGCGGTTACAGGTTTTTCTGTTTCAAACACAACGTCCACAACAGAAACATCAGGTGTCGGCACGCGCAAAGCAAAACCGTTCAGTTTACCTTTCAATTGCGGAAGAACAAGCGCAACAGCCTTTGCAGCACCCGTTGTTGTCGGAACGATGTTGATAGCACCCGCTCTTGCACGGCGAGGGTCTTTGTGGCCCGCGTCAAGCAGTCTTTGGTCACCCGTGTACGAGTGTGTCGTTGTCATAAGGCCCTTTACGATACCAAACTGCTCGTCAATGACTTTTGCGACCGGCGCAAGGCAGTTTGTTGTGCAAGACGCCATAGAAATTACGTTGTGCTTGCTGTTGTCGTATTGAGCGCAGTTTACACCGCGAACGATTGTGATATCTTCGTTGCTGGCAGGAGCGCTGATGATAACTTTTTTCGCGCCCGCGTCAATATGCCCTTGAGCTTTTGCTTTTTCGTGGAAAATACCGGTTGCGTCGATTACATANNTCGCGCCCGCGTCAATGTGAGCTTTTGCTTTGTTAGCGTCTGTGTAGAACCCTGTTGATTCAACAACGATGTCAACGTTAAGGTCTTTCCAAGGCAGCGCCGCAGGGTCTTTTTCCGCGTAGAATTTGATTTTTTTGCCGTTGATAACAAGCCCGTCATCGGCTGCCTCAACTGTACCGCAGAATCTGCCCATCACAGAGTCAAACATAAACACATGGGCCGCATCTTTTGGGGTAAGACCGGGGTCGTTTATTGCAACAAAGCTTACTTTGTCAAAAACGCCGTTTGCGATTGCCGCTCTGAGTGTGTTACGGCCGATTCGTCCAAAGCCGTTAATTGCTACATTTACCATAATAGATATTCTCCTTCTTTGTTAAATTTACATAACAGATTGTAACACATCAAGATTTTGAGTCAATCATAACTTATCTGCCACCTTGTGCATCATAGCTTCCGTAAGTTCAAGGTCTTTTATCAAAAGTCGCAAACTACCCTTGATACCTTCTTTGCCGCAATTGTCAACCGTAAGCAATATAGTTTCAACAAAACTTTTTGCCAACAAAATGCGAAAATTAATTTCTGCAATTTCATCTTTTGTGTTTGTCATATTATCCTCATTATTCAATTATATGTGAATACACAAATATGTCAATATGTATGATAATTATTTTTATGGACAAGAAACAAATATATAAAAGAATTGGTAAAAACATTCAAAATGAACGCAAAAAACAAAATTTGACGCAAGAAAATTTTGCCGAGATTATGAATGTTTCTTGGAGTTATGTTTCAAAAATAGAAGGCGGGTTTCAGAATTTCTCTATTGGAAAATTGTGCGATATAGCAGATTACCTTAACGTACCGCTTGCAAATTTATTGGAATTAAAATAGAATTTTTGTGCTATAATGACTCAATGGCAAAAGTTAAATCAAAATGGGTTTGTGTTGAATGCGGGTATGAGTCAGCCGGATACCTGGGCAAATGTCCGGAGTGTTTGAGCTGGGGCTCTATTACAGAAGAAATCCAGTCCGCAGCAAAACCTTGCACCCGTGACGATTTTAAACCCGAACTGCTGCACGAAATAACGCTAGATGACCAAATCCGAATCCCGACCGGAATCGGCGAGTTTGACAGAATTCTCGGCGGCGGACTGGTTCAAGGCTCGCTCACACTGCTTGCGGGCGAACCGGGTATCGGAAAATCCACAATCCTGTTGCAGCTATGCCAGTGCGCGCGCTCACTCTACGTCTCCGCCGAAGAAAGCGCAAACCAAATAAAACTGCGCGCCGAACGACTGAAAATAAACTCTGACAACCTCTACATCTACCCGCAAACCTGCATGGAAAATATTAAAGCGCAAATTGAAGAACTCAAACCGCAAATCGTTGTCATAGACAGTATTCAGGCAATCTATTCGCAAACCGTGTCAAGCTCTGCCGGCAGCGTTTCGCAAATTCGCGAATGCTGCAACATCTTGATGAATATTGCAAAGACCAAAAACATCACCGTGCTTGTCATCGGCCACATTACAAAAGACGGCGCGATCGCCGGCCCGAAAGTGCTTGAACATATGGTTGACACCGTAATCTCGTTTGAAGGGGACAAATACAAGTCCTACCGCATGCTTCGCTCAATGAAAAACCGGTTTGGCGCAACGCACGAGGTCGGGATTTTTGAGATGGGAGTAAATGGGTTGACCCAAGTAAATAACCCGAATGAGCTGTTCCTGAACGCACGCTCTAATGCGCAGGTTCCGGGCAGCGCAATAATTGTTTCAAACGAAGGCACACGCCCGCTGCTGGTTGAAATTCAGGCACTGGTCGGCACAACGCCCTACCCGACACCGCGCCGGGTGGCAAACGGCGTTGACACAGCGCGCGTTCACCAAATCCTTGCCGTGCTTGAAAAACGCATCGGCCTAAACCTTTCAAAACAAGACGTCTACGTGAACGTCACCGGCGGCATCGATGTCACCGAACCCTGCGCGGATTTGGGTATCGCACTGGCAGTCGCGACCTGCGCGCGCGATGTTGTTGTGGATTCTCAAACGGTTATCCTTGGCGAAATCGGCCTGTCAGGCGAAATCCACCCGGTAAGCAATATTGAAAAACGCCTCAACGAAGCCGTTTGCGCAGGGTTTAAAAAAGCAATCATCCCGCACGGCAACGAAGTCACCGGCCCAAAAATTGAAGTAATCAAGGTAAAACGCCTGATGGACGCTATCAGCGCCTGTCTAAATAAAGGAGAGAATGTATGAAAATTCAAGCTATTAACCAAGGGTTCACACCGGTATTCCAAAAAAGAGATAAAAAAGCAAATCGGGCACATCGCCCGGACACCTTTGAGCGCCAACAGCCGCCCGTCGGCTCCGCCCAAGACATAAAACAGCACATAACACCGTTGTTTTCGGACAAAAAAATCCACCGCGCAATAAAAAAAGTCGCGGCAGATATTAACGAGTACTACGGGCCAAAAGAGGAGCTTGTGCTCGTCGGGGTTCTTAAAGGCGCCGCAAAGTTCCACGCCGCGCTCGCCCCGCACCTGAACATGCCCGTCAAAGTCCAATACATAACAGCCACCAGCTACGCCGGCACCAAAAGCACCGGAAACGTCCAGCTGGTAAACGAGTTGAAAGACGTTGACGGCAAAAATGTGCTCATCGTTGAAGATATTCTTGATACCGGCAGAACAATGAAGGCGATTTTTGCCGATATGAAAGAAAATTATAACGCAAAATCGGTAAAATGCGTCACACTGCTGAACCGCACAAACGCCAGCCACACCCGTGACATTGAGCCCGATTTTAACGCCATTGACCTAAAAAGCGACGACTACATCGTCGGCTGGTGGTTTGACAAAGACAACTACTACCGCAACCTGCCCTACGTCGGCAGCTACCACTAACGCCCGGTCTTGTTGATTAGCGACACATCCGCCACCCGCAGCGCAAAATACGGTTTGCTCTTGTCCTGCTCTTTCAAAAACAACACAAACGTGTCGTCAAAATAAAACAAACGCGGCCTTAAATTGGTCGGCAGCGCAGCTTTTGTCGTCGCAATCGCGGCCTCGCTTTTGAGCTTGACGCCTGCCTGGTTCATCTTGAACTCAACCGTTTCTATCGCGCTTTCAATCATCAAATTGTCCGTCCCTTTTATCGGCCGGTAGCAAAGGTCATCAAACGATTGGAACACAAACAAATTTATATCCGGAATCTTCAACTCGTCCTGCGGCAAAATCCCCTTGTAGCTGTCATACCGCGGGGAAGTAAGCATATCACTATACAATTTTTCAAAACTGTCGTCCTTATCGGTGCGGTAGAGAAAAACCTCATCCTTGCCGGCGGTCTTGATTTTCACCGCAAAATCCGCTCTTGATGTGTAGAACAAAACCGTCACCTGCTCACGCAGCGCGTTGTGGCTCTTTGGCGTTATCCCGAAATACTGCACGCCCTTTTCTGTTTTTAACCTGTCAAACGGCGCGGCAAACTTGAAATCTTTTTTCAACATCGCATAAACCAGATATTTGCCCTCACCCGGCATCCAGTTCACGGAATCTAATATATCACTTGTCTCGTTGAATTTCTTCTTAATCGCGGTCTCAATTTTCTTTTTCAAGTCAAGCGAAATCTCGCCGCAAGTTTTGTAATAAGAGCTTGGCGACAATTCATCTGCTGTAAACTCGCGTTTGTTAAGGCCTTGCGCCAGATACGACTTGCCCCCTTTGAACACCACAGGACCTTTGACGATCTCGTCCATAAAATCGTTCCAAACCAGCTGGAATGTCCCGACCCAGACGCGGTTGGGGTTCTCGCAGCGCGACGACATCAACGGCACGGCCTCAATCGCCCAGGCAAACATATTTGAGTTCCCGGCCGCCATAACACTGCTGCTCAAACACAAAAAGACAATTATATATTTAAAAAACGCATAAATCTTTTCCAAAATCCACCTGCTCCTTGTTCTTGCGGGACATTTACCACCTCGTAATATTCTTCGTACCCTTTTATTATATTATCAGGCAAATCCTGTCCTTTTTCAAGTAGGTTTGCAAGAAATTCTATATAATCGTCCTGCTCCTCCTTGTAAAGCGGGTCACGCAGCCGCAGCTCCTCATCGGCCTCAAAATGCACCAGCGCATGATATGCAGCCTGGATGCTTTTATCACCGGTGTTTTTCGGGAAGTTCACAACCGCCTCGCGCACAGGAATCCGATACATCAAAACATGACGCATCAACGAGGCAACAAAGTGTCTGTCCTCACTCATCACCGTCTCCCGCGATAACAGCGGCAGCAACGAATTTAACCTTTAAACCAGCTGCGCACATTCCGATTCAATAAACCTAACCAATTTTGAGCAATCGCCCTCAAAAAACTGTTCAACAAGTTTGTTCACCGACCCGGCTGACATCTCAGTCTTACTCATCACAGCCTTGTAGAAGAATTTTTTACCTGATTTGTAACGCACAAGTACAGACTTGGCAACCAACCTGTCCATAACCGTTTTTATCGTTGTGTAAGCGCGATGCGTGCCCTGCAAGGCAAGCTCGTTAACAACATCTTGTATGGCAATATCCCCATCATCACCTTCCAACGCCCAAAAAGCGTTTAAAATATCAATTTCCAATGTTCCGCAGATCATATATCCTCCCTTTTTCCTACTACCAGTATAGCATGCCCGCATTTTATTTCAAGCGCACGGTTACCAAATCGTTACATATCACCGGCGGTTATTTTATGGGCAGCTTCAAGCGTATTTTTTACAACACACAGGCAGTCGATTATTTTTTTATTGTTTTGAAAATCAATTTCGGCAGAGTCTGTAATCACGTCAACAAAGCTCATAAGCTCCTCTATGTGGTCTTTGACCAGCGCCATTTTGTCCTCTGCGGTTTCCCCGTTTTTCATAATTATCCTTTCTTTTATTCTGACGTGGGGTGACAATAGTCACATTGTACCATTATCATATTAATTATGTCAAGTGCAATCGCAAAAATGTTCGCAGAAAGACTAAAACGGCTGCGAAAAATACACGGATTATCTCAAAACGAACTTGCTGTAAGGGCGGAAGTCAGCCGAGCCTATATCAGCCGGTTGGAAAGCATGGAACGCAGCCCGAGTCTTGAATATCTGCAAAGAATCGCAGATGGCCTTAACATAACGCTGATAGAACTGCTTAATTTCTAAATCTTGCTGCGCAAGACCTCAATAGCTTTTTTCATCTGCACATCGTTCTTGTCTTTGACATTTTGCTCTGTCAACTCCACCACAACATCGGGTGTTATACCTTTTTTGTTGATATCAGTACCGTTTGGCGTCAAATATTTTTGGATAGTTATGTTAATCCCGGCCTCCTGCGGCAGCCTGTTAATCTCTTGCACCAACCCTTTGCCGAACGACTGCTCGCCGATAATCACAGCGCGCCCGTTATCCTTCAACGCACCGGACAAAATCTCGCTGGCGCTGGCAGAGCCCTTGTTAATCAACACAACAACCGGTTTTTTCGTCACCACACCGCGCGTTGCACGCTGGGTCTCTTTGTAACCGTCACGGTCAACCGTGCTGACTATCGTGCCGCCGTCAATAAACATATCCGAGATATAAATCGCGTTGGTCAAAAGCCCGCCCGGGTTTGAGCGCAAGTCAACAATAAAACCTTTTTTATCACGGTTTGCGTTCAAAATGTCTTCAAACTCCTTCGCAGCGTTGCGGCTGATAAAAGAGCTCAGCTTAACATACGCCATATCCTCAGGCAGCTTGGTTTCAATCGGCATTTTAAGCGAGATGGATTTGACTTCAATCTCCGCACGCGTGATTGTGTAAGCCTTTGGCGGTGAATCTTTGCGCTTAATCAGCAGCGTAACCTGCGTACCTTCCTTACCGCGGATTTTATCTGCAGCCTTGTCAACCGTTATACCTTTTGCGCTTATCCCGTCAATTTCAAGGATTTCATCCTCTGCAACCAACCCCGCACGCTCCGCCGGCGTGTCCTCAATCGGCGCAATAACCATCAATTTGCCGTCCTTAACACCGATTTGTATCCCGATGCCTTTGAGCGAACCCTTTATTGAGTTGGTTTCTTCCGCAAATTCTTTCGGGTCAAGGAATTTTGTATAAGGATCATCCAAACTCGCAATCATAGTGTTGATTGCCACATACGCGTCCTCGTTGGTCTGGATACATTTGTCGTACTTGTGACGCCATTTTTGCCAATCCTGACCGTTGTTTGTCTGGTCAACAAACTTTGTGTTGACAAGCTGCCAAACATTATCATACAAATCCGCCGGCTGATAGGCAAACACATTGCTGTGGATAATTACCGCAAACAAGACTATAAACGCGTTTAGGAATATTATGCTGTTTCTCATGAATTTTCTCACACTCCCATCATAACATAAAAAATAAATTATCAATCATCAAAAGGGGCAATTTATTTGCGAAAAAAACGTTTGTATATTTAAAGGGGAAATCGCATGATAGGACCAAATACATGGGTTAACGACCTGAATATGCTCCAACAAAACGGTGTGGTCGGCTACACCGATGTTATGCCGATGCTCTCTTCCCACGGTCAGGGTCTGACGCAAAAACCCGACCAGTTTGTTAAATCCGCCGGCCAAACATCCGGTATCCCAACCTGGAAAAAGGTTTTGACAGGTCTGCTGGTCACAGGGCTCGCAGCACTTGCCGGCTACAAGCTGTTTAAGCTCCCCGGCAGTATTGTAAAGTTGTTCGCAAAGAAACCTTGACAAAAGCTCATCTCTATGATATAAATGGTGTGGGGTAAATGTATATTTATAAGTCTTATCGTTTCGGTAGGACTTTCTTTTTTTTGCGTCTGCACCTCGGACGCAAAAAAAACAGTATGGTTAGCGTTTTTTAATTTCTAAATCATACCCGAATAAATCAAGAATTTCTTGAACTGTTTCAAATCGGATGCGTTTTTTGTTGAGTTGATAGGACAACCCGCTTGCTTTTGGTGTTTCGTAACCGTTTTCCCGCAGGATTGCCGCGACCTTGCGCATTGAAAGTCCTTTTCGCATCGCCAATATAGTAAGTTCTTCTTTTATGTTTAACATTAATTTAAGTCTAATTGAAACAATACAGTATTGACAAATTTGTAAATCAATGATATTCTATTTCGTACATGATTTAAATAATAAGTCAAACATTAAGGAGGAAAAATGCTAACGGAAGACCAGCAAAACCAGATATACGCGACAGCATTGGATATCAAAGGCCTGATACGCCCCTTGGTTTGCTTCGCCGAAGAACACGAACCAAAATCAGCCGAAATGGCCTGCGTTTCTACGGTTTTGTCCTACATATTGCCGGAAATTGACAAGATAACAGAATTGTTTCAGGATTAAATAATTCTAAATTTAATCAATCTTCGTCCAGCGAAAGCACCGCCATGAAAGCCTCTTGCGGCACCTCAACGCGCCCGATAGACTTCATCCGCTTTTTACCTTTTTTCTGTTTTTCAAGCAGCTTGCGTTTGCGGCTGATGTCCCCGCCGTAGCACTTGTCCAGCACGTTTTTGCGCATCGCCTTGATGTTGGTGCGCGCAATTACCCGCCCGCCAATTGCCGCCTGTATCGGCACCTCAAACATTTGTTTCGGGATAATGGTTTTTAACTTCTCCGTCAGCTTCTGCCCGATGTAAAACGCATTATCATCATGACAAATCACCGAAAGCGCGTCCACCACCTCGTTTGCGAGCAAAATATCAAGCTTAACCAGTTTGGAACGCTTGTAATCGCTGAACTCGTAATCCATGCTCGCATACCCTTTTGATCGCGACTTCAATTGATCGTAAAAGTCCGTAATCACCTCGCTGAGCGGAATTTCATACTCCAAATTCGCCCGCACCTTGTCAATGTAGGTCATGTTCTTAAAAATCCCGCGCTTGCTCTGTGACAAATCCATCAGCGTCCCGACATAATCGTTCGGTGTGATAATGGAAACCCTGACATAAGGTTCTTCAATATAATCACGGATATTCGCAGCCGGCAGATTCGCCGGGTTGTCAATCTCAACCATCTCCCCGTTTGTCTTGTAAACCTTGTACACAACCGACGGTGAGGTCGTAATCAGCGACAAATCATACTCGCGCTCCAACCGCTCCTGGGCGATTTCCATATGCAGCATGCCCAAAAATCCGCACCGGAACCCAAACCCCAGCGCGGACGAGGTTTCCGGCTCAAAAGTTATACTGCTGTCGTTGAGTTTAAGTTTTTCCAGCGCGTCTTTCAAATCGTGATAATCGTCGTTATCCACCGGATAAAGCCCTGAAAACACCATCGGCAGCGCCTCTTTGTACCCCGGCAGCGGCTCTTTGGCAGGGTTAGCGGCAAGCGTCACCGTATCACCCACAAACCGCGTCAACTCCTTAATCGAGCCCGCAAAATATCCTACATCACCGCAAACAAGCTTGTCCACCTGCACACGCGACGGTGTTAAATACCCGAGTTCCACCACATCGTACTCTTTGCCTGACGCCATGAATTTAACCTTGTCTCCGAGCTTCATTTGCCCGTCAACTATCTTGAAAAAGCACAGCGTGCCAAGATACTGGTCATAAGAGCTGTCAAAAATCAACGCCCGCAGCGGTTTGTCGGTGGTATCAACCGGCGGCGGCACAAAATCCACAACGGATTCCAGCACTTCTTCAATCCCGATACCGGCTTTTGCGCTCACAGGGATTGCCATTGACGCATCAATACCGAGGATTTCTTCAATCTCTGCGCGGACGCGTTCAACATCGGCCGATGGCAGGTCAATTTTGTTGATAACAGGAATAATTTCCAGATTTTGTTCAACCGCAAGGTAGACGTTGGCAAGGGTTTGCGCCTCAACGCCCTGGGTTGAGTCAACAATAAGCAGCGCGCCTTCGCACGCGGCAAGCGAGCGCGAAACCTCATAAGAAAAATCCACGTGCCCCGGGGTATCAATCAGGTTCAGCACGTACTCCTTGCCGTTTTTGGCGGTGTAGTTCATCCGCGCGGCGTTGAGTTTAATCGTAATCCCGCGTTCGCGCTCAATGTCCATACTGTCAAGCAATTGCGCCTGCATATCGCGCTGCGCAACGGTGCCGGTGTATTCAAGCAGCCGGTCGGCAAGGGTAGATTTTCCGTGGTCGATGTGCGCGATAATACAAAAATTGCGCACATTTTCTCTGTGTTTCATGGGAATATTATAGCATGAATAAGTTTAGCCGCGTGAAAGGATTTATGTTATAATAACCCTATGGAAAAATTCTACCTAACAACCGCGATAGATTACGTGAATGGCGCGCCGCACATCGGCCACGCCTATGAAAAAATAATCTCCGATATTATTGTCCGCCATTTTGACCGGCGCGGACGCGATGTTTATTTTCTCACCGGCACCGACGAACACGGCGTGAAAATCCAGAAAACCGCCGCGGCCGCAGGGATTACACCGCAAGAATTGTGCGACCAAAACGCCCAAAAATTTAAAGATACCTGGGCACTGCTTGATATAAAATACGACAAATTCGGCCGCACAACAGACCCCGTCCACAAAAAAAAGGTTCAGGAAATCTTCCGAAAACTGCTTGATAAAGGCGATATCTACAAACACTCATACGAAGGGCTCTACTGCTCCGGCTGCGAATGCTTTTTGGCCGAAAAAGACCTGACAGAAGACGGCCTGTGCCCGGTCCACAACAAAGCACCCGAACACGTCAGCGAAGAAAACTATTTTTTCCGGTTATCCAAGTACGCCGGCCGCATAAAAGAATACGTCAAAACAGCCGTCAAACCCGAATGGCGCGTGGCCGAGGTCATGAATTTTATGGAGGATTTGCAAGATATCTCCGTGTCGCGCTCAACAAAAAATGTCCAATGGGGCATCCCCGTGCCAAACGACCCGGAACAAACAATTTATGTCTGGATTGATGCGCTGTCAAATTATTACACGCAGGTCTCACCCGAGGCGCTTGGTTCGGCAGCACCATCATTTACCCTATGGCCTGCAACAGTGCACGTTATCGGCAAGGATATCCTGAAATTCCACGCGGTATACTGGATTGGCATCTTGCTCGCGATGGAAGAAGCGCTGCCCGAGTCGATTTTCGCGCACGGCTGGATTACAATTGATGCGGCAAAAATGTCCAAAACCACCGGCAACGTCATCGCACCGGCGGATATCCTAAAAAGTTTCAACCTGACCGAGCCCGACGTGCTGCGATATTACATGGCGTCAGCCGCGCATGCCGGCAAGGACGGCAACTACTCCGACGACGATTTTAAGGAAAAAGTTAACGCCCATCTTGCAAACGGCATGGGCAACCTGCTCAACCGCACACTTAACATGACCGAAAAATATTTCAACGGAAAAGTGGGTGAAAACCGGGACTCTGCGCTGCTTGCGGCCGCAAATGAAACGGTTTCAAAAGTTAACGGCCATTTTGATAAATTTGAGGTCGCAGAGGCCGCGCACGAGATTATGGCGCTGGTTGATATGACAAACAAATACGTGACCGACAATGCGCCGTGGACGCTCGCAAAGGACGGCGACATGGAAAAATGCGAGGAAGTTTTGTCAACCGTTTTAAAAGTCATGGAAACCGTCAGTTATTTAATAGCGCCCTTCTGCCCGAATATCGCGGCACGTATGGCAAACCAGCTGACAATGGGTGCAAAAATTGAGCCTGTGTTCCTGCGGCTTGACTCCGAGCTGGCGGATAAATCAGCTAAACGTTAACCGCGGCCAATTTCTTGCCGATTTCTTGTTTTAAAGCTTCATCACCGGCTTTTTCCGCGAACGACTGTGCCTTGCGNNTGAAAGCGCCTTGCTCTCGTTGTTGTAATCCAACATAATCTCTGCCGCGCTCACGTAATTTTGCGCAACTTTATCAGGTGATTCGGCCTCGGTGTAGTGCTGTATCGCACTTGAATACGACTGCATCGCCTTTTTCGGCTCGCCAAACTGCTCATACGCACCCGCCAGCGACGATTCCACGTAACCTTTGATTTTCGCGTTGTCGGTTTGCACCGCCAGCCCCTGCGCTGTCGTGTAATAATCAAGTGACGCGTCCTCAAACATATCCGTGTAAATGTTGCCAATCTTGGCAAGCGCGGTTGATTGCGCAACAAGGTTTTCCGCCTCGCCCCCAAACGAAATTGAGTTGAAATAATGATCAAGCGCCGGCGAGATGTGGTTTGCCTCATCGTAAATTTGACCCATGGAAAAATGCGCCTTGGTTTTTACACCGCTGTCGCTTGTCAGCGTCACCGCGTTGTTGTAGCTTTTGAGCGCCTGCGGCAGATAATCGTAATCATCGTAAATCTTGCCGACCTCAAAGAAAATTTTTGACTCGGTTTGCGTATCTTCAAGCTCTTTGGCGCGTTCCAACGCCTTGTGGAACAGCTGAATCGCCTTTTTCGGGTCGTTCGCGAACGCTAATTTTTTGGCCTGGAGGAATGTGGATTTTAACTGCTTGTCCTCGGGCAATTCTACGGTCAATTCGGCATTTTGCGAGGTCTGGGGGGTTATTGATTTGGGTTGTGCGGGTTGCGCAGCGGCAGGTGGAGGGGTTTGCGGTTGATTTTGCGGCGGTTGCGCGGCCGGTGAAGGTTGCATTGTTTGGCCGGCGGGAGTTGGCGCGGCAGGCTGAGGAGTTGCGGGACTTGCCTGCGGCGCGGGTTTGTTAGATTCCGGGAATTTTACCAGAAACTGCCGGTTGACATCCTCTTCGTTGTATTTGAAATTAATCTGCTGCAAGAAAAGCGCATCAACCCAGTTTTCAACAACTTTTGATTCTTTATCAAGCGTTTTTGAGATAAATTTGTCAAGAATCGCGGCGGCGGTTTTCAGGTTTGTGCGGATGATTTTGGAGTCGGGCTCGTCTTTGTTAACCTGTTTATCAATCAGCGCAAGGTAGCCCTCAACCTCGTCGTTCAAGGCCTCCGGTGTACCGATGGCAGCGGCTGTACCGCGAAAATCTTTTAGAACCTGCGCAATGTTAATGGAGGAGCTTTTTTGGCGCTCGGCGTAAGTCTTTTCCAGCTTGGCGTTTTCGGCCTGCGCAAACTCAACTTCTGCCTGCGCCTGTGCTTCGGTTTTGCCGGGCCCGGACTGCTTAACTATGCTGCCCTGCTCGTTTCGCTCTCGCGAACCGACACCGGCAGCACCTGCCTGCGGCAAGGCAAACTGCGCAGCCTGGTTGTAGCTTGGCATCGGCGCCGGTTTGCGGTCCTCAATATATTGCAGCCCTTTGCTTTGCTGCTGCTGACCGCCTTCTTCTTCACCCGTCTGGGCAGCCTGAGCGCTCTTTTCCTCGTCCTCTTTTTTACGGACTTTGCCGCGGCCGTCAGGTGTGATATACGGGCTTGCGCCTACTCTGGATAAGTTCATCCCCATTCCCTGGTTTTCCTCCAACAATATCATAATGATTTTTACCTGTTTAGCCATCATCTTTTTGAATGATATAGGCATTGTAACGATTTGTAAACATGCGCGAAACATGTTTAAAGATTGGCGCAAAACATGTCGTAATAACAATTACAGGAAAAATCAAGGAAAGGCACAAAATGGGTTTATCTGCAAACCAGGCGAAATTATTAAGCATTACCGCTCGTTTGAGTGATAATGAATTGCGCTCGCAGTTTATTACCAACTCAAAGCTGCGCCTTGCCGACTCTCAAACTGAGGCAACTACCGAGTATATGAGAGCGCTTGACAAGCACGATTTGATGTACTCATACTACGATGCGGACAGCTTGAAAACTTCTATGAAACTCACACCGGGTGCGCTTATGGAGTACGGTGAGCTGAAAAACCAGTACGGTATTGTGGACAACGCCGGCCGGTTGATGGTATCATCTGTTGACAAAGCAAACTTTGAAAAATCCACAACGCTTGAAGAGTTTTTGGACTGCTACGGCATTACAAAAAAAGAAGATGGCGCGTATCAGGAGCTGTTGAAATCAATCTACGGAGACCAATGGTTCAACTACCACAGCGAATCTGATAAAATGGCCAACTACAACTATATCTATGACAACACAATCGGTAAACATATTAAAGGCCAAATTGCGAACCCAACCGGCGAAGTCGACCCTGTCACAGGCCGTGAATTGTGGGCGGGCATCGGACCGACCGGCAGAAATGACTTTGAACTGGCAGTGCAAGATCTTCAAACCTCCATGGTCGGTTACACCGGTCAAGGCGGACTTGTCGGATCGCTGTCTTCAAGCATTGAGGCGGCAAGAGACCAATACCTTGTACCTTATATGACAGAAATGAACGGTGTTATGACTCTTGACGGCTCAAAAATTGAAGCTGCCAAAAAAGCCAACGAAAATTTTGACCCGTTTGATGCCTACAACAACGCAGTAAATGACGCTTATAAAACGTACTACACAGCAGCCTACGGCGGTTATAAAGAAAACGTATCATACAAAATGGGCCGCGGGTTGGAAAACGAAGATGTGGACGCTCAAGGCAGACTATTAGGCAGCGACGGTCAACCTGTACCGATTGTCACAATCCTGCCTCCCGATTCAATCTCGGACAACAGTGTTCAAGGCCGGTTCAGAGTGGCTGTGGCAGAATATCTGGAAAAAATCGGTGTCTATGATGACTCATTTGATGCGTTAGCGGATATGCCGGACTGGATTAACGGCGGCGTTGATATGGGCAACGGCGCGATGGAAAACTGGCTTGAAACGCTCAAGGGCATCCCGGGCGCTGACGGCGTGGATTTACAAGCGCTGTTTGGCGATCCGTTCTCTTTCCTTGGAATGCCTGATATCAGCGGTATGGGCTCACTTGATACCTTGCAGCAGCTGCCGCTTTATGATCCGCCGCCTGAATTTAACGAGGAAGAATTTGCGATTTGGTTCGCAGAAAATAATACTGTCAACGCCACACCGATTACTCCGAGTACTACAAACTGCTGGTTCGGAACAAGGGTAAGCGGTCCGGGTTCATACAATGGTACCATTGGTTTCGGCGGTATGACCGGCGGCGGCTCAGACCATATCAGACACCACTTCTCGGCTTTACTTCACGGCAGCACACCTAATGCCGCAGGCGGCACGAACGGTTTGATTGATATATTTGGACTTGGCGGAACTTACGCGACCAGTACCGCTTATAACTCCGGATACGATGATACATTGGCCAGAGTAGCTGCCGCAATGAGCAACCCATACAAAACTGCCGAACAAGAAGCATCTTTGAGAGCATTGACAAACGAACTTTCAAAAGTGTATCTAAACGTTAATAGCGACGCCGGTTCGGCCCTTGCAAACACAACTTTTGCTGCTGTTGGTATCAGTGCGGCACGTGCTCAAGAAATAGTAGACTACCACAACCAAGTTAAGGGTACTTCAAATACTGTCAATGACATAACTACTGACCAATTTTACGCTGCATGGGCCAGCGTATGGTATGAAGATTTGGGAGAGGCTGTATTCCAAGCTCAATATGACCAAGCTTATACCGAAGCCTTTGAACTTGCAAAAACCGGAAAAGAAACCGAAATAAGAATTGCAAAAGAAACATACGATAAAAACTACCAAGACCAGCTGAACGCAATCCTTGGCGATAACAAAGACATTATCACCGGCAACAACAACAAGCTCACCGGCAACAACAATGCCGCGCTGGATTACTTGGCCAAGTTTGGCGACGACAGCGAGTTCAGAGAGCGTATGAATGAGTTTGACGATGCAATCGATGCGCGCATCAGCTACTATGACGACTATATCGACCGTATGGCAGATGCAACCGGTAACATCCAAGAACTCCTCGCCGAGGTATCCGAATACGGTATGGTCCCTGAAAACAGAGACCCGAAAGTCCAATGGTACACCAACCTCTGGTACCGTATGGGCGGCACAAGCGAGACAACAAAAGACGGTTATGTCGGCCAGCAAGAGCCCGGCACACTGCGCGGCACACACCACTACGTACAAATGGACGACAAGCAGATGAACAACTCCGCATGGCTCCAATGGGCGCTTGAAACAGGCACCATCACCATGGAACAGGTTGTCTTTACCGAAAAAGGCTCTGACGAGCACCCGAACCTTAAAGAGCACGAATGGAAAGCCATCGGTTACACAAATTCATCCGATATTAACTCGCAGCAAAACTCCCGCGACCTTACCCGCGCGGAAGTCAAGTACGAGCAGCGCCTGCGCGATATCCAAGCACAAGATAAAAAGTTTGACAACGATCTTAAAAAACTTGATTCGCAGCACTCCGCGCTCCAACAAGAGTACGAATCGCTGAAAGCTATCACCGATAAAAACATTGAACGCTCGTTTAAAGCATTCTCTTGATTTTATACGTCATACTGAACTCGTTTCAGGATCTGACCATGTGCGCAACGGTGGCAAGATGCCGAAACAAATTCGGCATGACACATACGTTTTTATGTTATAATAAAAGCACCATGAGTTTTGAATTGCCCGAAAAAATGCTTGACGAAATCCAGCTTAATATTGAAAACATTATCAACAGCTTTGACATCCCCGACGATAACAAGCTTGATGTGATTAAACAGATAAATTTTATGTACTCGGGCGTCAAACAGATTTCCGTGACGGACTCGCTGACAGGCCTGTTCAACCGGCGGCATTTTGAAAGCAATTTTGAGCGCGAGTTTGAGCGCACAAAACGCTACGGCAGCAAGCTGACACTCGCCGTTATTGATATTGATTTTTTTAAAAAAATTAACGACACCCACGGCCACACAACAGGCGATTTTGTGCTGAAAGAAACCGCCTTCCTTGCGCTAAACTCCATCCGCAACACGGATATGCTTTTTCGCTACGGCGGTGAAGAGTTTGTCGCGATATTGACAGAAACCGACGCCGCTGCCGCGCAAATCCCGCTTGAGCGCCTGCGCAAATCCGTTGAGAACCACCGGTTTGTCTTTAAAGGGGAAGAAATTAAAGTTACAATCAGCATCGGCCTGAGCTCTGACACCACCTGCGAAACCGCGCAGGATATGTTTGAAATCGCCGACAAGGCGCTCTACCGCGCAAAAGCCGCGGGTAGGAATTGTGTTGAAATGTAAAATGTAAAATGGATAATGGAAAGTGGAAAATTATTTTTACGGCAAAGCCGCATTAGATATTTTCAATTTTACATTTTCAATTTTCAATTTTTTCGCTCACCAAACTTTTAGCGCTGCCGGCAAATACCTGACCGCAAGCACCGCCAAAAAGCTGAACAACAAGTCGTAAACTATCTTGACCCCGCTTTGCGCCGCAACCCAGTTGTACATAAAGCTTAACCCCTCATGGTTTACACCCGCCAAAAACAACATGTAAATAATCCCGATTAAATGCATGCACAACACCCCGACCAGCGCGGCCTGCGCAATGTTGCGCACCGTGAACCCGCTTTGCAAAATAGATGTGGAAAAAAATACAGCCGGCAGATACGCCAAAATATACCCGAACCCGTACTCAAACACATACCGCGTCCCGCCGCCCAGCGCAAACACCGGCTCAAAAAACAGCCCCATAACAATATACGATACAACAACAATCAACCCGTACGTTCTACCCAGCAATGCGCCCGTGAACAAAATAACCGGAATCTGCGGGATGAATTTGTACCCCTCACCCACCGGCAGCGTAAACTGCACAAACGTTGACACAATGACCAGCCAAAAGCACATCATCATAAGGACCAGCGTCCACGCGTTCGCAATCGGTTTCTTTTTTTTCCTGTGACGTATCATACAATTTTGACTTTCAATTGTTTAATGTTTTCTTCAAATACTTTACTAAATTTATCGTAAAAAATGTTTTCTGTCCACATAACAAGCGCGTCCTCGTTGTTGTCCTGATAGTAATTCTTGCGCTCGCCAAGCGATGTGAACGCGTATTTTTCGTAAAGTTTTATCGCCGCGGTGTTGCTGACACGAACTTCCAGCGTTATATATTTCATCTTGTTGGCGCGGCAATCGTTAATTATGTTGACCAAAAGCGCCTCCCCGATTGATTTTCGCCGGTGCTCGGGCGCAACAGCAAGCGTTGTGATGTGAGTTTCTTCAAAAATATACCAGCACCCGCTGTACCCGATGATTTGCCCGCTTTCATCCACCGCGCAGAAATAATGCGCCAAATCGTTGGTAATCTCATTGTAAAACGACCTGTCAGACCAGTGATGCTCACCGTAAGCACGAGCCTCTATCGCAACAACAGTCTCAATATCATCAAGTGTCATCCGGCGTATTTTTACCTGTTCCATGGGTTTATTGTAACATAAAAATTTCGTGCTAAAATTAAGGGCATGGCTTTACCGGAAAATTTTTTAACCGCATTAATTATCACCATGCTAGCAGGGTTGTCAACCGCAATCGGCGGTGCGATTACGTTTGTCATCAAGCCCGGCAACGTGAAGGCATTGTCTGTCGGGCTCGGGTTTTCCGCGGGTGTGATGATTTTCCTGTCGTTTTCGGAAATTCTGCCTGAGGCAGGGCAAATGCTTTCCGAGCATTTTTCAAACGCCCAATGGCTTGTTATGGCAGGGTTTGTCGTTGGTCTAATCGTCGCAATTCTTATTGACTACTTCATCCCGGACCACATTAACCAGAACGAACTTTTTGAATGCCGCGAGGATTTTTGTGCAAAAGTTGACCCGAAAATGCGCCGCGCCGGTATCTTCACCGCAGCCGCAATCTGTATCCACAACTTCCCCGAAGGGATGGCAACGTTCTTGGCGTCATCACACAACCTGACGCTCGGGATTTCAATAGGTATCGCAATCGCAATCCACAACATCCCCGAAGGTATCGCCGTTGCGCTGCCGGTTTATAACGCCACCGGCAAAAAACGCTACGCGATGCTCTATTCTGCGCTTTCCGGCCTGTCTGAACCAATCGGTGCACTAATCGGCGTGTTTTTGTTCCAGCTGTTCCTGCCGCAAATCCTTGTCGGATTTTTGTTTGCAACAGTCGCGGGAATCATGATTTATATCTCATTTGACACGCTTTTGCCGCTGTCCAAAGAATACGGCGACTGGCACCTTTCAATGATAGGGATTATGTCCGGGATATTGTTTATTTGGGCAACAACACTGGTGCTGTAAAATGTATGCGCTGAAAAAACGGATTTACCAGAATTTTTCAAAAACGCAAAAGGCCGCGCTGTGTAATTTTTTGCGTGCGCTCGTGAAAAAATCACCCGAGGCGACCGCCGAAAAATTTATTGAGGATGAAACCTACTACCACGCGCAAAACCAGCCGCGGTTTGAGTTTATCGACCTTGATGACGAACGGTTTTTTAAAGAAACAAAAATGTTTATGAACGAGTGCAGAAGGTTTTACGAATACCAAAAGCCGCGCGCCGAGGCGCAAAAGGCCTACCTGAAAAAGCAGCGCGAATTTGCGCGCGACCAAAAAATGAAACGCGAACCCCCTACCCAAAAGCAGCTAAAATATTACAAAAGCTTGTGCAAACGCCACAATATTGATATAATAGAGCAGGAGCAAATGAGCAAATACAGCGTGCGTGAGGAAATTGCAAGGATACTAAATGAACATACCGGAGATTGTGAAGATATTGACCGACAGCGGGATTGAGCCGGCTGAGGCAAACGCCGAGGTTAAACTCTTGATTGAACATTTTTGCGGTATAACAGCGATGGATTTGCTAATGGGCAAGCGGCTTGACTACGAAAAACTTGCCATCGTTGCAGAAAAAGCCAGACTCCGCGCGCAAACCCGCCGGCCGGTGCAGCATATCACAGGCACCGCGTATTTTATGGGCGAAAAATTTATCGTCAACCCGGACGTCCTTATCCCGCGCGACGAAACCGAGCTGCTTGCACGTCAGGCGGTCAAAGTGATTAAGGCAAACAATTTCAAAACCGCGCTGGATGTCGGCACAGGTTCCGGATGCATCGCGTGCATGGTTGCAAAATTAACGGACGCGCAGGTTCTCGGCGTTGACATCTCATCAACTGCGCTGCAAACCGCACTCAACAACGCAACAAGGCTCAAACTCAACAACAAAGCAATATTTAGAAAATCCGATATATTCTCCAACGTACCGGAAAAATTTGACGTCATCATATCAAACCCGCCCTACATCCCGACAAGCGAAATCTACGGGCTGCAAAGTGAGGTACGCTTTGAGCCTCAGCTGGCGCTGTTTTGCGAAACAGGGATGGAGTTTTATGAAAGGATTACAGCGCAGGCGCCGCAGGTGCTTAACCGCGGCGGATATTTAATGTTTGAAACCGGCCGCGGGCAGGCAAAAGAGGTCAAGGCGCTGATGGGCTACAACGGGTTTGAAGATATTGAGATTCAGCGCGATCTTGCCGGAATTGAGCGCGTCGTCTCAGGCAGGATTACGAATAATTAAACCACATTTACCCCTACAAACTAAACAGCGTCTCACCGTAGTTGCCGGCGTCAATATTGGATTTGGGTTTTGGGTTTGTCCTGTCGTAGCGCAGCACCTCGCCGTTGTTGGCTCTTACATCACGCGCGATTGAACGCACGCTTTTCGGATAAAACCGAAGCACAATGTTTTGCGAAACATCACGCGCCAAAATATCTGCCGAATACATCCTGATATTTTCCAGATGCGCCGTTACGTCCCCGCCGTTGTGTTTGACTTTTTTGTTATACGTTCTGCTCCACATCACCAAATCGCTGCGCGTATCGACCAGCACCGCCTGCGTTTGCAGTGTAACAATCTGCCCCGTGCCAAAGGCCGACGCGATGTGCAAAACCTCCCACAAGCTGCGTTTATCCACATCGCTTAAAATCAGCAGCACATAGTCCGCGCCAAAATCTCTGGCAATTGTCCGGTACGCCGCGTAATCAATAGTCTTGGTGTTTTTGTATTGACCCAGCGCGCCGCGCGTGAGATTTTTCAGCGTTTCGTTCTTGCTGATTTTTTTGTTCACATCAACAACCCGGGCCGCACGGATTTTGCCCGACTCGTTGAAATAACCCACAACATCGGATGCGATAATTTGCGAAACCTCCGGAAAACCGTAGTAATTATCGGCGCTGTTGTCAAACAGCACAAGCACATTTTGCGCCGCAGCGCACGGCAGGCACAAAAAACTACACAATAAAATCAGCAGTTTTTTCATAATTTTATCCCCGCATCCACCGGTGATGATTTTTGCGCATACAGCGTAATAACCAAATTCACCAGCAAAATCTTCTTGTCTTTTCTGTACGGCACAATCTCCACCTTGTTGATATTAATAAAATATTGGTGTCTGTACAGGTCGCGCATAAGGTTCAAAAACGTGCGATAGTCAGCCACAAGGTCAATATCAAGCCGGCACGCGCTGTACTTGACGCCTGCGGTTGTGATAAACGGGTCATCCTGCGGCTCNNTTTTCATCTTGTTGCGCGTCAGTATCGCCAAAACATCCCCAATCTCTTTTGCCATAATAGTTTCCGCGTCCGCACCGGATTCTATCGGCCGGTAAAAACTTTTCAACTCCTTTTGCACAACCGTTTGCTGCTTTTCACGCACCTTCGCCTCCTCAAGACTGCGCTTGGTATCAGCAATAAGGATTTCTTGGTTGCGGATGTGGATAAACAGTGCCAGCGCCTCTTGAAACCGCGGGGTTACAACGTTTACCGCCAAATAAACCGTGACCGCCAGCCCGAGCACCAAAACCGCGATGGCGTTCTCAAATTTTTTAAAGTAATATTGAAAATTTTCCAAAATAGTCTCCTAGTTTATCGGCTCCAAAGGCGGCGGTGCCGGTTTTGCCGGCTCAGGCTGCTTTGGCGTTTTTGGTGATTTTGCGCCCGCGGCTGGCGGCGCCGGTGCAAGCTCCTCGTTTGTCATATTTGTTATCTCAAACTCATAAATCACCGGTGTATCTGATGTCAACGCGATAACCGCATCGGATTCCGACACAAGCTCAAGCTTGTGCAGCCGCAGCTGGCTGTTTATCAGCGCGCTTTTTATGTTTTTGTAGAACGTATAAATATCATCAACCTTGGATGTCTGGCCCTTTATATCAATCTTGCCGTTGTCCTTCACAATAAAATATGTAATCCACAAACTTTTCGGCACCGTCTCACCCAGCGCCGAATATGTCATCAGCTTTGTCCGGTTCGCCTCCAAAACCCGTTTGATTTCCTTATCCGCGGTGAAACTGCCCTGACTTTCGTACAGCTTGTACTCTTTCAAAAGCTGCATAACCCGCGCATCTACCTGTTGGACTTTTTTCTGGTTGACGTTAACAATAACCGGATACAAAACCGCCAAAAGCGCCGTTATACCTAACATTGCCACCACAATCATTGTGGCAATCTTTTGCGCGGCATCAGGCGATACCTCAATAATTTTGTCCCCGATTTTTATTTGGACAAGCTCTGAACCGCTCGCAGTCGTTGATGCAGAGGTTTTAAATTCCAGCTTCAACGGCAATGTAACAAGCGGATACGCGCCTATCCCGACCGCCTCTAACGAAATTGACGGAATCTTTGCGGGCAGCACATTCGGGCTTACCGTCACTATTTCCGTTGTTTTGTGGACATTGTTGTCAATAAAGAATGTCGTTCCGCTAAAATTAATCTGTTTGACCAAATGCTCCGCGCTGACCATGTCAGTTTCAGAGATGATGTAAAGGTACGATGCGGGATAGCTCATCAACGTGATATTCATTGAGGCGCTCAACGCGTTGTAGACCTCCTCGTTGTCAAACGATTTTATCGGCACCGGCTCTTCGTAGTAGTCGTTGACCGCATTACCTGTCATCGGGCAAAGATAATACCCGTTCTGGTTAATGACCAAAAGGTTCCAGTCGGTGCCCTCTTGCATCTGCATCTCAGCCAAACCGCTGAATGTCAATGCTCTTAATATTGAGCTGAGCGAAAACTCAACCGTGATAAGCTTTGCACCGATTTCACGCAGCGCTGATTCTATTTTATCAAGCTCGCTTCTTTGGATTGCACCGTGAAGAATTTTGCGCATATCACCCGTGGTTTTCAAATCCAGCCAGCTGACGACCGGTTCGGTTTTTTTGAACACATAAACCTGCTCAACCTCGGAAATTATCGCCTCACTTACAGCCTCATCGGTAAGTATCAAAGGCAGTGTTGACACGCCCGCATGGACAATTGGCATGCTCAAAATCACACCGCAATTGTTTGAAATCCCCGATTGCATCAGCAGTGTCTGCACCGCCTCTTTGAACTGGTCAACATTGACTATCTCTTTCAGCGATTCGTTGTAATCAAGCGGCTGCACATCATAGTTTTTGACAGTTTTTGCGGCTGAATCTATTTGCAAAAGTTCCAGCCCGACACCCGGGGTAATCGACAAGTACACGGTTTCCCGGCTGCCGATGCCAAGTTGTGCCATAATACCATTTAAGTTCATATCATAATTGTATAATTATGGTATAATTAAGTCAAATGCTTAACATTATCAATAAAATCAAGGATTTAAAGAAGGCGAAAAACGCGGTTGTTTTGGCGCACTGTTATCAAAATATTGAAATTGATGAGGCGGCGGATTTTGTCGGCGACAGCCTGTATTTGAGCCAAATGGCCGCAGCAACGGACGCTGATATTATTGTGTTTGCGGGTGTTTATTTTATGGCGCAGACCGCAAAGATTCTATCACCTAATAAAAAAGTCCTGCTGCCGCGCACAGAATCCGGCTGTCTGATGGCCGATATGATTAACGCGCAACAGCTGCGCGAGTTCAAGTCCAAGCACCCGGGGGTTCCGGTCGTCTGCTACGTGAACTCAACGGCAGAAGTCAAGGCCGAGTGCGATATTTGCTGCACAAGCTCAAACGCAGTCAAGATAGTCAAAAGTCTGAATGTGCCGAAGGTGCTTTTTGTACCGGACACATATCTTGGCAAATGGGTACAAGAACAAACCGGCGTTGAAGTCATAACCTACCCCGGGTTTTGCCCGACGCACCTTCGCATCCGGCCCGAAGATGTTGACAGCGCGCGCGAAAAATATCCCGGCGCGCTTGTTCTGGCACACCCGGAGTGCCACCGGGAAGTTTGGTGCAAAGCCGATTTTACCGGCAGCACGACGCAGATAATGGATTTTGCGACACGAAGTGATGCAAAAAAATTCATCATCGCGACCGAAAAAGGCGTAGTTGAGCGCTTGCAACGCGATTGTCCGGATAAAGAATTTATACTGATAAAAGATGATATCATCTGCCCGAATATGAAATGGCACACGCTGCCTGATATTTTGGCCGCACTGGAAAACGAACAGCACGAAATCACGGTTGATACGCAAACCGCCGCAAAAGCACGCACCACAATTGAAAGGATGTTATGAGCGAAGATTTTATCTACGGAAAAAACGCCGTCCTTGAAGCACTGGACGCCGGCCGGGGGGTAAATAAAATTATCTTGGCCAAGGGACTACATGGCGATAGTAAAATTGACAAAATAGTCCAGCTTGCCAAGCAAAACAAAATCGTGTTTTCGTTTGAAACACTGCAAAAATACAGCGACTACAAGCACCAGGGTGTAATCGCGTTTGTATCGCCGATAAAATACGCCGACCTGGATGAGTTTCTGGAGTCACCGCGCAAGTCGCTCGTGATTTTAGACGGGATAGAAGACCCCCACAACTTCGGCGCAATAATCCGAACCGCTCTGTGCGCGGGCGTTGACGGAATAATCATCCCCTCTCACAGGAACGCGCGCGTGACATCAATTGTTGAAAAAACCAGCGCCGGTGCGATAAATCACATTCCCATCATCAAAGTCAATAGCCTGACGGCCGCAATCCAAAAACTAAAAAATAACAACTGGTGGGTAATTGCCGCCGACGCATCAGCAAACGATAATTATTACAACATTGATTATGCGAATATGAATTTTGCATTAATCATGGGCGCAGAGGGCAAGGGCGTTTCAAAACCGCTGCTAAAATCAGCGGACTTTACAATAAAAATCCCGATGCTAAACGATTTTAACTCATTAAACGTTTCTTGCGCATTTAGTGTTATAATATATGAAACAGTGAGGCAAAATGAAACAAGCAGAAGAAAAATTTGAAGAAATATCGGACGAGAACATAGAGTTCGCTGATGATGACGAAGATGTGCTGGTCTCGGTTGAGGACCCAAAGATTCAAGAGAGTCTGTCCAGCGTAAACTCGGATGATTCCGTGCGCATATATTTGCAGCAGATCGGCAAAATCCCGCTGCTGTCAAGCGAAGAAGAACTGGAAATCGCCAAACGAATCTATGATAACAAAGACCAATTCGCGGAAAAACTGCTTGTCAACGCGAACCTGCGGCTTGTTGTCAGCATCGCAAAAAAATATATCGGCCGCGGCCTGTCGTTTCTTGACCTGATTCAAGAGGGAAACCTTGGCCTGATGAAAGCTGCCGGCCGGTTTGATTACACAAAAGGCTACAAGTTCTCAACCTATGCAACGTGGTGGATTCAGCAATCAATCACACGCGCAATCGCCGACAAAGCGCGCATAATCCGGCTCCCTATCCACATGATTGAATCTTTGGGCAAAATCCGGCGCGCAACAATTGATTTGACAACAGAGTTCGGCCGCACACCGACCAAAGAAGAAATCGCCTACCGCCTCGGCATCCCGGTCGCAAAACTGTCAGCCATCATCAAATCCGCACAATCAACCATAAGCATGGAAACACCGGCCACAATGTCGGACGATTCGTCAAAAATCGCGGATTTTATCATAGACGAGGTGTCCGTTGCACCCGACAACCGCGTTTCGCAAGAAAACTTGTTTGATGACATCCGCAAGATGCTCAACCAGCTTAGCCAGAAAGAGCGTGATGTATTGATTTTGCGCTACGGGCTGGATAACAACGGCAGCAAAAAAACGCTTGATGAAATCGGTACAGCCTACGGCGTATCAAGAGAACGCATCCGCCAAATTGAGAACCGCGCCATTGCCAAGCTCAAAAAACTTTGCAAAAACCGAAAACTCACCGTCGGACTCAAAAATTATTTCGGCGCGTAGTGTAACAATTGTAAAATTGGTTTTAAACTTTTGGGCAATTTTCGTGTGTAAAATTTCTTATAATAAATATACACACGGGGGAAACCATGGGAATAAATGCAATTTCGGGTAATACAATAATTACCGATGTGCAAACATCATCTTTGAATAGCCAAAAGGAAACAATGGCAGGCAGTATTTGGCAAGAAACAAAACCAAATGAGGTAACAGCTGTAGAAGGGGCAAAACTTATCGGTAAAGGGTTTATTGATAAAGCCAAAAATATTTTTACAACAATAAAAGACCATCCCGTTAAGACATTAGCAGTCGTGGCAGGGACAGCGGCATTGATTGCAGCAGCGCCTCTAATCGGGGTTAGCAGCGCGGTTGCAGCGAGCGTACTTACTTTGGGGTTTGCAGCGGTTGCAGTCGGAAAAACTGTTTATCACGCAGTTGACGCAGCAAAACATGAAAAGAATGAAGAATATGACGAGTTAAGAAAAGATTTGCACAACATCGGCGGCGATGTGCTTGATTTAGCGATGACAGCACCGTTCATACCAAAAGCGCTCAAAACTGTTAAACACGCTATTACGTACGCACCTGCTCCGACATTGACAAAAATTTCAAGCCTAAAAGAATTGGGACAAGCAGATTTGAAAATAGAATATGAAACTATCGCAAATGAAATGGGTTTTAAAACCAAGCCCAAACTGGTATTTGAAAAAATAAACCCACGATTTGCCGGAGAATTTGAACCGGTTACAGGAACTTTAAAACTAAATTCAACATATACAAACATTGCTCCGAAAAAAATGTTCAAACCTCTAATAAGACACGAACTTGAACATTACAAACAATTTTCAGACATCGCAAGAGCAAAAGGTGTTGACGGATTAAAAGGTGTTCTAAAAGATTATCATCTTGAAATAGCTAAACACAATGGTATGCCTCAATATCTTGCGGAATTATCAAAAAATATGGTGCAGGAAAACGGAACTCGTTTTAACACAAAATTTTACGAAGCGGTTGTCAAGGAACAAGGAACCCTACTGGCAAATTCTGATGAAGCCGCCAACGCGCAGATTTATGCTAACGGTTTTATGCAAAAAATAACAACTCAGTCTCAACAAATAATTGAGGCGGTAGAAACGATTAAAAAAACTCATACAGGCACATCTTTGTTAGCCAAAATTAATATGACCATAGCACAACAAAAAGCGTTTCATAAAATATATGTAGCAAACCCGATTGAAGTACCTGCCTTTGCCGCACAAAAAGCATACACAAAAGCATGGCAGATGAGTCCTGACACACTGACGACATCAGCGGCAGCAGACGCTATAACGCAATGATTACTTCGGCGGATAGGGGTAAATGGGTGAATCAATCTTCGCGCCTAGACGTAGCGTCTGAATAAAAACAATCTGCCAAAACCAAATATTTTTCATGCTATAATTAACCCATGAGATTTTTCGGAATACTTGGAATTGTTTTGATTTTCGCGCTGGCATACCTGATGTCCAACAACCGCAAAGCAATTAACCTGAAAACCGTCGCCGCCGGGTTTGCACTGCAAATTCTGCTGGCGCTTTTTGTGCTGAAACTCCCGGCCGGCCAATGGCTTGTCAAAGAGCTTGGCATGTTCATAACAAAAATCTTTGAGTTTTCAAAAGAAGGCGCGCTGGTCGTATTCGGGCAAACGCCGCACATTTTTGCATTGAGCCTTATCTCATCGCTAATCATTATGATGTGTCTTGTCAACATCCTATATTATTACGGCGTGATGCAGCGCGTGGTGTCGGTTTTTGGCAAATGGATGAACAAACTTATGGCAGTCAGCGGCGCAGAAGCCCTGTCAAACGTGGCATCAGCGTTCGTCGGGCAGGTCGCGGCGCAGGTTATGATACGGCCGTACCTTGCAAAACTCACGCGCTCCGAGCTTTTGGCGTCAATGTCGGGTTCAATGGCGTGTATCTCCGGCGCGATGATGCCGGTCTACATCGCGATGGGCATTCCCGCTGAATACATCCTCGCATCATCTGTTATGGCGGTGCCGGGCGCACTTGTCATCGCAAAAATCGTCTACCCCGAAACCAACACACCCGAAACAAGCTCAAATTTCACGATAAATTACAGCCCGCGGCGCCGCCCGTTCACAAACCTGTTTGATGCAATCGCATCGGGCGCATCAGAGGCAATCAAGGTCGCAATCAACGTCGTTGCAATGATTTTGGCGCTCGTCGCACTCGTTGCGATGGTGGATTGGGTTCTAAGCTGCGCGGGAGGTTTGTTCGGCATGGCGGATTTGTCGCTAAAATTCCTTCTGGGCAAAATCTTTGCCCCGCTCGCGTTCTTGATGGGCGTACCCTGGGCCGAATCAAACACAGTCGCAAGCCTTATGGGTACAAAACTTGTCCTGAACGAAATGGTTGCATATATGGATTTGACAGGCATGGCGGCCTCATCGGGAACTGCCGCGCTGTCCGCAAAAAGTTTCCTCATCGCTGCGTTTGCACTTTGCAGTTTCGGTAACTTTGCATCAATTGCGATTCAACTGGGCGGTATCGGCGAGCTTGCACCCAACCAGCGCAAAAACCTAGCGAGGCTCGGCCTGCGCGCACTCGTCTGCGGCACACTCACCTGCTACATGTCAGCTGCCATCGCGGGGATTATTTGTAATTAATTCCGCTGCTAGATTTTTTTGCCTGTATAATCATAGCTCTGACGCGAAACAACTTTACCGTTTTCTTCAATAATATCCAAATACACAGGCTGGCCGGTTTTAGGGTTCTGCGTTTTTGTAAAATGTCTTGTTTTTTCGCCGAATATTTCTGTCAAATCAGGGTTTTGCTGAAAATATCTTATAACAGACGACGGGTCGCTTTTCATGGTCGGTTTGTTCGGTTTGCCCTGTTCGCGGCTTTCATAACTTTCCTTCGGCGTTACGAATTTTTCTGTCCCAGTAAATCCAATCGCGCGAAAATTTGAGATTGCTGATATGTTCATTTTTTCCTCTTTCTTTATTGTCCGTTGAGCAGTTGAAAACACGTCAACAAAAAAGTTTGCTATTATAAAAGCATCAGTTACATTTCTTCACGCATCAGCTGCGGGTGCGGATTTCTTCTTGAACCTGCGCCAAAAACTCGTACGCGCCAAATGTTCCGACCTGACCTACCGAGCGAGCACGCACGGCAACTGTCCCGTCGGCCTCCTCACGGTCGCCCACCACAAGCACGTACGGCACCTTTTTGTCCTGCAAAAGCTCACGGATTTTGTAGTTCATGCTCTCGCTGCGGTCGTCCAAAAGCGTCCGGACACCGGCCGCGCGGAATTTTTCATAAACCTTTTGCGCATAGTCGCCATGTTTTTCGTTTGAAATCGGCACAACGGCCGTTTGCACTGGCGCAAGCCACAGCGGGAACGCGCCCGCATAATGCTCAATTAATATCCCGTGGAACCGCTCCATTGA
>DBCX01000037.1:50223-98122 GCA_002293275.1 Cyanobacteria bacterium UBA947 | reverse complement strand
CACCTTTATCAGCTCGTTAATTGCCCTGTCGTCGTCCACCACTAAAATTTTCATAAATAAATTGTATTACAAAATGTTAAAATAATCCAACTGAATGATGAATTTTCCTTTTTTTGTTTTTTAATGTATAATATACAATTATTAACATTTTATAAGGAGGCACATGAATTGGAAGTAACACAACAGGCATTTAACCGCGACGGGAATATCCACTTGGGACAACATGTTTTGGCAGAGTTTTTTGAATGTGATTCAAACATTTTGAATAACATTGACAAGGTAGAAAAGTATATGGTGGACGCCGCGCTTGAATGTGGTGCTACAATTGTCCAAAAATGCTTCCATATGTTTAACCCCCACGGTGTATCGGGTGTTGTTATTATCTCCGAGAGCCACCTTGCAATCCACACCTGGCCGGAACTTGGCTACGCGGCTGTTGACCTGTTCACCTGCGGCGATAAGTGTGACCCCAAAGTTGCATACGAGTTCTTGAAAAAGAAATTCAACTCCGGCAACGCGCTATTTACCGAGCTTAAACGCGGTATGCTTGACGAGGAATCCCACAAGGTTGCCCAAAAAACGTTTGAAATCGTATAGTTAAAAATTGTAAAACATGTTTGACATACAGGCATGGTTTTACGTATGATTGGAAGATGTCAGATACTACAACGAAAAAAGAGTTTGATTTGACTCAAAAGAGTATGTTTTCAACCGAGGATGAGGTGTTTTCGTCCAGCTCGGTTGCGGCTTTTCTGGCAAGAAATGATGTCCCCGTTTCGCACAAAAAGGCGGCCGACAGCTACCGCATCATTAAAAAAGTCTTCCAATTCCAAGCGGTGATGAGCAGAGTCAGTATTACCGAAAAAACGCTGCTGGATAAATACGATTTTAATACAATGGAGTTTACGACCGCAAAGCAGATGGCGCAGGAGCTTGCGCTGCTGCAAAAATGGGCGCACGATGAGGATTTGGCGCTGCGCGATGATGCGTCAAAAATATTTGATATCCGCATAAAAGAACTAAAATATATCTGCGCAAGCCGCTACGCCTGCATCTCAAACGAAATCTACCAGGGCTACGTGGTTTTTGAAAAATATTTGAAAGAAATCAGCAGGTTCCGCGACTAGCAAGTTTTTGTTTCTGATTTAAGCTTTTTCAGCAGGCGTTTCTTCTGTTTCTGCCGCGGTTTCTTCAACAGCAGGTTCTGCTGCGGCAGGTTCCTCAACGACAGCCGTTTCTTCAACTGCAGCCGGCTCAACTTCGGCTTCCGGCGGGCAAATAGTTGCTTCCTCGGTCATTATTGCCATAGCTGCCTGCGCGTTTTCTTCCTGTTTTGCGGTTTCTTCAACGGCAGCTGCTTCACTTGCGGCAGCTGTTTGGGCCGCAGCTTTTGCAGCATCTTTTGCCTCGGCTGCAGCTGATTTTTCAGCCTCTATTTTTGCTTTTGCTTTTTTTGAAAGTTTTGTTTCGGCCTTTTTCTTGTAGTTCAAAGAGCCGTCTTTGTTCGCGTTGTCAATCAAATATTTAACCGTATCGGTCGGCTGCGCGCCCTTTTTAACCCAGTCGTTCGCTGTCGCGACATCAAGTTTCATGATTTTTGTTTTCGGGTTGTAGTGTCCTAATTCCTGAATAGGTTTGCCCTCGCGTTTTGTTGTTGAGTTGATTACAATGATTCTGTAAGTCGGGGATTTCTTTGCGCCAAGGCGTTTTAGTCTGATTTTTAGCATATTTATATTTCCTTTTTTCTTTTAATGATTTTATTAAATCATGAAGAAAAATAACTGTCAAATCTATGCTATAATAATATTATGAATACGGGGAAGCTTGAAGATTTAAAACAAAAAGTTAAGCGTCAGCTTGACCAAACGGAGATGTTTCAATACAAAGGTCAGGTGTCAAAGCTTTTGGGGTTGACGGTTGAGGTTAAGCTGCCGGGGCTGAAAATCGGCGATTTGTGCTTTATTGAGACCCACGACGGCCGGCAAAAACCCGCGGAAGTTATGGCGTTTAAAGGTGAGGCGGCGCAGCTGCTCTTGCTTTTGGACGGTGAAGGTATCGGTCAAGGGTCGCTTGTGACCTCCACCGGAAGACCGATAATCATACCGGTCGGCGATTTTTTGCTGGGGCGTTTGATTGATCCGATGGGCAATCCGCTTGACGGACGGCCGCTTGATACGACAGGTGCTCTGTGGCGCTCCATTGAAGGTCCGCCGCCCGGGCCCTTTGAACGCCCGATTATTACGGAGATGTTTTCAACCGGTGTGCGTGCGATTGATTCGTGTTTGACGTTCGGTACAGGTCAGCGGATGGGGCTGTTTGCGGGCTCCGGGGTCGGGAAAAGTACGCTGCTCGGAATGATTGCGCGAAACTCCGACGCGGATGTCAACGTTGTTGCGCTAATTGGCGAGCGCGGCCGTGAGGTTAAAGAATTTATTGAGGACGCGCTGGGACCCGAGGGTATGGCAAAATCTGTGCTGGTGTGCTCAACCGGCGACAAACCGCCGCTGATTCGCCAAAAATGTCTGCTGGCCGCAACCGCCGTGTGTGAATACTTCCGCGATCAGGGCAAAAAAGTCTTCTTGATGACGGATACGGTTACGCGCTGCGCGATGGCCGGCCGTGAAGTCGGCCTGTCACTTGGCGAGCCGCCAACCATGAAGGGCTATCCGCCGTCAATTTTTTCGTGGCTGCAAAAGGTTTTGGAGCGCGCCGGAAACAGCGAAAAAGGCTCTATCACCGCGCTTTACACGGTGTTGATGGAAGGCGACGATATCTCCGACCCGATTGTTGATACGGTGCGCGGGATTGTTGACGGGCACGTGTTCTTGTCGCGGAAAGTCGCCGAGTCCAACCATTATCCGGCGATTGATGTTCTGGGCAGTATTTCAAGGCTTATGAGCTCAATAGCAAGCCCCGAACACAAAGAGGCCGCCGCGACAATGCGTAAAGTTCTGGCTATGTATCGCGAAAACAAGGACTTGATTGACGTCGGGATGTACCAGCCGGGCTCTAACCCCAAGCTTGACACCGCAATTGAGCTTATGCCACAGGTTAACGCGTTTTTGCAGCAGCGAACAAGCGACAGCGTCAGCATGGACACGACAATTCAAGGGCTGGTTGACATGATGCAGGGCGTTGATATATAACCGGCTGAGCCGGTTCTTGCGGCTAAAAGTCCGATGCAAACATTGTTTGCATAACGCGGCGACCGCATCGGGCCAATCTTGACATGCACCGGTTAATATGATAAAATTGATACCAAAAGAGGGCGGATTATGAGAAATATTATTATCTACACACAAGGCGGCGTATCGGCTTTAACGGGCGTGCTTTCGGCGATTGAAGACACCCACGTGCGCGCGGAAGCGGCCGAGAATCTGAAAGACTACGAGACCTTGAACCCGAGCCTGATTGTTGCGGAGAATGTGCCTGATTTGGCGACAGTGCTTGCGACAACAAAGTTTAAGGCGCCCGTCCTGTTTGTCGGTGAGGCGTTTAAGGGCAACACCGTCCGTGCAGCGGCCTATGACTACATCAAAACGCCTGTGGACAACGATGAGATTGTTGTTCGTGCAACAGCGCTGCTGAAAATCCGCGACCTGATGGTGAAAGTCCGCGTTGTATCCACAACTGACGAATTGACCGGTCTGCATAACAGAAAATACCTTCACGAGCGGCTTGAACAAGAGATTTCCCGCTCAAAACGTTACGGTACAAAACTTTCGTGCCTGTTGTTTGATTTGGATTTCTTCAAGGTTGTTAACGATATTTACGGCTACGACTGGGGTGACACGCTGCTGCGCAACATCGCGGACAAGCTGAAACTGCTTATCAGAAAAGAGGATATTCTCACCCGCTACGGCGACGAGGAGTTTTTGGTTGTGTTGCCAAACACGTCCGAGTCCAACGCGTTTTTGTTCGCGGAGCGTTTCCGCCGCGATATTGAGAAGATGGAATTTATTCCGGCAGGCGAGGAGGAGCGGCACCCGATTACGATTTCCGGCGGGATTTCCACCTACCCTTGCATTGAGGGCACTGAAGAAGACGTCAACACAATCGTACGTTACGCCGAGCACGCGCTCTACAACGCAAAACAGCGCGGCAAAAACAAAATCGTCCAGTTCTCGCAGATTAATTTGGGTGAATAGCCAGGCTGAGCCTGGACCGGACTGCTCAAAGTGGTTGAACTTATGTAGAATGGTTGTATAGATTGATTTTTATGTTATAATTTCTTTATGGAAAAGTTAAAAATTAAAAACGAGTTTGAAAAAAAATTTGTTGATTTTGCAAGAACTTTAAATAATGAAATTTGCGATGAAATGAATAATTGGACAATTAAAGGTTTTATTGATGCTCATAAAAATATTTATTCCATATCAAACGATACAAAAATAATATCAAAAATTTTAGAAATTCATATTTTTCCGCTAATATTGCAACTTGCTGAAGAAATCGGCTATAATGTAGTATTGACAGACCACCAAAATTATTATCCAGATATTTCTTTTGTGTGTCAGAACGATGAAAGAATCAAATTTGCTGTTGATTTCAAATCTACTTACAGAAAATCTAAAAACACATGCAATGGTTTTACATTAGGTTCACATGGTAAATATTTTCAAGACAGGACATCAACTAAAAACATTCAATTCCCATATAGTGAATATTTAGGACATTTTTGTTTAGGAGTTATCTATGACCGTGTGGATACAGGACAAACTGAAATATTTGACATTGATGAATTATCAACGATAACTTCCGTAATTAAAAATATTGATTTCTTTTTTGTTGAAAAATGGAGAATAGCGTCTGACAAAAGAGGAAGCGGTAACACGGCAAATATAGGTAGTGTCAAAAACATTGATGATGTATTAAAAGGGAATGGTATTTTTAAATTGCATGGAGAGAGTGTTTTTGATGATTATTGGATGAACTATGGTAATATCATAATAACAAAAAGTGATGGAAAAACTGAAAAGATTAATTGTTTAGATGAATTTTTAAAATACAAAGGAATTGATTAATGACCACCATATATGTGCCACCAATAAAATGTCAAGGGATAAAAACAAAGCTTGTAGAATGGATACAAGAGTTGGTCCCGGAATTTGACGGGATTTGGTATGAACCATTTATGGGTTCTGGAGTTGTAGGTTTCAACATTCGGCCGAAAAGGGCTGTTTTTTCTGATACAAACCCACATTTAGTTAACTTTTACAATGATTTAAAAAATAATGTTATTGACCCTTATAAAGCAAAAAGTTTTTTGGAAGAGGAAACCGATAAATTGTATGTTGGTGCAGATGATTATTATAAAGAGGTCAGAAGGAGATTCAACAAAAATCCAAATTCTTTGGATTTTTTATTTTTAAACCGTTCTTGCTTCAATGGAATGATGCGATTTAATGGTTCTGGTGGATTTAATGTACCTTTTTGTAAAAAACCTGGTCGATTTGCACAAGCATATATTACCAAAATAACAAACCAAATAAAAAATATTCAAGAAATAATACAGGCAAACGAATATGAGTTTGTAGTATCATCTTTTGAAAATGTTGTTGCAAAAGCAAAAAACGATGATTTTGTTTATTGTGACCCGCCATATATTGACAGGTATTCAGATTATTTTAATTCTTGGACACAAGAAAATGAAGAAAAACTATTTGAATTACTACATAACACTGAAGCCAAATTTATTCTTTCAACTTGGCATAGCAATAAATTTAGAGAAAATAAATATATTGATGCTTTATGGAATAATTTTAATATCATACAAAAAGAACATTTCTACCATCTTGGGGGAAGGGAAAGTAATAGGAATAAAATGATGGAAGCGTTGGTTTATAATTTTAAAACAAAGATTTCTATAAAAGAAAAACCTGAAGTACAACAACTGGCATTAATGTAGTTTTGCCAAAGAAATTGACGAAATTATTAAAACCTTACCTGCGGTACCGCGTTGAGCAGCGTTTTTGTGTACGGGTGCTGCGGGTTGTCAAATATCTCCGCCCTTGACCCGATTTCAACAATCTGACCTTTATACATGACAGCTGTTCTGTCCGCCAGGCAACGGATTACGCTTAAATCATGCGATATAAATATAAAAGTTATCCCCAGATTTTTTAAATCCTTTATCAGATTAATAATTTGCGCTTGAATACTCACATCCAGCGCGCTGACCGGCTNNAACAGCCGGTGGATCTCGTCGCGGTTGCGCGAGTCGAGGTTGCCCGAGGGTTCGTCGGCAAGCAGCACAGCGGGTGAGTTGATAAGCGCACGCGCAATCGCAATCCGCTGCCGCTGCCCGCCGGAAAACTGGTGCGGATAATTGTTCAGGCAGCTTTCATCCAACCCCACAAGCGCGATTTTTTCGCGCACAATCTCGTTGATGCGCGCTTTTGGCAGGCGAGTATTGATTTGCAGCGGCTCAGATAGCGTATCTGCAATCTTCATCTTCGGATTCAGGCTTGAATACGGGTTTTGAAATATCATCTGCATTTTGAGTCTGTCGTCAGCGAACACGATTTCGCCCGATTTTACCGGAATCAGCCGCATCAGCGCCTTGGCAACCGTGGATTTGCCCGACCCGGATTCGCCTGCTATCGCAAGGATTTCACCCTTGCCAACATTAAACGACACCCCGTTGACAGCGCGCACAACCCCGTTTTTACCCCTGTATTCAACATAAAGGTCTTTAACTTGTAACATAAAACCAGTTTACCTCAACGCACGCGCGATTACCATAGCCGGTTTAACGACTTATCTTTTTTGCGCCAATCTTTTTCAACCTTGACTTCCAGCGCGAGAAAAACCTTCTTATCGGCGATTTGTTCAAGCTCCAAACGCGCCTCGGTACCGATTTTTTTGAGCATTGCGCCGCCCTTGCCGATTAAAATCCCCTTCTGGCTTGATGTTTCGCAGTAAATGTTCGCATAAATACGGTCAATGGCGTCCGTTTCCTCGTATTTTTCTATTTTAACCGCGACTGCGTGCGGGATCTCATCTGATGTGTTTAAAAGTATTTTTTCGCGCACGATCTCGCACGCCACATCACGCATGGACTCCTCTGTCACAACGTCCTCGGGGTAAATAAGTTCACCTTGCGGCAGCTGCTCAAAAATTTTCTCCACAAGCGGTTCAATATTTTTGCCGGTCTTTGCGCTGACTTTGATGACCGGATAATTTTGGTCAAAAAGCATCTTGTAACTCAACAGATTCTCGTCCGGTTTGCCGCCTTTGTCAACCTTGTTCATAACAATTATTACCGGCGCGCCTGACAAGATATTTTGCGCAATCCACTTGTCGCCTTTGCCCGCGGGCATTGAGCCGTCAACCACAAACAACGTCAAATCCGCGTCCGGCACCGAAACCTTCGCCTCGTCAAGCAAAAGTTCGCCGAGTTTATCAAGCGGTTTGTGCACACCCGGCGTGTCAACAAAAACAATTTGACCCTCCTCGCGTGTCAAAATCCCCCGAATCCGTTTCCGTGTCGTTTGGGCCTTATCCGTTGTGATAACAATCTTTTGGCCTAAAATTTTGTTTAAAAGCGTTGATTTACCAACGTTTGGCCGTCCTATTATTGCTGCAAACCCTGATTTCACTTATTCACCGGCGTCTTTATCCTTCCAAATTACATTTCCCCCATTGTAACATAATTGTTAAGAATGGCAAATTTTTAAATGTTCGGTTATTATATTATTAATAATTGTTACAAGGGAAAATATGCGCAAAATTTTACTTATCCTAATTTTGGCGATTGGCTTGTCAGTGCAGGCGAACTCACTGGTGAACACCGAGCTGCGCAAATCCGGTGCGGATTCGGTTGATTTGATTTTATCCACCAGCGAAACCTACGCGGACAATATCGTTGTCAGAAAAAAATCCGACACGGAATATGTCGTGCTTATCCCGAAACTTTCCGGGACGGCCGCGCCTGTCTTGACAAGCAGCGTCAAAGAGATGGTGTCAAACGTAAAAGTTCAAAATATTGAAGACTACACACGCGTGACGATAACGACCAAAAAACCGCTCAACGTCCGCGCGTCGGCGAAAAAAACCTCCGCGCAGGAGCAGGAATATTCAAAACTTATCGCGAAGGCGACCAGCATCAAGAACAAACCCGCTGCACCTGTGAGTAAGCCGGCCGACCCGATGGCAGATGTTGTAAAATCCGCACAAAAGGCCGCACCGAAAGCTGCAACAGTGCCAAAAACACCGCCAAAACAAGCCAAACCCGCGCCAAAAAAAGAGACACCAAAAGCAGTTGAACAACCAAAGCAAACCGCACCGGTGTCTGCCGCGGCGCCGCCGGCTCCGACTGTCAAAACGCACGGTGTCGCACCGATAACAGAAAAACTTTTGCTGGAAGAATTGCCGGAACTGCCTGGTATTGAAGATGCACCGGCGGCGCCCGAAACAACTTCAACCTTCAAACCCGCCGGAAAACTCGGTAACAAGCATTATACGATTATCGCCGGATTGCTTGCCGCACTGTTTATAACACGGTTCTTAAAACCAAAACGCCGACCACAGCACATGTTTGGCGATGAAACAGAGCCGGATGCAAGAATACCCGGCGTTTACGCCAAAGACAGATATCAGGACTCAACCGAGCCGATTGATGTGTCCTCCGCCGGCTGGCAAAGTAAATACAACCTGTTCAAGACCGCCGCGGCCAGCTCTGCGGACAACCCGTTTGGTGCTGTGACAGCCGCTGCGCCGGTTGAAGTGCCGCAAACGGAAGAAGTCTTTGACGAGTCCGAAACACTTGATGAAACTTTTGCTGAAACGGCAGACCTTGATGAGCCCGAGTTTCTTGCACCGGAGGCGATAGACGAGATTCTTGAAGAAGAATTGGACGATGATGAAATCTTTGAACAGGAGCTTGCGCGATATACCTCGGAACGCCCTGCTATAAAAGGGTTTGCGAGTACGCCGGCGCGCATAAAAAATGCTCACAAGCGCGCGGAAAAACTTCGCAGCGACCGTAAAATGATGAACAAAGAAGTTGACAAACAACCCTTTAAACCCGCACGGAGCAAGATAACCAACCCGCTCGTGTCCGGGTTGAGCAAGCTTAATCCGCAGCCTGTCATGGTTGAACGGCTTGGGCTGATTGTCAAAGATACGCAAAAAATCAGCGACAACAAAGGGTTCTACCTTGTTGACCACAACGGTGAATACTCGCTGGTCGGCAAAATTCACGATCGGGTTTTTGTAATCAAAAAATTTGACAAACCAATGGACGTCAAAGTCCAGGTGCGGCAAGACAAAGACAATGTTTATATGGTCAGAGCCGGCGAATTTAAGTCGCTTGTTGAGGTAACAGACGATAATATGGGCGTGCTCGTTGAACTTTAATAAATTGAAAGTTGTTTTTGCGCTTTTGCTCGTGGTTTTGCTCACGGGATGCGCTGAAAACCGCGCGGTAGTGAGGTTTGCCAGCTGGGGCTCGCAGTCGGAAGTCGCAATAATAAAACCGATTCTGACCGAGTTTGAGGCGCAAAACCCTGATATAAAAGTGGATTTTATGCACATTCCGCAAAACTATTTCCAGAAAATCCACCTGCTTTTTGCGTCAAAAACGGCGCCGGACGTGATTTTCATAAATAATATATATCTGCCGTTGTATGCTGATTTTTTGCTGCCGGCGCGCGTGAATGAAAAAGATTTTTACCCGCAGGCGCTGCAGGCGTTGAGCTGGCAGGGCACGCTCTACGCGGTTCCGCGCGATATTTCCAACATGGTTATTTATTATAATAAAGATATGTTCCGCGCAAAAGGTGTCCCATTCCCGCGTGACAACTGGGATTTGAGGGAGTTTTTGCGTGCGGCACAGCGTCTGTCAGACCCGCCGCGGACGTTCGGTGTGAGTTTTGAGGAAGACCCAATCTACTGGCTGCCGTTTGTGATGAACGATCCCGATGGGCCGGATTTCTACGCGGACCTGCGCAAAAACGGTCTTGCGCCGATGAAAAGCGAGAGCGCGAGCGCGACAATGGCACAAATGTTTTTGCAAAAACGCCTTGCCATGCATATTTGCGGCAGGTGGATGGTGCCAAAATACCGGACAGACGCGAAATTTGACTGGGGTGTTGCACCGTTTCCGGGCGTTGTCCCGGCGGACGCCTCGGGCTGGGCAATTGCAAAATCCTCCAAACACCCGCAGCAAGCCCAAAAACTCGTGGATTTTTTGTCCTCGCACGACGCAGAGTTTGTTAAATCCGGCCTAATCGTGCCCGCCAGATGCGCAAACGCCGCGATGATTGAGGAAAAAGCATTCCTCAAAGCCGTCCAAAACTCGCGCCCGATGCCGGTTTCAAAGGATTACATCAGGCAGATGGATAACCTGAAAGAACAATTGCAATATAAATTTGATTTGTAGTAAAATTGTTGTATGAGGAAATTTTTATTACTTTTATTGTTTTTGAGCAACCTTGCCTGCACAGCGCTTGCCGCGCAGGTTTACAAGCTGGACAGCGGTCAAACCGTTGTGATACAAGAGGTTCGCAGCAACCCGATTGTCACGATTGACACCTGGATTAAAACAGGCTCAATAAATGAAACTGACGAAAACAACGGTGTGGCGCACTTTTTGGAGCACCTGTTTTTCAAAGGCACCACCAAACATCCGGCAGGTGAGTTCGACCGGATTTTGGAAAACAAGGGCGCGCAGACAAACGCCGCCACCAGCAAGGATTTTACGCATTATTATATAACAATCCCGTCCAAGGATTTTGAAACCGCCTTGAACCTGCACGCGGATATGCTTTTGAACCCGCTTATCCCGCGCAAAGAGCTTGAAATGGAGCGAAAAGTCGTACTCGAAGAAATCGCCAAGGACAAAAACTCGCCCGCCCAACTGGTTCACGAGAATTTGACAAAGCTGCTCTACCAAAAACACCCCTACAAACGCGATGTAATCGGGACAAACCACGTTATCAGCACGATTGAGCGCGAAAAGATTTTGCAGTTTTACGATAGTTATTACACACCGTCAAATATGATAACCGTCATAACAGGCGATATTGACGCGCAAACCGCTCTGGATGCGGTCAAAAAAGAGTTTGACGCGCCGGCCGCAGTTGCTGCCCCCAAAGAGTACCCGGTCTACGACAAAGAGCCGCCATTGACAGAGCAAAAGCGCACGGTGGCGCACTTTCCGGCGCAATCGGGGTATATGTTAATCGGCTTTCGCACCGTTCCCGCGGACGGTTCGGATACCTACGCGCTTGACGTTTTGGCTGCGATACTCGGCGAAGGCCGCTCCAGCGTGTTTTATCAGAACATCAAAGAGCAAAAACAGCTCGCCGTGACGATTTCCGCGGTAAATATGGGCATGAAAGACGACGGAATCTTTTATATCAATGCGAATTTCAAACCCGAAAACGTACAAAAGCTTGAATCCGCGATATTTAGCGAGATTGCCGCTATACAAAAGCAAGGTGTGACGCCCGCGCAGCTTAATTTGGCCAAAAATCTGCTTGAACGCGACACCTATTACTCGCGCGAAAGCACCTCCAACATCGCCTCCGAGATTGGCTACACGATAACCGTAGCGGGCGATATCAGGTTTTACGACAACTATATTAATAATATAAAAAAGGTCACCGCGGCGGACGTTAAACGCGCTGCGAACAAATACCTGCAAAACAGCGCGGTATCAATTGTTTTGCCGGAACAAAATAATGAAAAACCTGTCAGCCACAAGACTGCGGCGGCAGATGTTGCGCCGGTAAACCTTATCATCACGCCAAACGACTCCAACGATATTGTTGCGATAAGCATTCACGCGGTCGGGGGGCGGCTTTTGGAGGATACACCCGGCACCGCGGACCTGATGGCCGCGCTTTTAAGCAAAGGCACCAAAAATTATTCCGCAACGCAGTTTGCCAAAACCCTTGAAGACAACGGGATTAAGATTGTGCCCGAGGTTACGCCCGACGCGATTGAAATATCTGTTCTGACCACAAAAAAAGATTACAAAAAAGCTGTTGAAATGCTTGATGAAGTGATTAACAACGCGGTTTTCCCGGAATCCGAGCTGGAAAAAACGCGCACCGAAAAACTTCACAATATAAAACGCAGCCGCGATATTCCGATGAATCTTGCGGTTGAGGGGTACAAAACCCTGATTTTTGAAGGCTCGCCGTATTCGGCCTCAAATAAGGTGCTTGAAAAAACGCTGCCAAAGGTGACGCGTGAGGAGATTTTGGATTATTACGAGCGGATTTTTACACCGATGAATATTGTGGTGTCGGTCAACGGCAATGTGGACGAAACGCAGGTGAAAAGCGACTTTAACAAGATGTTCCGCAGCGCTTTCCATCCGGCATCGTCGTTTAAGTATTCGCTGTTTGAAATCCCGCAGCTGCGTGCGCCAAAAACCGCTGTCAGCACGATAAAAGACGCCAAAACTGACTGGATAATCCTCGGGTGGCAGGCGCCGGGGCTGCTTGACAAGAAGGATTACGTGGCAATGGAGCTCCTTGATGCGATGCTCGGGTCCGGGATGAGCTCGCGGCTGTTCAAACGGCTGCGCGTGGAGAGCGGTTTGGCCTATCAGGTCGGCTCGCAGTACGGCGCAAATGTGCTGCGCGGCGCGTTTATTGTTTTTATCGGCACAAACCCCGATAATTTAGAGCTTGCGCAACGCCGGATGCTGGAGGAGGTTTACCGGTTCAAGACCGAGTTTGCGGGGACAAAAGAGCTCGCCGATGCCAAAGAAAAGCTTATCGGGCAGTTCATTGTGTCGCAAGAAACCAATCTGGACAAGGCATCCACGCTCGGCTGGTTTGAGGCAAGCGGCCGCGGCAAGGGTTTTGGCGCGGAGTACGAAAAATTAATCAACTCCGTCACCGTCACAGATATTATGAACACCGCGAATAAGTATTTTACGGGCAATTTTGTAACGTCAATCGTTAAGTGATTTGCAGAATTTGTCTATATCCAAGTGCATCATGAACGCCATTGTGTTGCCGTAAAATTTTAGCGGGAACATTAGTATCTTTAACAACGTCTTTAAACATATAACTATCATATTATTACACCATAAATTATCAGTCTAGAAAATATAATATACATAATATATGATAATGTCAAGTTAAATATAAGGTTAAATATATGGACAAAAAATTTATGAGAAACGGTACAAGTTGGGCGCTGGCAATAAACGCCACAATTTTGAAATTGCTAAACATAGATCCTGAAACGGATTTGGTAAAATTTACCGTTGAGGGCGACAGATTAATCGTCACCAAAAGCGAAAACAAAAGAACCGACTGAATTTACCAGTTAGTTCTGGTTAAAATCTGCCTGCCCGTGCGGTCGTACATCTTGTCCTTGTGCCAAATCCCTTTAAACTCACCGTCCGGCTCGTATATATACTGCGTATCACGGTCAGGGAAGTAAATATAGCTAACAGGCTTGCCGTTTGCCCTGTACTGGCGCGATGTGTAGGGGAAATTAGGGTAATTCTCCGACATCTTGTCAACATAATACAATTTGCCCAACAAGCTGTAATAATAAGCCGTTCTCGGCTCGTCATACCGGCGCAGCGCATACATAATAAGGACTTTCCCCTTATAAAACGCGCCAAGCTCAGCTTTATCAGTAGTCTTGATGCCGTCTGCCACCAGCATAACGTGCCGGCGGTAGTCCTTGTCCTTTTTTGGCCCGAAACGCTGCTGCGCACCAAAGGCCTCCGGTTTGAACCGCTCAATTTGCTCGTCGCGCGCCTCCTGATTTATCTCAAGCCACTCAACACCGCCCGCCAGCTGTTCGGCGCCCACGCCAAGCCCAAAAATCATCACTAAAATTAACAAAATCTTTTTCACAAAAATCATTTTAACATGGATATTTAAATGCCGTTGCAGACTTTGTAACAAATTGTAAATATGAGTTTCAAACAGGGCAAACCCTGTCATAATCGGCGATATGATACGATATGATTGATGCGTACTGTGAAGATTCTGAGGGTTTGTGCCGTTGATAATACTGTTACAAAAATAGGAGGTATGGTACATGAATGAAGTAAATGAATGCAATACACCGTATAGGACTGAATTCATAAAAATTGTCAATGAAACTAACAATCAGATTGCAAACATCAGACAAAGCGGGTTAAGTGCGGAAGAACAAAATAAACTAACAGAAGGTCTTATGATGAAACATAATGAACAAATTAAAGATTTGCAGACAAGATCTTTTGGTAACCCTGAAATGATGAGAAACAATTCTTGTAAAGAAAGTTTTGGAGAAGGATTTGTTCCGAAAATGCCGACACCGCCGGTTTTGTCGCCCCCCGAAGCTAATATTAAACCGACAGAACCCAAATACATCGGAGATGCTTAGGTACCATCAAAAACATTAAACCCGAAGATGAAAATCTTCGGGTTTTTTTATTGAAGTGTAATTGTTACAAAACTTCAAATCATGTACTTGACTGTAAATTTTTATGTAGTACGATAAATCATTATGCGGTTCTATCCGCCGGCCGGAGTATCTGGAACCCGGAAGCCCTTGATACAGTAGGTCTTTACCCCCCTTCCGACGTTAATAACTTAAAAAAGAGGTAATTTGATGTCAAATACACAATACGCAAAACGAGTAACTCCAATGGGTATCCCCCACACCAGATTGGATGATTTACCGGACCTTATTGAGGTGCAGAAAAAATCGTTTGAATGGTTTTTGAAAGAGGGGCTTAAAGAGGAGCTGCTGTCGTTCAGCCCGATAAAAGACTACACAGGCCGTTTGGAGCTTCACTTTTTGCCGAACTACACATTTGACAACGCGAAATATACGATTGAAGAGGCACGCATCCACGACGCCACATACGCCAAGCAATTGCGCGTGATGGTTCGTCTGGTTAACCGTGACAGCGGGGAAATCAAGGAACAAGAGGTCTACATCGGCGATATTCCGACCATGACCGACAAAGGTACATTCATCGTCAACGGTGCGGAGCGCGTTATCGTATCGCAAATCGTTCGTTCGCCGGGCGTTTACTTCAAACGCGAGATTTCGCCGACAGGAAAACGTCTCTACAACGCGACAATGATTCCTAACCGCGGTGCGTGGCTGAAAATTGAGACCGACTCAAACGACCTTATCTACGTTAAAATTGATAAAAACCGTAAAATCCTTGCCACAACGCTCTTAAAAGCGCTTGGTATCACGGTAACCGAGATGGAAACAATGTTTACGCACTTTGAGTTCCTGAAAAAGACGCTGGATAAAGACACAACGGAAACAACCGAAGACGCGTTAATCGAGGTTTACAAAAAACTTCGTCCGGGCGACCCTGCGTCAGCTGCGGGCGGACGCTCAATCCTTGAAGCGCGTTTTTTTGACGATAAAAAATATGACATCGGACGCGTCGGCCGTTATAAATTAAACAAAAAACTCAACCTGAATGTTGCAGGCAGCCAAAGAACGCTTAGCGTTCAAGATATTGTTGCGTCGGTTGAATACCTGATAAACCTGACTTTTGACGAGGGTGTGGTAGATGACATCGACCATTTGGGCAACAGACGTATCCGTTCGGTTGGCGAGCTGCTCCAAAACCAGTTTAGAGTAGGGCTTTCACGTATCGAGCGTATCGTAAAAGAGCGCATGACTTTGCAAGACAGCGAAACTTTGACGCCGCTTAATCTTTTGAACACAAAACCGCTTGTGGCGTCGTTGAAAGAGTTTTTCGGCTCGTCACAGTTGTCACAGTTTATGGACCAGACCAACCCGCTTGCGGAATTGACGCACAAACGCCGCGTATCGGCGCTTGGGCCGGGCGGTTTGATGAGAGAACGCGCAGGGTTTGCGGTTCGTGATATCCACCCGTCGCACTACGGACGTATCTGTCCGGTAGAAACGCCGGAAGGTCCGAACGCAGGTCTTATCGGTTCGCTTGCAACGCACGCGAAAGTCAACGATTACGGATTTATTGAATCACCTTTCTTTGTTGTAAAAGACGGTGTGGTGACCGACGAGGTTCACTATTTGACAGCCGATGAGGACGAAAATTTCCGTGTTGCGCCGTCGGACGTTCAACTGGATAAAGATAACAAATTCAAGGCCGAGTATGTCCCGGTCCGTTACCGTTCCGAGTTTACTATGGGTGATTCCAACCGCGTTGACTACGTTGGTGTTTCACCGATTCAGATAATCTCTGTTGCAACATCTTTGATTCCGTTTGTTGAGCACGATGACGCAAACCGTGCGTTGATGGGCTCAAACATGCAGCGTCAAGCGGTGCCTTTGCTTATCACGCAGCGTCCGGTTGTCGGCACAGGGCTTGAAACCCGCGCCGCAAAAGACTCCGGTATGGTTGCGGTAAGCGAAGTTGACGGTACGGTTGAGCGCGTTGTGGGTGAAGAAATCGTCATCCGCGACAAACAAGGCAGCCCGCATATTTATCCGTTGATGAAATATGTCAGAAGCAACCAAGATACTTGTATCAACCAAACTCCGCTTGTGCGCGAGGGTGACAAGGTAAAAGCCGGTGATATAATCGCTGACGGCGCGTCAACGCGCGGCGGTGAGCTGTCGCTCGGTAAAAACGTGCTTGTTGCGTATATGCCTTGGGAAGGTTACAACTACGAGGACGCGATTTTGCTTTCAGAACGCTGTGTTCACGATGATGTGTTCACATCCGTTCACATTGAAAAGCTTGAAATTGACGCGCGTCAGACAAAACTCGGACCGGAAGAAATTACCCGTGAGATTCCGAACGTGTCCGAAGATGCGCTGCGCCACCTTGACGAACGCGGTATTGTCCGTATCGGTGCAAGGGTTTACGCGGACGATATTCTTGTAGGTAAAGTCACGCCAAAAGGTGAAAGCGAACACCCGCCGGAAGAAAAACTGCTCCGTGCGATTTTCGCGGAAAAAGCCCGCGATGTAAAAGACAATTCGCTTAGAGTACCTCACGGTGAGGGCGGACGCGTGCTTGACGTAAAAGTATTTGACCGTGAAAAAGGCGACGAACTGCCGCCGGGCGCAAACACAGTTATCCGCGTCTACATCGCGCAAAAACGTAAGGTATCGGTTGGGGACAAACTTTCCGGCCGCCACGGTAATAAAGGTATTGTATCGCGCGTACTTCCGAAAGAAGATATGCCGTTCCTGCCTGACGGAACACCTGTTGATATCGTGTTGAACCCGCTGGGTGTGCCTTCGCGGATGAACGTCGGCCAAACTTATGAGCTGCTGCTTGGTTTGGCGTCATATTTGACCGGTGACCTGTACGAGGCGCCGTCTTTTGACGAAAGATACGGCGATAACCAGTCTGAACTTGCGACAAGAGCCGAGCTAATCCGCGGTATCAAAGAAAGCGGATGCGACTGGGTTGACGAAAGCGGTAAAGTAAGGCTGATTGACGGCAGAACAGGTGAATATTTTGATAACCCTGTTGCGGTCGGACTCTCTTACATCCTGAAACTTGTCCACCTTGTTGACGACAAGATTCACGCACGTTCAACAGGTCCATACTCGCTTGTAACACAGCAGCCGTTGGGCGGTAAAGCTCAATTCGGCGGCCAGCGTTTCGGGGAGATGGAAGTTTGGGCGCTTGAGGCTTACGGTGCGGCATATACGCTGCAAGAGATGCTTACAATCAAGTCTGATGACGTCAACGGCCGTAACCGTGCGTACGAGGCGATTGTAAAAGGCGACAACATCCCGCGGCCGGGTATCCCGGAATCGTTCAAGGTGTTGGTGCGCGAGCTTCAATCAATCGGGCTTGATATCACCGTTGCGAAAAAAGACGGTATTGAAGTCGATTTGATGACCGATATGGACGATATGCGCCGGTCGGCACCGAAAAGAACACTGTCGGATATTGACTCCGAGTTGTTGAACATCAACTTCTTTGAGCCAAGCTCATCAGGCGGCGAATTCTAGACGGCCAGACTGAGCCGGCCCAGCCGGTTCTTGACGCCCCAAGTGCGGCAACAAAGTATCCAGATATAAAAGGAAAAGGAAAAAAATGAGCACAAGCATAGATTATTTTGATTACATACGAATCAGCATCGCATCAGCCGAGCGGATACTGAAATGGTCATACGGCGAGGTCACAAAGCCCGAAACCATCAACTACCGCACGCTAAAACCTGAGCGCGAAGGGCTTTTCTGCGAACGGATTTTTGGGCCCTCAAAAGATTGGGAGTGCTATTGCGGTAAATACAAACGCGTGCGCCATAAAGGTATCATCTGCGAACGGTGCGGGGTTGAGGTAACAGACTCAAAAGTCCGCCGTCAAAGAATGGGCCACATCAAGCTTGCAGCGCCTGTTTCGCACATCTGGTTCCTTAAAGGAATCCCTTCATACCTTGGCCTGTTGCTTGATATGACATTGAAAGACCTTGAACAAGTCATCTACTTCAACAACTACGTGGTGCTTGACCCCGGCGAGAGCGAGTTCAAAAAACTCCAGCTGCTTTCAGAGGAAGAGTATGAAGACTACATGGTTGAGCACGAGGAATCAACTTTGAAGGTCGGTATCGGCGCGGAGGCGATAAAAGAATTGCTGGCGCAGGTTAACGTGAAAGAATTGGCCGAAGAAATCAGAACAGAGTTGGCCGGCAACGTGACGTCAGTTCAGCGTAAAACCAAACTGGTTAAGCGTTTGAGACTGTTTGATGCATTGATTTCGTCAAACACTGACCCAACGTGGATGATTATGGACATTTTGCCTGTGACACCGCCGGATTTGCGTCCGATGGTTCAATTGGACGGCGGAAGGTTCGCAACATCGGATTTGAACGACCTTTACCGGCGCGTAATCAATCGTAACAACCGTCTGCAAAGACTTTTGGAGATGGGCGCACCTGAAATCATTGTCAGAAACGAAAAACGGATGCTGCAAGAGGCGGTTGACGCGTTGATTGACAACGGCCGCCGCGGAAGAACGGTTGTCGGACCAAACAACCGCGCGCTAAAATCGCTTTCAAATATTATTGAAGGTAAGCAGGGCCGTTTCCGTCAAAACCTTTTGGGTAAAAGGGTTGACTACTCCGGTCGTTCGGTTATCGTTGTCGGGCCGCAGCTGAAACTTAACCAGTGCGGGCTGCCGAAAGAAATGGCGATTGAATTGTTCAAACCGTTTGTCGTGAACAAACTGATTGAGCGCGGATATGTCCAAAACATTAAATCCGCGAAAAAGAAAATCGAGCGTTCCGAGGCAATCGTTTGGGATATCCTGGAAGAAGTCATTGACGGGCACCCGGTATTGCTAAACCGTGCACCGACCCTTCACAGACTCGGTATTCAAGCGTTTGAACCGAAACTGGTTGAAGGCCGCGCGATACAGCTTCACCCGCTTGTTTGTACAGCGTTCAACGCCGACTTTGACGGCGACCAAATGGCTGTTCACGTACCGCTTTCAATTGAGGCGCAAACCGAGGCGCGGATGCTTATGCTGGCAACAAACAACATCCTTGCACCGTCAACCGGTGTGCCGATTATCACGCCGACTCAGGATATGGTCTTGGGCATGTATTACCTGACCATGATTAAAAACCCTGAGATGAAGCCGAAGGGCTACTTCTTCAACTTCCAGGATGCAATATCTGCGCTGGAAGCCGGAGTTATAGAGCTTCACGACAAAATCATCGTGCGTGATGAGAAAAATGAACGCATAGAAACAACCGCGGGCAGAATTATTTTCAACGAAAAAGTTCGCGCAGCGATTGGATGAAATTCTGAAACAAGTTCAGAATGACGAATATAACAGGAAAAAGGAAATAAAATGAGAAATACGAAGAAAACACTTGGTTTCATTAACGAACAGATGGATAAAAAAGCGCTAAACAGGCTTTTGACCAATATCTATCTTGAATTCGGCGGCGCGAAAACTGCGGAGCTGGCCAATAACCTTAAAGACCTTGGCTACAAATACGCGACCAAATCCGGTACGACTATTTCTATCACGGATTTGCAGGTGCCCGAAAGCAAAAAGGATTTGCTTAACGACGCTGAAAAAGAAATCGAGGTTTCAACCAACCGCTACCTGAAAGGTGATATCACCGAGGTTGAGCGTTATACAAAGGTTATTGACATGTGGTCTGAGACAAACGCAAGGCTGACCGAGGAAGTTGTTAAAAACTTTGACAAGCAAAACCCGGTTTATATGATGGCGTTCTCCGGTGCGAGAGGTAACCTGACGCAGGTTTCACAGCTTGTCGGGATGCGCGGTCTGATGGCAGACGCGGAGGGCCAAATCATTGACCTTCCAATCAAATCCAACTTCAAAGAGGGTCTTTCGGTAACCGAGTACATCATTTCATCATACGGTGCGCGTAAAGGTCTGGTTGATACGGCCCTGAAAACAGCTGACTCAGGGTATTTGACCCGCCGGCTTGTTGACGTTGCACAAGATGTTATCATCCGCGATGTTGATTGCGGCACCTCAAAAGCTATTTTGATGAAATCCATTATTGAAGGTGAAAACGTTGTTGTTCCGCTGGCGGACAGACTGCTTGGCCGTACGATTGCGGAAGATATTAAAGACAAAGACGGCAAAGTTATCGTGAAATCCGGCACAACAATGGATCGTGACGATGTAAAGGCTGTTTCAAAACTTGACCTGCACGAGTTGAAGGTTCGCTCGGGTCTGACCTGCGGGCTTGAATACGGTATTTGCCAAAAGTGTTACGGCTGGGCGATGACGACCCAAAAACCCGTTGATGTCGGTGAGGCTATCGGGATTATTGCAGCACAATCAATCGGGGAGCCGGGAACGCAGCTTACGATGAGAACATTCCACACCGGTGGTGTATTTATGGGCTCCGGCGCGATGAAAAATATTGAAACAGGCGTCGCCGGCGAAATCATCTCTAAACTCAAAACCCGCGAGGTTCGTACCCGTCACGGTGATGTTATGAATGTTGCTATGTATGAGGCGGACGTTGAAGTTAAGGGCGAGAAAAAGTCTGAAACCTACCACATTCCGGCCGGTTCGTTCGTGTTCTTTGCTAACGGCCAAAAGGTTGAAAAAGGGTTCAAACTTGCGTCGTACGAGCCTGCCAGCCAGAGCAGCGACATCCGTTTGACCGAAAAAGCCACAAAAGATATTACATCTGACCTTAGCGGCGAAGTCATCTACGAGGACTTTGTTGCGGACGAGAAAAAAGACCGTCAGGGCAACATTTCACGCACAACAAACAAGCAAGGTATTATCTGGGTGCTTGGCGGGGATGTTTACAACCTTCCGGGCGGCTCAAAAGTGCTTGTCAAAAACGACCAGAAAATCGCTGCGGGTGAAAAACTTGCCGAAACTTTGAGCGTGTGCGAACACGGTGGTGAGGTCCGCTTTGGCGAGGATCTTGTTGTTGAAGAAATTAAATTTGACGGCAAAAAAATCAAGAAAATTGTTCAAGGTAAAGAGCTTACAATCGTTATCGCGTCTTTGATTCCGGATAATGCCACTTTTGAACAGACGAAAAAAGAACAAATCTGGACAGTCGGCAAAAACGGCGAAAAATATATTGTGAAAGCGCCCGTTGACACACCTGTTGAGAACGGTATGATTATCGCCGAGCTTATTGATGATGAGTGCGCGGTGAAGTCTTCCGGTGAAATCCGCTATGTTGACGTTGAAGTTGATGATAACCAAATCATCACAAAACCGGGCAGTGTCGTGTTTATCCCTGAGGAAATCCATCAGGTTAACAAAGACTCAAGCCTTAAAATGGTTGAAAACGGCTCGCACGTGAGCGCCGGCACCGAAGTGGTTAAAGATATTTACTGCCACATTGACGGTGTCGTTGAGTTCAAGGAATACAACGATGTTATCCACGAAATCACGATCCGCCCGGGCGAGGTCCACACTCTGCCGAGCATGAGCGAGCTGAAAGTTGACGAGGGCGAGGTCTTGAAAAAAGGCACCGTTGTCGCAGAAGGTATCAAAGTTAAAGAAACTTCTATCGTCACGATTATGGATTCGGCAGCTGATGATCTGGATATTGATGATTTGGATGAGGAGCTTGACTCCGGTCTGACTATTGATGAAGACCAGCTTTCAAACCAGCCGGTGCAGATTTTGGTCCGTCCGGTTCAGGTTCTGGATGTGAAACAACGCGATGTTTCAATTAAATTCAACACATCAGACAATTTGATTGATATTGTGCCTGTGACCCAGCTGCAATACAAAGACGGCGCGCGCGTGCGTAACCTTGACGGTTCAACAATTACAAGAACATCGCTTGTGCTGCAAATGCAAGGCTACCTGTCACACCTGAAAGGTATGATGGAGCTTGACGATAAACAAAATCTGCGGATTGTCGTTTTGGAACACTTGATTATCCGCCGTGAATTTGAAAACAGTTCAAGATTGATGGCGTCGCTGCAAACAGAACTTCTGGTAAAAGACGGCGAAACCATCCAGCCGAAAACTCCTGTTTCAAAAACACAGGTGCTTGCGATACACGACGGTGTCGCATCAATTAAAGACGAGAGCGCGGAGGCAAGAAGATTGCTTTTGACAAGCTCTGCCTACGAAACAGCCGTCAAAATCAAAGGTAAACCAAACGTTAAAAAAGGCGACTTTGTCAGATTGGATTCAATCTTGTCCGACGGAGGCGAGAAATCAACGATTTCCGGTCAGGTTATCGCGGTTGAAAAAGGCGAGATAACAGTCCGCCAAGGCAGACCGTACTTGATTAGCCCGGGTACAATGCTCCAGGTTGAAGGCAGCGCACTTGTTTTAAGAGGGGACGTTGTCGCAACGCTTGTATTTGAACGTCAAAAGACAGGTGACATCGTTCAGGGTCTTCCAAGGGTTGAAGAACTTCTTGAAGGCAGAAAACCGAAGGATTCGGCGATTTTGGCCGAAGAAGACGGTGTTGCGGAAATTGAAACCGACGATGATATGCCGCGTTTGTACCTTGTCAACGACAACGGCAGAGTTGAAATCAAATACACAATCGACTCAAACATTATTGTCCACGACAAACAGCAGGTCAAAAAAGGGCAGCCGTTGACAAGCGGTCCTTTGAACCCGCACGATGTAATCCGGTTGAACGGCGCAGAGGCCGCGCAGCAGTACCTTGTTGACGAGGTTCAAAGAGTATACCGTTCACAAGGCGTTGAAATTGCGGACAAACACGTTGAAATCATCGTTCGTCAGATGACCAAAAAGGTCAAGATATTAGAGGCAGGCGACACAACATTGCTGCCGGGCGAATTGATTGAGCTGCAAACGTTTGAGAAGGAAAATGCGTCAGTTGAAGGCGAAAAAGCGACTTGCGAATACCAGCTTTTAGGTATCACAAAAGCATCGTTGAACACCGACAGCTTTATTTCGGCAGCATCGTTCCAGGAAACAACAAGAATCCTCACCGAAGCTGCGGTTGACGGCAAGCGCGATGCGCTGCGCGGTCTGAAAGAGAACGTTATCATCGGTCGTTTGATTCCGGCAGGTACAGGTTATCACCACCTGACCCACGCTGACGAGGAAAAAGAACGTGAGGAGAAAAAACGCTCTGTTGCAATCAAAAATCAGGCCAGAAAACCATCCGCAATTTTGGAAGAAATTGAAGGTATGTTCGGCTCGCCGGATTTTGTACTTGAAGACGACGATTTAAACGAAATGGGCAGCATGTCAGCCGAAGACTTTGATGACGAGGATGATTTTGCCGATGAAGCCGTTGAAGAAATCATTGCAGAAGAAGAAACCAGCGACGATATAATTGAGTAGATTGTAATGAAATATTAAGCAAGTATATACAAATCATGCAATTTTTATATACTATTTTCCTTTATTATATTATCAAGGGATAAATTAGAGGAAAAATTGTTATGTGCGAGTTGACAATACAACTTAATAACCGCAGTGTGACTGTTTGTACTTGCGACCACCAGACAAGACATCAAGACACAAGCGCGTTGGAAAAGCTTGCCGCAAAAAGAGAACAGGCGGCGTTGCAGCAGGAATTATCGCAGCAGCTTAGCGGTGTCAAAGGTGATACCGTCAAGATATCTGATATAAAAGACGGTGATGCGCTTCGCAGGCTGCGCAGCTTGCACGCGGTTAACCATCGCATCAACGAGACAACGTGTGATTGTTTTCCTAATACCAGGGGCAACGCATCCGAGGTCGCGCTGGCAGCAAAGGGGTAAATAGGGGTAAAATAGGGGAAAATCGCGGTAAATTTGGGCCGGGTTGCAAAAAATCAAGGCCCAAAATATTGCCCGGTTGGGGTTTGGTGTAATTTCTTTTTGATGTATTATAAGTGCAGGAGGATTCATCATGAAGAAAAATTTTATTACAATTCTGGCGATATTTATTATGCCGGTGCTGGCGTATATGGGGCTGCAGCATTCAAGCTCGATTTCAACAGCAAAAAATGTTGAAGGTAAACCGCAAGTTGTAAAATTTTCGTCCGCTATGTGCAGCGATTGTCAGAAAATGACAAAAGTTTTTGAAACATTGAAACCAAAATATGCCGGTACGATTGAGTTTACTGAGATAAACGTTCAAGATAACAACGAGAATATTCAATCGCAGATAAAAAACCATAATATTACGCTTGTGCCGACGATTTTGCTGCTTGACTCAAACGGCAACCAGGTTCGGCGTATTGAAGGCGCGCTGCCGGTTGAACAAATGGACGGTTATTTGAAAGAACTAAAATAGGGGTAAATGTATGGGTTGCCTCGCACAAATTACAAATGAAGGTTGCAAATGGATAATTTAGCACAACTTATGACCGGCAGTTCAAGTTTCGGGCTGTTGTTAGGGATATCGTTTTTAGGCGGTTTGATTGCGTCGGTGTCACCGTGTTCGCTGTCAATGCTGCCGCTCATCGTTGGGTATGTGGGCGGCTGCTCAGAGCTGAACCCTGTTAAAACCTTTGTACAAATGCTGTTTTTTGTGCTGGGAACAGCGATTGTGTTTTCAGCAATCGGGGTCATCTGCGCGGTGACAGGCAAGGTTTTTGTATCGTTTTTGGGCGGGTATTTCGGGCTGATTCTGGCGGGTATTATTTTGGTCATGGGCCTAAAACTCGTCGGGTTCTTGGATTTTGAGATACCTGTTCTTGTAAAAGAGTTACCCGGTTCAAAAGGCAAAGCAAGTTTTTTATACCCGGTATTGCTTGGCGGCGTGTTCGCGCTTGTCGGAACCCCGTGTTCCACACCGATTTTAGCCGGTATCATGGCGNNNNGTTTTGATGCTGTTTTTGTTTGCGCTCGGTCAGGGCTTAATCCTTATTCTGGCCGGATTTTTGACCTCGCACCTGAAAAAAGTTGCCAGATTTTCCGAGATTTTAATGCGGTTTAGCGGGGTGCTGCTGATTTTGGCCGCGATTTATATTTATTACAAGATTTTTTCTCCGCTCATTTAACTTTGTGGTATAATTAGTAAAAAGGGAGGTCTTGTCATGATTTACGAAGGACAATTAATCGCAAAAGATGAGAAATTTTGTATAATAGTGTCGCGGTTTAACGATTTTATCGGGTCAAAACTTTTGGCCGGCGCGATGGACGAGCTTATCCGCCACGGCGTGTCAGACAAAAATATTGATGTAATCAAGGTTCCGGGCGCGTTTGAGATACCGCTTGCGGCGCAAAAATGCGCTAAAAAATATAACGCGGTGATTGCGCTCGGTGCAATTATAAAAGGCTCCACACCGCATTTTGATTATGTGAGCGCGGAGCTGTCAAAAGGGATTGCGCAGGTTAGTTTGCAAACAGGTGTCCCTATTGCGTTTGGCGTTTTGACAACAGACAACCTTGAGCAAGCCATTGAGCGCGCCGGTGCAAAAGCCGGCAACAAAGGCTCAGACGCTGCAAAAACAGCGATTGAGATGGCGAATTTGTTGAAAACATTGTAAATGAGATTCTGAAAAAAGTTCAGAACGACGTAAAGAAAGTGAAAAAATGAGCGAAGTAATTACAGAATATCGGAATGAGAATACGAAAGACATAGACCTTTTATCAACAATTGATATGGTTCGCAAGATGAACGAGGAAGACAAACTGGTCGCAGGCGTTGTAGCCGGCGAGGCCGCAAACATCGCAAAGGCGATTGACCTGATTGCAAAACAGTTCCTCAAAGGTGGCCGCCTGTACTATTTTGGTGCGGGAACATCAGGCAGGCTCGGGGTTTTGGACGCATCGGAGTCCACACCGACGTTCAGCGTTGACCCTGATATGATAAACGGTATAATCGCCGGCGGCGAAAAGGCGCTCACCCAATCAATTGAGGGCGCGGAAGACGATTTCAACGCGGGTTATCAGGATGCAAAAGTTTTGAACGACCGCGATGTTGTTGTTGCAGTCAGCGCAAGCGGCAACCCGAAATACCTGCTCGGCGTGCTTGAGCGCGCATCGGAAGTCGGCGCAAAAACCGTCGCACTAACGTGCAACGCCAAAGGTAAAATCGTTGACGAGGCCGGTGTTGTTATCTGCGCGGAAGTCGGCCCGGAAGTCATCGCGGGTTCAAGCAGGCTCAAAGCCGGTACCGCGCAAAAAATGATTTTGAACATGCTTTCAACCGGCGCTATGATAAAAATCGGCAAGACTTATGAAAACTTTATGATAGATTTGCAGGCGGTGAACGAAAAATTGAAAGACCGCGCAATCAGGATAGTCGCGCAAATCGCCGAGGTTGAGCATTCGCAAGCGCTGGCAAAATTGCTTGAAAGCGGCTGGGCGATAAAACCTGCAATCGTATCGTTAAAACNNCACTTGACGTAGAAAAAGCGCGTGAGGAACTGAAAAAACACCGCGGCGTTTTGAGACTGATTATAAAAGGGTAAACGAAGGGGGACTGGTGGCGAAATTAGCTGTACTTGGGGCCGGATATTGGGGGTTGACGCTTGCGTGGCTGCTGGCGGAAAACTTTGACGAGGTTACCGCGTGGACGCGTGATATAGCCGAGTGTGCGCCGGTCGGCGTTGAGCTGCCTGCAAAACTTGAAATCACAACAGATTTGTCTGCCGCAATCAAAGGTGCCGAAATTATTTTAAACGTCGTTTCAACATCAGGTGTGCGTTCGGTGTGTGAAAAATTAAAAGAAGCGCAAGTTAAGCCCGAACAAATTTTAGTCAACGCGTCAAAAGGGCTGGAATTGCCGTCGCTGCTGCGCATGAGCGAAGTTATCAAAGATGTTTTGCCGACAGTAAAATTGGCGATTTTATCAGGGCCGACGCTTGCAAAAGAGGTTCTGGCCGGCAAACCGACCGCGGCGTCCGTTGCGTGCGAGGATTTGCAGGTCGCGGAATTTGTCCAAAAAGCGTGCAGCGTTCCGGGAAAATTCAGGCTCTACACAAACACCGATGTCATAGGCGTTGAGCTTGGCGGGAGCTTGAAAAACGTGGTCGCGATTGCAGCAGGGTTTGCGCAGGAGATGGGTTTGGGCGACAACTGCGCAGGAACGATTTTAACCCGCGGCATGGCTGAGATGGTTCGCGTCAGCGTGAAACTGGGGGCAAACCCCGCAACGCTCTACGGACTGTCCGGCATGGGTGATTTGATTGCGACGGCTTCAAGCCCGCTGTCACGCAACTATTCGGTCGGCGCGCTACTTGCAAAAGGCAAAAAAATTGACGATATTCTATCAGAGCTTGGCTCTGTCGCCGAGGGTGTCAAAACATCCAAGGCTGTGTGCGAGCTTGCAAGAAAACTTGATATTGAGGTGCCGCTTTCAAATGCGATCTATGAGGCGGTCTACACCGACATCGCGCCGCAAGCGCTTTTGGATAAACTGATGAATAGAACGCTTAAAGCAGAAAATTAGTATAATCCTCTTTGTCAAAATACCCGAACGCAAACTCTGCTGTTTGGGCGCATTGCGCGTCCGGTACAGGAACCGGCGGGCCGGCAGGCGTTGTACGGCAAGGGTTGTTTGGGTTTGAAATGATACCGGTGTTCCGGCAAAGCGTGATGAGCAAATCGTTGCCGCACACCTCATACTCGGTCAGCCCGTTTGTCACCACCCCGAACCCTTGCGCCCAAACAAACCGCTGCATCGGCGCGGTGTTGGTTTTGGCCTCCATCCCTTTTTTAGGCAGCGGCAATTGTGCACGGATATCGTATGACGGATCAAACTCGCGCCGGATAAGGGTGTTCATATCTTCCGAAAAAGTTTCCGTGACAGGGTCGGGCAAAGTGAATTTCACCTGATAAAGCGAATCGGGCAGCGTGTCGGTAAGGTCAACTTTGACATGCGTTAAGCCGCCGCGCTGCGTGATTTGCGCCGGCAGATGAGCAATCTCGCCTTTGTCGTTTTTTACCGCGCCGAAATTGTAAGTGTCACCGTGGTCTTGAAATCTTACGAATGTCATTGCAAGCGAACTTAGTGAGCGCGGCAATCCGGTCCGGATTGCTTCGTCGCGCTGCTCCTCGCAATGACAACGCCAATCCTCTGTCACAGGAATGCGCTGTGTGTCGTCCAAAATCTCACGCGCAAACCCCCAGTTATCAACACCGTTAATTTCGTTTGTGATTTGCAGAATCTTCTCGTAGCGCGTTATGTTTTCGCGCCGCACCAAATCCGTTGAACAGCCGCAAATCCCATCGTGAGCCTGGTTTTGCAAAAGCAGTTTGTAAGCGTAGTCAATGACGGCTGGCTCGTGGGCAAACGCCTTGGCGGCTTTTTCCAGCGCGGCCATGCATTCGGTGTTGTATCGTTTCAAATCCATGCGCGCCGAATAACACCCGGGCAAAATAAATGTCGCCGAATTGTCGCGCAATTCACCTTCGTGGATGTATTGCGAAAATCTGTTTTTTACCCCCGCAAAATAATCAAACGGGCTGCCAATCACGATTTCATAATCGTCAAGCACGGCGTTCACCGCGGCGATTTGTTCTGCTATGTCAAGCTCCACCCCGAGGTGATCAGCGCCGATTGGCAAAAGTAAAATGTTGCCTGAGCGCGCCGCGATTTTGTCTAAATTTTCTTTGAGAAGGGCGGCTTTTTTTTCAACCGGCACGCGGGCCGAAAAGATGTCCATAAAATATCCGCGCACCATGTTGACTGTGTCTATGCCGTTGAATTTAAACTCCGACGGCACATTTTTCCCCGCCCCGCGCCAGACCATGCATTTGTCAACACCGTGCTCCAGCAGGATTTTCGGAACGTTTTGGCTGTGGCCAAATGTGTCCGCCAGATACCCGATAAAATCCGTGCAGCCAAAATCGAGCGCCACCTTCATCCCTATCTCCAGATTCTTTGAAAAACAGGCGCGGTCCGTTAAAAACTCGTCAATCAAACAATAAAACGGCCCCACAAAAAGTTTTTTTTGCGTGCAGAGTTTGCGAACAAGAGGTTCTTTTTCCGGCCGGATTTCAAGGTAATCCAGGAGCGCGGCAACCTGTCCGTCAAAATAAAACGAGGGGATTTTACCGCCCTCAAGCATATCAAGTACGCGGTGNNGTTATAAATAATCCATTGCTACGACACAGATAAAGTTGGTATCACGCGTAAAGTACGCGGTCAAACACCCGCAAAAGCCGAAGCCTAAACGGTTCAAACTCGCGGTACCACTCTCTGTCCCAGTGTGTGTGCAGATATGCGATAACTTTCATGATGCTATTATACACATATTTTCGCGAATTCGCAATACTTGCATTCACCTTCGCGGCGCGGATAGTTTTTTGCACCGGCGATTTTTTCGCAAATTTCAACAACAGGTTTTTCATCAACGCAGTCAATTATGTGGTCTACCTCTTCTTTTAGACCGATGTAGACAAATTTGACCGGCGAGTATATTTTTTGCGCGGCCAGCATATAAACCGGCGCTTGAAAATCGTTTTTCTTTGGCACGGCACCTGTTTTGTAATCCAAAATGTAATACCCATCATCATCTTTTACCAGCGCATCAAGCCGGCCGCCGACCCAAAAATCGCCGACGCGGCACGACAAATTGTATTCCGAGTTGACATAAGTTTTTTGAAAATACTTGTTTGATTTTAATTTTTCCCACAAAATTTTCTCGTCCGGCGCCAGCTCAAATTTTGAAATATCATCACCGCGCAAGTGGTAATGCGCCAGCGCGTGGATTTTTTTACCTGTCTCAAACACCGCCGGCGGCTGCGGAACGCTCACGCGCTCAACGTATTTCAGGTAATATTTTCGCTCGCACTCGGCAAAAGTTTTTAGCATGTTTGGTGAATAAATCATGTTAACAGCCCCTCAAAAATTATACTCGGTTTGACCGGCTTGTTGTAATATGTGCTATCTTGCGATGCGCTCAAATGCAGTTGTTTTTTTGCGCGCGTGATTGCAACATACAAAAGCCGCAGACTCTCATCAAGCAATTCGCGTTTCAATTCATCCTGCGTTTTTGGTTTGTAATCCGGATTTGTGCACCGGATATCTTCTGAAATATCATTGGCTTTCAAGTTGATACCGGACAAATCCAGCGACATATTCCTCTCGTGCAGCTGCGGCAAAAACACATAATCAAACTCGTCCCCTTTTGATTTGTGCATCGTCATAATTTGCACATTGCCCGCCAGCGAAGTATTCGCATCTTGCGTGAAAAAATTCATCCCGCTGATGCGCGACAATTTTGCAAGCTCGCCAAGCCGCGCCATCACCTGATCATAGTTCCCCTGCAATCTTTTTATCAAAGTTGAGACCAGATACACGTTTGATTTTTCTATTTCTGAGGTGAAATAATACAACCCGATTTTTGCAGCCAGCTCCTGCGGCGGCAGATTAAGCGAAAGCCAATATGTCAAATCCCAATAAAACCGTTCCAAATGCAGGTTGTTGATATCGTCGCAATTCATCTCAAAAAACGCGACCGGGCACTCGCGAATTTTCAGGGCAAACCGCGGCGGATAAAATCCGAGTTGCGAAAGTGTTTCGTAGGCACCGGCTACAACGTTGTTATCAAAAGGTTTTTGCACCATCTGCATAACGGCAAAAATCGCGCGGAAAACACCTTGCTGCTCAAGACAATCGCTTCGCAAAATCGCTTTTAATCCGCTGCCGTTAATAAAATTTGCCCAGCTGTTTACATCCGTGTTGCTGCGCACCAAAACCCCCACGGTTGCCAGCGGGTTGGCCGTGAAAATTTTGCGGATACTTTGCAGCACATAATTTCTTTCCTGCGCGCCGGTCTCAAAAATTTTGGCCTGCACGGCGTTTTTGCTTTCAGGATTTTTGCCCGTCGGTTTCATAAAGATTTCGTAAAACGCATCTTTTTTCCACCTGACCAAATTATTTGCGAGCGTCCAAACACCCTCACAGCAGCGCTGCGAGCAGTCCATCTCAACCGTGTTTGCGGTTTTTAAAAACTGTCTGAAACCTTCCACATCCGCGCTTGAAAACGTTGTCATAATCGCCTGGTTGACATCCCCGCAGCGCACAAGGTTTTTGTGTTTGCCGCTCAAAAGCCCGAGCAGCCGCTGCTGCACAACAGACGAGTCTTGCGCTTCATCTTCAATAATATATTCGCAAACCTGCTGATAATGTGCCAAAATATCAGGGTTTTCTTCCAACAGCCGCACAGCCGCCAGCAGCATGTCATCGTAATCAATAAGATTTTCCTCGTGCAAAATCCGCTCGTATTCCTGATAAAATTTAAAAAATTTCGCCAGCGGCCCGTCGGCTGCAACCCGGCCTTTTGAAAGTTTGAACACGGAAATCCCGGCTTTGAACGGCTCTTTTTCTTTCCTGGTTTGAAGTTTCATATTGTCCGCGATGGTGTCAATGATACGGCCTTTTTGCGTATCATCGCAAATCTCAAAATCGCTGTTCAGCCCGAGCCGTGCAAAATTTTCATTCTCTTTTAAAATCCGCAGCGCAAGCCCATGGATTGTGCTGATGTTTGGCAGCTGCGAAGAATCCGGCCGCAAAGTTTTTATCCGGTCGCGAAAATTTCTGGCCGCGGATTCCATGTACGTCAACACAAAAATATTTTCCGGTTTTACGCCATCGTCCAAAAGTTTCAAAATCAACAAAAGCAAAACAGTTGTTTTGCCTGCGCCCGGCACCGCGCAAATCCCCATCGCACCGTTCTTGTATCCAAGCACCGGTTTTTGGTCAGCGCGCGGTATGAACGGCGCAGCCGGTGCGGCGGCGGTTTGCGTCTCGGTTGTTTTTATGTAATCTTCCACCCCGCCGAAATTTTCCACGCCCGTGCCGTCAAAAAGGCTGGCGTACGGATAAATCTCATCAGCGCACGAAGTTAACTTTCGCAAAACCCGCTGCGTTTTGTCACGCGAGAGCGCAATATTATCCTCAATCGTAAACTCGTCTTTTTCCCAGCCGCGCTGAAAAACCCACGCGTTGTACAACGGTCCGGTGTCGTTTTTTATCCACTCGCTGCTTGTCACATCCAGCCAAAAACAATGCTTTGCACGAATCTGGTTGTCAATAATTTTTTGCGGTGTGCCGACAATCAAACCTTCCTCAATCTCCTCAAACGCCGGATTTTCCGAAATAATTGAGTTTTCAATCTGGTTCAAAATTTCTGCGTCATTTGCCGTTGCGCCAAAAACGCTCTCAAACTCTTGCAACTGTTTTATAAAAAAGTTGAATTTTTTCAAATCCTTTTGCGCAGCGAAAAATTCCGTGTAGATTTCGTAAACCTGCTCGGATAATTTTTCTTTGCGCCCGCGTTTTAAAAATCCGCATAATTTATTGTATTTTTGGGTGTACTCATCTAACGGGAATGTTTTTGGCGCGCCGAAATTTTCCAAAACCTCGCGGCAATATTTTAACGGGATGCCCAAAAACGACAGCACAGAGCGCATCTCAAACTCGTCTATGTTCGGAAATTTCAAGATAGTCAGCGCCGCCTTGACATATTTATCCTGCACCAATTTTTCGCTGCCGGATAAAAAAACCAAATTAGCATTGTGGATTTTTTCGCGCAGCGTGAATTTTAAAATATCGTCAATCACAGGCGTTACAATGACAGCATCTGTCAAATTAAGCTCGTTAATTTTTTCGCACACGGCATCAATCATCGCCNNATGAATGACAGCGCGCGCGATGCTGTCAAGCTGCATGCTTTTCCCGCCGAACAATTCTTCAAACTTCCACACCGCGGTTTTGTCCGCGCTCAAATACCCGCTGCGGCTTGCGCCGTCGGGGTCGTAGGCGATGAAAACATCTTTGAGCTGCGGCGCAAGATGTTTCACAAAATCAAAACACACCGGCGTGATTTCGTCCCCGTCGTCTATTATCAAATATTTTATCTGCGAAANNTTTATAAATGTAGTTAAACAGCATCGTCTGGCGCAGATAGTCAAAGTCGCGCAGCCGAAGGGTCTCGGCCATAAATTTTTTCAGCGCAAGTTTTGCGTCCTCACCAAAACTTTCTTTTAAAATCGCACTTCGCTTATCCGCCTCGGCCTCGGTTAAATTGTTCATCGCAATCAGCTGGTAGCGTTTAAACAGCTGATGCAGCAGCGATTTTTTTGAGTTGTAACCGGCAAAAGGCACGTCTTTGAGCACATTTTTTAACACGGTTTGCGAAACTTCAAGGCCGGCGAGATTTGGTAATATAACAGCGCCGGGCGAAGGATTACGCGACTCCAAAACCGCCCAGTTGTCGGATACCGTGTTATAAACCAGGCCGAAAAACGAATACACCTGCAATTTTTCAATCGCATCAACTGTAAGCTGCGCCAGCGTATGCTCAACAAATTTGGTTTTCAGGTGCGAGTTTTGTACCAGCACTAAAATCTCACTCGCCTTAACGCCCGAGTTCAAAAGCCTTGCATACTCCCCCGCAAGAATTTCCGTTTTGTTCGACGACAAATCACCTTTAATCAGCATAACTTCATTTTAGCACGAAATTAATGTCGTTTAACCATTGCATGGAGCAATTTGGTACACATCTCAAGCAGCCCCTCGCGGCTTGCATCGGCGGCTTCTTGTTTGTTGAATTTGTTCACTAAATATTTGCGGACTTCATCCGGCAGGAAATAACCTTTGGTATCGTCGCTTTGCAGCATCTTATAAACATCTTGTTCTGTCGGGTTTTGACCGAAATCATTTATTGCTGCCGCACGAAAAACATCCTGCCGCAGACGCTTGCGTCCGAACACCTCATCATCAAGGCATTTGTACGTTCTTAACCAATCCAGCGGCTGCGGTCTGTAATCGCGCAGCTCATCGTATGGTGTGCGCATGGCGTTAACCATATCGCCGCCCTTCATAATCTCGACCAATTCACCAAACTTAACAGGCTTTTCAACCTTTGCTTGAAGCAGTGCGGTTTCCATATCGCCAACTTGGCTGTGGTGTCCTTTTGTAAATATAGCAACCTCTTTCGGTGCGCCTATTGTTTCCATAATCATGCCGCCCATATCAGGATGTTTTTTAATGAAGTGTTCCACAAACGGGTTTGTACCGCGGGTGTTCCAGGTTTCTGCGGTCGCAAAGGCCTTGCCGACATCGTGTGCTTTGGCGCTTGCCTCTATCAACTCCCATTGCTCGGGCGTAGGGTTTTTCCCCAAAATTTCCATATACTGTTTGGACAAATTCAAAAGCCCGTTGTTATGACCTTCAAGTTTTTTGTAAACATCAGGATACGCCCTGCCCAAAGACCCGCTAAAATCAAAGGTTTCAAGCATTTGGCGATCTGTATCGGGGATTGCTTTAAGATATTTCAGCACAAGTTTGTCGCTCAAAACGCTCTCAAAAAACCCGTCGGGGTTTGTATTTATCGCTTTTAAAACCTTCTGTGCCTGTTCAACCGCCCTGTACGGGTTCCTGCCGAACTCAATGCCACATTTGATGCCAGTTACTTTCAAGACAAATCCTTTTTACTTCACATTTGTGCTATCATTATTCCGATTGCTAGTATTGTAACACAAATTTGAACATTCTTTAAGTGTTTGTTAAGGGTTATTAAGAAACCTTTGCGATTGTTTACAAACCCCCGGCATGTTGATTTTTATGTTTTTTTGGGGTATTATGGAAGTGGTTATTTTATTTAAAACAGAATTGGAGGTTTCAATGTTGAAGGAACAAATAGGTCAGGCTGCAGGCGAGATTTACGGTTATTTGGAAAGTAACAAGGGGACTGCATCATTGGCACAGCTTAAGAAAAAACTTGATTTAAAAAATAATTTGTTGGAGTTTGGGCTTGGCTGGCTCGCAAGAGAAGACAAGATTTCAGTTGTAAACAAAGCTGCATCTGTCAGCATAACATTGAATTAATTAAACAGCCCGTTAATTTTGTGGGCGATGTCCTCCGGGTCAATCTCACCGGTTGTATTGTTGATCTCCTGCGCAATCTGATAAAGCTTTGCCGCCTCAATTTTGTCGCCGGTTATTGCCGTTGCACGCGCAAGATTAAAGTGTGCCAGCGCGTAATTCGGGTTGCTCGCGACGGATTTTTTGAACATCTCGGCCGCCTGCGCTACGCGCCCCAAATCGTCCAGATAAATAACGCCCAAATTGTTATACGCGATGTCATAGTGCGGGTCGTACTCAATCGCAAGCTCGTATTCCTTTATCGCGCGGTCAATCTCGCCCCTGTTCCATAGCAAGAACCCGAGATTACAATGGATTTGCGCGTTCTTGGGGTCCAAATCCAGCGCGTTGCGGTAAATCATCAACGCGTTTTCAACATCATCCTTGTCATAAAAGGCGCTGCCAAGGTTCACATAAATATCCAAATCCGCGGGCGTAAGCAAATACGCGCTATGATACGAGCTTATCGCCGCGTTCATGTCGCTTTTGCCCTCCTGATACACAAACCCCAATGTCTGGTTGATGATGCTTGTCCATTCTTTTTTCGGGTTCAAGGTGATTGCCGTGTGGAAATGCGAAATTGCACCGTCAATATCGCCTTTGACGTACAAAATATTAGCGAGATTTGAGTGGACATCGGGCATGTTCGGCGTGATTTTGATGAGTTTTTCGTAAATATCAACCGCGTTGTCAAAGTCGCCTATTTCTTCGTAGGCCTGACAAAGATGCCTGTAAGCGTTGATGTTGAGACTGTCTAGCCAAATCGCCATCTTGTATTCGGTTATCGCGTCGTCAAAATATCCGATAGACCGGTACAAATCTCCCAGCAAACAGTAGAACGGCACAAACCCGGGCGCTTTTTCTATCGCCTCAACGTAAATCCCGAGCGCATCGTGCACGCCGCGGGTACGGATTATGTACAAACCCTTCAATAAAATCGGTACAAACCGCAGGTTTGCGAGCGTTTTACCCACATTGGCCAGCGCTTTGCCGTCAAACGGGAGCGTCAGCAATGACAAAACGTATTCCCATTGCGACAGAAACTTGTTTTTAAAACCTTGGAACGAGGATACGCGGTACAGCGTTGAGAGTAAAAAGTGTGCGCACGAGTTTCTAAGCGGCGCGTGCTGAATCGCTTTTTTTGCGTTCAGTGACGCCTCCAAAAACCGCGCTTTTTTCGTGTAGGTTTCCGCCAAAAGCAAGTAGGCTCCGGCAAACGACGGGTCTTTTGCGACCGCCGTGTCAAGATAATTTATCGTCTTGTCCAGCTCGCCTTTGTGAAAATGCGCCCGCGCGATTTTGTAGTAGAGCTCAGCCGAGTTTATATAGCTTTCAAGCGCGCGCTGGTACTCGGTTATCGCCTCGTCAATATACTGGTAAGAGTTGTGGATGTCAAGATGCCACGCCAAGAACAAGTCCCCGAGCCGCACGTGCAAATCCGCGTTGGTTGGGTCGTTTTGCAGCCCAATCTGGCACAACTCAATCGCGTTTTTCACATTCCCGGTCTTGTACTCTTTGTTAATTTTTTTTTCTAACAGCTTTGACTCTTTTGTCGTATTCATGGTAACATTATAGCATGAATAAAATATATTTCATAGATGTAACAAACCGCGACGGGGTTCAAACATCAAGATTAGGTTTGGCAAAGCTGGAAAAAACTATGATAAACCTTTACCTCGACCAGATGGGTTTGTCGCGCTCTGAGTTTGGGTTTCCGGCAACAGGGCACGAAATCAACTACCTGAACGCCAACCTTGAACTCGTCAGCCGCGGCGTAATCAAGAATACAAAGCTCTCCGGCTGGATGCGTGCGGTTGTAGGCGATGTGGAAAAAAGTTTTGCGAATGTGCCAAAGCTCAAATACCTGAACCTTTCGCAATCAACGTCAAGCCAGATGCTCACCGGCAAATACGGCGGCAAAAAAACGTTTGATGATTTAATTGAGATGACCTGCGAGGCCGTTGGGTGCGCGATTTCGCACGGGGCAGAGATTGTCGGGGTTAACGCGGAAGACGCATCGCGCAGCGATCTTGATTTTCTTATAAAATTTGCGGCCGGGGCAAAAGAATGCGGTGCAAACAGGTTCAGATACTGCGACACATTGGGTTATGAGGATCCGCAGACAACTTATGAGCGGATTTATGAGATAGCAAAAGCTGTTCAGATGCCGATTGAGCTGCATTTCCATAACGATTTGGGAATGGCGGTGGCTTGTTCGGTTCGCGGTGCGCAGGCTGCGGTTGACGCAGGGTGTGACGCATACATCAACACGGCGATTAACGGCATGGGCGAGCGTGCGGGTAACGCGGATTTGGCCTCGTGCCTGCTTGCGGTGCAAAAGGCCGCAGGTTTGGCCGGCAAATATGAGCTCGGCGACAAGATTGATTTGAGCAAAATGTGGCATCTGGCAAAATACGCATCGCGTGCGTTCAAGGTGCCAATCCCTATCAACCAGCCGGCGGTCGGCGGCAATGCGTTCGCCCACGAGTCAGGTATCCACGCGGACGGCGCCTTGAAAGACCACAGAAACTACGAACTCTACGACCACGAGGAGCTCGGGCGCGGCGAGGTTGAAACAATTGAAACCGGACGGCTTATCACAACCGGTGAATACGGCGGGATAAAAGGGTTCAGGAATGTTTATGAAAATCTGGATATTGAGTTTAAGGATGAAAAAGAGGCCAGATATGTGCTGGAGCTGGTGCGTTACGCCAACGTCCACACCCAAAAACCGCTGACAGAAGGTGAGTTGAAATTCATTTACCAAAACCCGGAGATTGCGGCGCAAATCATGACGGTGACGCCGCCAAGACCGTAGCGTTGGTGCGGGCAGCGCGTCCGTTACGTTTCGTAATAAATCAGCAAAAAAATTTATGTTCAGACTTTAAGTAAATGATGATGAACGGTGTAAGTATTTTTTATTGTAACGACCTGCATGGCAGTCTCGGCGGTATGTCGCGGATTAAAACGATGTCGGAGCGGTTTGATGCGTCGCCGTCGGATAAAACCAAGCTGAAATTTTCGTCCGGTGATATTATGGCGGGCAGCAATGTAAAATTCAACGAGTGCTCGCGCGTGTTTATGGATACCGTCGGAATCACTGCCGAGGCGCTCGGCAACCACAATCTGGATTCAAAACCGAGCCAGTTTTTGAAAAGTATGCAAGATGCCAAGTTCAAGCTGCTCGGGATAAACGCGCATGCTATCAAAAATGAGGGTATTGCAAAAACCATTGAGCGAGCCTATATTGAAGAAAAAGACGGGCAAAAGTTTGGTGTGATAGGGATTGCGCCGTTTGATTTGGAAGACCGCTCGGTAAAAGGCTCATCAGGTAAGGAAGAGGTTAGGGTGGACGACCTGCAAACAACGATTGGGACCGTTCAGGCGCAGATTAACGAGTTCAAAGCGCAAGGTGTTGACAAGGTGATTGTGCTTTCGCATGCGGGGTTGTGCAAGGACAAGGTTTTGGCGCAGAGCGTAACAGGGATAGACGTAATCCTTGGCGGGCACACGCACGAGCTTGTCAAAGACATCAAAGAAGGCGAAAACCTTTTCTATTCGCCGGCAGGTGAGCCGGTGATCATCACGCAGGCCGGTAAAGACGGCGAGTATGCGGGGATTTTGAATGTTGAGTTTAACGAGAGCGGAGTCATCAAAAAAGTTCAAAACAATGTTTACGCATCAAAAGATTTTGAGCGCAGCGCCGTGCTTGGAGCGGAGTTTGACCGGATTTTGGGCGCACCGGAGCAGCTTGGTGTGATTAAATCGGTGCCGCCTCCGCCGCATGACAGGCTGGTTGAGCCGAATCCGTCGTTGAATTTTGTGGCGGATGCGATGAGAAGTGAGTTGGATGTTGATATTGCGCTGGTAAACAACGCCAACTGCCGCGGGTATTTTGAGGCGGGACAGGTTGACTCGCGCAAGGTTTTTGAGGTCACGCCGCTCGGGAACAGAGTGGTTACGCTGTTTTTGGGCGAAGACGAGTTAATCGGTGCGTTGAAAAAAGGTGCGGAATCCTATTCAAATCCGGGTCACAAACCGGGTATCATCACGCCGTCGGGCTTAAAATACACCTTGAGCCGCACAGGCGAGGTCAGCAACGTTATTTTTACGGACAAGGAGGGCAAAGACCACGCCATAGATGTTAACAACCCGAATCCGGAAAAGACTTATCTCGTTGCGATGGATAATTTCTTTGCGTCGGGCGGGGACGGCTATATTGCCGACAAAAACGCGATAAAAGGGTACGACCAGCTGTTTAATTATGACAAGGACAAGCTGGCATGCGATTATATTAAGAAGTTTAAAGAGCCGATAGAAATCAAGGACGACGGCCGGATTACAATTATTTAGCACAATTTTGCCGATACTACTTGCATTTTTTTTTTTATGTGGTAACATAGCAACAGGTTTATTAAGAGTTTTACTAAACAAAAAATAAGAAAGGGTAGAAAAAATGACAAGAAGATTCGGTTTTACTTTGGCAGAGGTATTGATTACTCTGGGTATTATTGGTGTAGTAGCAGCGTTGACTATGCCGACATTGATTAACTCAACGCGTGGTATGCAAAACAGAGTTGCGTTCAAAAAAGCGCTTTCAGTTATTTCACAAGCGGTTACATTGAACCTTGCATTAGATGATTACGATTTTAACGTGGCAGCAGGTACCGATGCGACTCCAACAACAGATGTAAGCATTTATAACATTTTCAGAAACAGAATGAGTGTTGTGAAAGCAGCAGAAAGTGGTATGGGTTANNATGTTACGCTTAGAGGTGCCACTCTTGCCGCTGCTGCAACGGCGACAGGTACTGCTACCCCTGGAGACACTTTTTCAGGTGACGATACTTACCGCTCGTTCTTTATGTCTGACGGTATGGTGTTCACATACCTGAAAGCTGATGCAACCTGCCAGTTGAACGGTGTTGACGATCTTAACCCGGCAACAGGAGAAGATGGAGAAGAACCTGAAACAAATTATTGTGTGGGTCTTATTGACGTAAACGGTCAAAAAGGTCCTAACACGCAGACTGTTTGTGATGAAGGATCTGAAGATACCTGCGTAGTTGAATCACCGTCTGACGTATACCCTGTTTACTTCGGTGGCACGGTTGTATTGCCTGCAACAGATGCCGGCAAAACAGTTCTTTACGGCAGATAATCCGAACAAGACAACATAAAAGCTAAAAACCTCGCAAAACCTGCGGGGTTTTTAATTTCTCATCTCATCCTTATAAATGATAACCATATTTTATCCTTGTGATAAAATGGTAATAACCCATGATTATGCAGGATAAAGAAAAACTGAAAGAATATCTTGAGATTGTGCAGAAGGTGGCAAAAGTTGAGCAGCGCCGCATTCCGTCACACATGGTTGAGTACGAAGAATTGGTATCAATCGGTGTTATTGCGCTGCAGGTTTTAATCAAAAACAAAACCCCAGAGCAGATGGAGCGCTACAACGGCGCATATATCGCGACCGCTATCCGCTGGGCAATCAGAAACGAATTGCGTATAAGGTACAAATGGTACTCGCTCAAACACAAGGCAGAAGGCGAATACGACGAGGAAGAAGCAGCAGAAGGCGTAGATATGCCGCAGGCAAAGGTCCGTGAGGCGGTCTACGAAACAATCCTGTCAATTGACGGGCTGGCCGCGGCCGCAAGCGATAATGACTCGTCGTTTGATTTTATAAAAGACCCGAAAGCCACACCTGATGAGAGTGCGGAGATTTCCGAGATGGGTAAACTTATCCGTGAGGCCATTTCAAAGCTGCCGGCAAAAGAGAGAACCGTTGTGGAATACCGGTTTTACCGGAATATGCAGGTAAAAGACATCGCAAAACAAATCGGACTGTCCTCCTCGCGTGTCACACGTATTGTGCAGGCGTCGCTTAACAGTGTCAAAGAATACCTGAACGCGCGCGACCACTACGGTTATTGAAGATCAGGGTTCTTCATCTTGTAAACAAACATAAGGATTTCGGCGACGGCTTTGTAGAGCTCAGGCGGAACCTGCTGGTTCACCTCCATCATTTTGTAGATTGCTCGCGCGACCGGCGGGGTTTCAATGATTGGGATATTGTGTTCTCTTGCGATTTCTTTGATTTTTTCTGCGATTAACGCGCTGCCTTTGGCAAGCAGTGTGGGCGATTCCATCTCCTCGGCGTCGTATTTTAGCGCGCAGGCGACGTGTATCGGGTTTGTGACGACAAAATCCGCATCAGGCACCGAATCCATCATCCCTTGCTGCAGCATCTGCATCCGGCGCTGGCGCAGCGCGGCTTTCACGTGCGGATCACCCTCGGTGTTCTTGTATTCGTCCTTTATCTCCTTGAACGACATTTTCTGGTCTTTTAAGAATTTCCACTTTGTCACCCCGTAATCCGCCGCCGAAATCACCAAAAACGCAAGTCCCGCCTTGAAAATGAACTCAATGATAAGCTGGCCGAACTTTACCATCACGGCGAAATTGTTATCAATTGACGCGAGCATAAAAATGCCCTCAATGTGCGCGGAATACACGCTCCACCCGATATATCCGAGCAGCAGCACCTTAACAATATTTTTAACCAGTTCAAATAATGTCTTTGGCGAGATAAGGTTTTTGAAATACTTGGTGGGGTTGAGTTTGTCGGGTTTTGGGATAAGCGGGGTGAATGTCACCAGCGGTCCCACCTGGATAAAGTCGGCCAATATCGCAATAAACCACGCCACAAACAGTATCGGCGCGATAATCAGCACCGCGGCCTTTGTGACAATCGTGAAAATATAGGTCATACCGATATCTGATATGTGCTGGTTCGGGATTTGCTCGTACAGCAGCGTAAAAAGCGTGACGATTTGCTCCCAAATAAACGGCGCCAACCCGAGGATTGCGCTGAACATAACAAGCAGCGCAATCGCGGTCGAAAAATCCTTTGATTTGACGACCTGACCTTCCTTGCGCGCCTGCTCAAGCTTGCGCGGCGTGGCTTCAAACTGCTTGTCCTCATCACCCATGACTACATGTTATCATGAAAATGTCTACGACAATCGCCGGATTAGCTCATGAGCTTCTTCGCATTCGGGGAAGATTTCCACTGCCTCTTGCGCCTGCGCGATTGCAGCGTCAAAATTACCCAGTTTTTCATAGCAGTTTGCGCTGCTCAACATTAAATTCACGTTAGCAGGGCTTTCTTTCAAAAGGTTTGTGAAGATTTCGTTCGCCTGCGCAAAGTTTTCCAGCTCATAATAGCAGAGCCCGAGCAGGTTTTGTGCGTCGTTGGTGGGTTTTAGCTCATACGAGCGCACCAGATAATTTTTCGCCTGCTCGTATTCTTTTTTGAGGAATTTCAATCGGCCCGCTATGTAGTAAAAAAACGATTCGGCCGGGTGCGCGGCAATTACTTTCTCAATTTGCCCCACGGCGGTGTCCCAATCTTGCGTGTGGATTTTATTTAGCGCGCTGAACCCCAATATATCAGGGTTTTCCGGGTCAAGCGCAAGCGCGCGCTTATACATTTTGTCCGCCTGCTCAAAATCAGCCGTTGCGTGCAGAAAATTCGCGTATTCAAAAACGATGCTGCTGTCGTTTGGCGCGATTTCAAGCGCCTGACAAAACTCGTCGCGTGCCCAGTCAAACTGGCGGCGACCGAGATAGATTACGCCCAAATCCTTGTGCGCCAAGGCGCATTGCTCGCTTGATACGTTATCAGCCGCGTCACCTGTAAGACTCAACGCTTTTTTGAAATTCTTTTCCGCCGTGTCAAGGTCGCCCGTTCGTGCGCAAATTGAGGCGAATTCATAATAAATCTCAAACGATGCGCTCCCTTGCATGATAATCTTGTCATAAAGCTCTTTTGCGTGCAGCGGCTGGTTTAGCTTGGTGTAGACTCTGGCCAGCTTTGCCATCATCGCGGCGGATTTGGGGTTCATCATAACAAGCTGCGCCAAAATCCCTGCCGCGTTGATATAATCGCCTTTTGCCTCGTAGCATCCGGCAAGATTGTAGCGGTAATTGGGTTTTGCCGGGTTGTTTGCGGCCAAAATCTTGTAATGCCCTATCGCCGCGTCGTATTGCCCGAGCTTTGTCTCCGACAGCGCCATCGCAACAAGATACTCGTCCTCCGGCTCAAGCTCCCAGGCCTTTTGGAAGTACTCAATCGCCTTTTTGTGGTTTTCTTGAACCTGATAGATTGAGCCGATGTTAAAAATCGTCAAATCGTTTTTGGGCTCAAGTTTGCATGCCTTTTCGTACGCCTCGCGCGCCCGGTCAAGCTCGCCGGTTGAAATGTAGCAGGTGCCAAGGTTGTTATAAATCTGCGCGTGTTTCGGGTTGAGCTCAAGCGCCTTGCCGAGAAAAAAGATGCTTTCAATAAAATTGCGCGCCGCCATGCACGCCGTGCCGATAATATAATAAACCGAATAATCATCAACTTTGCCAAGAATAGACTTGCCAAGCTCAACGGCCTTTTTTGCCTCGTTGTTTTTCACGTGCAGCACGCAAAGGTTTTTGATTGCGTCAATGTAATCCGGGTTTAGCCCAATCGCCGTGTTATAGGCGTTCTCGGCCGTGATGTAATCATCAAGATTTTCGTAGCAAACCGCCAGATGAAACCAGTTTTGCGCATCATCAGGCTCAAATTTCACGACTGTCTCAAAGCCCGTTTTTGCCTTTGCAAAATCACCCGATTTGAAATTTTCCAACGCCTGACATTTTACATCTTCCATGATAATATTTTAACATGAAGAAATTGTTTATTGTTTTGGCAGTATTTTTGTTTGGGCTCGCATCGCACGCGCAGACCATGCTTCCGTCAGAACGCGGCGTGGTTCAAAGCGTAAGCTATGAGGACGATTTCAAGCAAACTGCGGTTGTGAAGATTACATCGGGCAAATTTAAAGGCGCGCTGCGGCAAATCGACAACCTTTTGAATGAAAACCCCGCCTATAACATTGACATCCAAAAGGGCTCAAAGGTAATATTGCACGTGGAGCCGGTATCAGAGTTTATCTCAACCGCGGAGGATGTGAATTTTTACATCGCGGATTTGCAGCGCTCGTTTGCGGTGGTGATTTTTGCGGTGATTTTTTGTACCGGACTTATCGCAATCGGCGGCCGCAAGGGCGTTTTTGCGCTTGTGTCAATCGCGGCGACCGTCGCGCTGATTTTTTGGGTGCTGGTGCCGATGGCATTGAACGGCCTGTCACCGATTTTTGCCGCGCTTGTTGTCAGCGTGATTTCAACAATGATAACAATGTATTTGGTCGGCGGCTTCAACACAAAAAGCACAGCGGCCGTGCTCGGGACTGCGTTGAGCCTTGTTCTGGCGGCCGTACTCTCGTTTGTTGCGATAAATATGGCGTATTTGAGCGGGTTCAGCAGCGAAGAAGCCACCTTCTTGTACGCGATGCGGCCGGATTTGGATTTCAAAGGGATTTTGTCCGCATCAATGATTTTGGCAACGCTCGGCGCCGTGACAGATGTTGGGATATCAATCGCGAGTACGATTAACGAGGTTCACGAAACAGATCCCGCGCTCGGGTTCAAAGAACTTATCCGCTCCGGGATGAATGTGGGCAAAGATATCATAGGTACGATGTCAAACACGTTGATTCTTGTGTATCTTGGCGCATCGCTGCCGCTTGTGCTGCTGTCAAGCAATATTGATATGCAAAAATTCTTCAACCTGAACAACACAGTCTCAGAAATTATCTCGGCGCTTGTGGGCAGTATCGGGATTTTGGCGTGCGTGCCGCTGACGGTTGTTATCACGGCTTATTTGATTTGTCGTAAGACTTGACTTGTATATTTTTTCAAGTTACAATTCGTTTATAAGTACTAGTACTTTTGAAGGTGGTGAATTTACACAAATGGCAGAAGTTAAAGTAGGCGACAACGAAAGCATTGAAAGCGCATTGCGTCGTTTCAAGAAAAAAATCCAAAAGGCCGGTATACTTTCCGAGGTTAAAAAGCGCGAGCGTTACGAAAAACCGAGCGTAAAACGTAAGCGCAAGTCAGAAGCCGCGCGCAAGAGAAAGGTGTAAAATTTTACACCTCCTCAAACTCGTTGATAAAAGCGGCGTTGAGGTAGTCGGCGTTTTGGTATATGCAGTCAACCAGCGTTGAGATTTTTGCCACCTCGAAATCTTCATCATTAATACGGCAGTATTGCTGTAGAATCGAGCTTATATTATATATTTTTTCTGCAAGTTTAGCTGCTTTTTCCATGGTTTTCCTCCTTATTGTAAATTTGTTTTAGTTGGTACTAAAATATTTTAGTATATCATAAAACAAAAGTCAAGCCACTGGAATTATTTAGTATAATAATTCAATGGATATTGTTACGGACGTAAAAATATTGCTTGCAAAAAAGCGCATGACAATGAGTCAACTTGCTGCGGAACTTGGTGTTCGTTTAAAAAAACACTATGCGCTCAGTAATTTGTCGCAAAAACTATACAACAATACTTTAAAGTACTCCGAGATGAAAATCATCGCCGAGATCCTTGGCTGCGAAGTTATTATTCAGGAAAAATAACTATTTAAATTTCNNAAAATCATCGCCGACATCCTCGGCTACGAGATAGAGTTTAAAGAAAAGCGCTAAATCTTTTATACCTGACTCTCGTACAACCGGCGCATCTCGGGGTCTTTTTTAACCGCAAGAGTTACTTTATTTACACACTGCCGGACCCTTTCTCTGGTGACGCCAAAAATAGATCCGAGCTCATCAAAGGTTTTTGGGTCTTCTCCTTCAAGTCCGTGGTGGAGTTTGAACATCTTAACGTTTCTGTCCCATTGTCCGTATCCTTCTATCCTGTTCAATATTTTAGTGAATTCATTTAAAAAAGCCTCCGTAGTGTCAATTTTATCGGCCGGATACCTGCTGTCACCGATATTATCTAACAAAGTAGTCTCGTCATTATCGCTCTGCGGTATCGGGGTATCCAGACTGATTACGGCTCGCTGGTATTGTTTGAGTTTTTGTACTTTGTCTTCGTTAAAACCGGTTAATTTCGCAACCTCTTTTGTGTCGTCAGTGTTAAAGATTTTTTCAGCATTGTCAACATTCAGTATCTCCCTGACCTTGTATGTGGGAATACGAATTATTCTGCCGTCAAGATTAATAGAGTCTAAAATATAGCGCTTTATCCAGGTCACCGCATAAGTTGAGAATTTAATACCGCGCTCCGGCTCAAATTTTTCTATCGTATGCTTTAACCCCAGAGAACCTTCTTGGATTAAATCTTCAAACGGCACCCCTCGGCCTTGGTATTTTTTCGCAATAAACACGACAAGCCCCAGGTTGTTATCGATAACCTTGTTTTTTGCGTCATTATCGCCGGCCTGCGCCTTTTTGATAAACTCATCCTGCTGCGCGGGTGTCAGCCGCGGTTTTTTCTTTAATTCTGCCATGAAAATATCAAGCGAACTTTTTTCCTTGCCGCAAAAGTTTGCGGGGCGGGAGGTTATTTGGGGCGTGTATGCCTGCTGATTTATTGGTAAAATTTTCATGCTTGTTTAAACCTCGTGAAAAAATAACTTGCCGGTTAGTCTGTGTTGCTCTCGTGCAGCTGCTGCATGTTGTAGCTTTTTTCAATAAACTCTTTGACTTTTAGCACCCGTTGCCGGACGTTTTCTCTGCCGCAACCGTGTAGATTGCCGACTTCTTCAAATGTTTTGGGTTCTTTTCCGTCAAATCCGTAGTATTCTTTGAACATTGCAAGGCTTTCGGGCTTTACCGGCAGCTTTTCCAGTAGTTGGTAGAACTTTTCAACCGACACGCTTTTTAGCCCATCATCAATTTTGTACCTTTCATCTGACGGGATATTGTTTCTGGATTCTTCAGCCAGACTGTCCAAGCTTTCTACACTTTGCTTACGGTATTCTTTGAGTTGTTTTTGTTTTTCTTCGTTGATTCCGGTCACTTTTTCAATTTCCTTCGGATTGTTTTTGAGTTTGTCAGGCAGACTTTTATTCGCTTTTGATATGGCACGTAAACTTTCAACCACGTGAGCCGGAAACCGAATCATCGGCGCCTGATCCAAAATTTCGTTGCTGATACAGCCTCTTATCCAGTGTCCGGCGTAAGTTGAGAATTGAAACCCGCGCTCGGGCTCAAATTTGTCAACCGCGTGTGCTAATCCGATAGCGCCTTCCTGAACCAAATCTGCAAACGGCAGGCCGCGGCCTTGATATGCCTTTGCGATAGACACAACAAGCCCGATGTTGCTCTCCACGACCCTGTTTTTTGCGTTTTCATCGCCGGCCTGCGCCTTTTTTATAAACTCATCTTGCTGTGCAGGTGTCAGACGCGGCTTTTTCTTTGCCTCTGTCATTAAAATATCAAGCGAACTTTTTTCTTTGCCGCAAAAGTTTGTGACATTCAAGTTTATGTTTGGTCCGTGCGCCTGCGTGTTTATTGATAAAAGTTTCATACCATGGCTATTAAACCACGTAAAAAAATAATTTGTTAGTACTTTTGGGCAGCACCTACTGCCGTGGTGGCAGGTGCTTGCTCCAATTTTCGTCCAAATCACGGATAAACCTGTGCGCATCAATTACATCGTCGTAATTAATGGGTTCGGGCCCTTCTTGAACCACAAGCGGCTCGCGCACACCGTTTTTGACCTCAATATCTGAAAATCCCAGCATTGCAACTCCGAATTTTTTGTCGCAATGTCTGCACTCCAAATGCAGCACCAGAAGCCCTTCCTCCTCGCGCTTGACGGAAAACGAATCCTCATCAAAACT
>DBCX01000037.1:0-50199 GCA_002293275.1 Cyanobacteria bacterium UBA947 | reverse complement strand
ATTTCCTCTTTTCCTCATTATAATATGTTATAATAATAAATGATAGGGGGGGGGGTATTCTATGTTCTCTATGGGTTTTGTTTTAGCTGGTTTTGTTACTTACACTGCGCTGTTCGTTGCGCCTGAAATTTGGGAGGATTTGACAACGCTCCATAGTCAGTCAAGTTAAAAGACGAAATCGGGGCTAAATTGTTCCGACAAGTTTTGAGGTGATTTCAATTACTTCTTCCATCTGGTATCGTTCAATGTTTAGCGGCGGGTTGAAGTATAAAACGTCACCGAGCGGGCGCATCAGCACACCTTTTTCTGTCGCGCGCCGTGCGAATTCGGCTGCGTTCGGCAGCTCAAACGCGTTGATTAATCCAATGTGACGCGCGTTCGGGAAGATTTCCTTAACAAGCTGCGCAAAATACTGCGCGTTGTCCTGCGCGGTTTGCAAAATGGGTTCTTCCTCAAAGATTTTCAGCACCTCCACGGCCGCCGCGCACGCAAGCGCGCTGCCGCTGTATGTGTGGCTGTGTAAAAACGGTTCTTTGCCGTAGAACGCCTCATAAATCTCGTTTGTCGTCACAGTCAGCGCCATCGGCATATAACCGCCCGTCAAACCCTTTGAAAGGCACATGATATCGGGACAAACGCCGCTATCAGCAGCCCTGTTGCGGCTTTCGGGCTTCCCGTCCCATTTACCCCCGCAGGCAAACATCTTACCCGTGCGTCCGAACCCTGTCGCTATTTCGTCTGCAATCAGGTGCACGCCGTATTGGTCGCACAATTGGCGCAATTTTTTTAAAAACTCCGGCGGATAAATCCGCATCCCGGCGGCCATCTGGATTATCGGTTCAACAATCAGCGCGCAGGTCTCACTCCCGTGCGCAGCAAACATCTCTTGTGCGTTTTGCTCGTCAAGCCTTATTACATCAAACAAAAGCGGTTTGAACTTTTGCGCGTACAAGTCCAGCGCGCCCGCGCTCAACGCACCGAGCGTCTCGCCGTGGTAGCCGCCTTTTAGCGCCATAAATTTTGTTCTTTGTCCGCCGCCTGTTTGCCGGAAATACTGAAAACTCATCTTCATCGCCGCCTCAACAGCCGATGAGCCGTTGTCGGTGAAGAAGAATTTTTCCAGCCCTGCGGGCAGGATTTTTGTGAGCCGCTCGCAAAGCTCGGCCGCTTTTTCGTGCGTAAAGTTTGCAAAAATAACGTGCTCTAATTTGTCAAGTTGTGCCTTAACAGCCGCATTTACCCTCGGGTGGCAGTGTCCGAGCAGGTTGCACCACCACGAGCTTATCATATCGGCATATTTTTTGCCCTGCGCGTCGTAAATATAAAGCCCGCTTGCGCTTTCCGCCACAATCGGCTCAAAACCCTTCATCTGCGTGCACGGGTGCCAAATTTGCGATGAATTTATTCCAGACATTCAAGCACCTCGGTGTGTTTTGCAATCTGTGCCTTGTTGTCGCGGTGGACAAAGTTGGTTTCGTCGTAGCGGTTCAAGATGACGCCTTTTACTTTGATACCGCGGATTTTGGCATAATCTAGCGTCAAAACCGTTGCGTTGATTGTGCCAAGCCCTGCATCTGCAACGATAATCAGCGGCAGATTGAGCATTTTGATAATGTCAATTTGGTTCAAGTCGTCGCCAAGCGGTGTGAAAATCCCGCCCGCTCCCTCAATGATTACGTGCGGCGCGTCAATCGCGGCAAAATCCGCGGCGATTTTCTCTTTGGCGGTTTTAACGCCCGCCATGCGCGCGGCAAGATGCGGCGATACGGCAGGTTCAAAAACGTAGGATCTGACACCGTTGATACGCTCGCCGCCGCCTGAGGCAACGGGTTTGTAGTACACCGCACCCGGCGTTTTTTCCAAAAGATGCGCGCAAACGTGCGTTTTGCCCACATCCGTGCCTGTTCCTGTCACAAATACCGTGCTCATTTGATTATTATATCATAAGCGCCCGGAGCGCTCGGGATAAATATTCCAGTTAATCAACTCGTTGCGCCGGAACCACGTCAGCTGGCGTTTGGCGTAGTTGCGGGTGTTTTTTTTAAGCAGTTCGGCGGCCTGCCCCAAACTCAACTCCCCGTCAAGGTGCGCCAGGATTTCTTTGTAGCCGATCGTGTCGGTGATGTTTTTTATCCGTCCGTGTTTTGCAATCAGCGCACGGGTTTCGTCAACCAGTCCGCGCTCAATCATCAAATCCACGCGCCTGTCAATACGCTCATAAAGCTCTGCGCGCTCAAAATTCAACCCAATCCATTCCACGTCAAACTCAGGTTCTTTTACGGTGGGTTTTTTAGATGCCCCCCCAATCTCTATGGCGCGGATGAGCTTTTTTTTGTCCGCGGGGTTGATTTTCAGCGCGGCGGCCTCGTCCAAATTGCGCAGCTTGTCGTGTAATTCCAAATTGCTCAACTTTTGCAGCCGGGCGCGTTCGTCCAAGTCGGGTTCAAAATCCGCCAACTGCCAGTTTTCAAGCAGCACCCTGAAATACAACCCCGTGCCGCCTGCGATAATGGGTGTTTTGCCGCGCGAGGTTATATCATCAATTGCGGCGCGCGCCATCTTTTCCCACAGCCCTGCGGAAAAGTCGGTTTCGGGCTCTGTCACGTCAATCAGGTGGTGCCGGACACCTCTCATGTCGTTTACCCCGGGTTTTGCCGCCGCTATGTTGAAACCTTTGTAAACCAGCCGTGAGTCCGCGGAAATTACCTCCGCGCCGCCAATGCGCAGCGCCAAATCAACCGCAAAATCACTCTTGCCGCTCGCCGTTGGACCCACAACCGCTATAATTTTTTTCATAATAACTAAATAGTAACACAACAACATAGGTTGTTAAATAGAAATACACCAGATTCGCGAGAAAATGCGCCGCCTGATTGCGCATCGCCAGCCCGTTAAGCAAAGACATCACAAAGTTCAACACGATTATGAAAAAGAACAGTTTCAGCGCCGGCACCGGGTTTTTGAAGATTTTTTTAACGGATTTCCACAGCGCGGCGGCCGGATTTTTTGTTGAATAAAGCATTTGCGGCACCCAAAACATCAAAACGAACGACGATACCCACACCGCCAGTACCAAAAGCAGATTCCAGCTGCCGAGCTGCCGGATTTGCGCATCGGTCAGAGAGTTCAAAAACAACTTCATCCCCTCAGGCGAAATCATCGCGCTGCGCAGAAGTTCCGGGTCAAAATCAAGCACCCCGAAAAGAGTCGTCCCGAGCCACACAACGCCAGCACCGTAAAGCGCCGCCATCACCGCAAAAATAACCGCCGCACCCACAAAGCTGCCAAAATATTTACCCACCCCGTCAGGGATGCTTTTCCAGATATAGTTTCCGATATTGTTGTCCAGCACCGCCGTTTTCACCATATAAAACCAGCCGGACGCAAACGCGCTCACGATAAACAACAGCGTCACAAACGACAAACCCGCCTCAAGCGCCGTGTCAACCGTAAAAGATGCAAAACCCAGATAAACGCTCAAAACAAGCAAAACCAGCACCAGCGCCGCGGCAAGCGACAGGTTTTTGTTTGTTATCTCCAACGCACCTTTAAAATGTTCTCTCATATTTTAATTGTACAACAAAGAAGATTTTTTTAAATAGCCGAATTATTAAGTTATATTGCAATTGTGACAAATTGTAAATATGAGTTTCAAACAGGCCAAAACCCTGTCGTAGCTTCCGATATAATATGAAGAGAGCCATACCTGTTCAGGTAATTTTTGTGCGCGTATATACTTTATATATAAGTGAAATAAACGAGGAGTATTAAAAAATGGCAGACGTTAGTAAAGTAAACACACAATCTTCAACCGTGGCATCATTGTATGAAGAATCAGTTAGGACTAAATGGTTAAATAAGCAGCCGGGCACAACACCGTCGCCATCATTTTATGATGAAACATCACTGGTTAAAAAATCAGATAAGCAGCCGTCCATAATGACCACGCAAGAAATTGACGAAGCGGAAGCAATTATCAGCAAGAGCAAACCAAACGCTGTTTCTGAACTTTTATCAGGTATCAAAGAAGGTTTTAAACAAGATTACAAAGATGTGGACAGCATCGGCAGTTTTTTGAATGCGACCCATCAAAGATTTGTCAGAATTGACGCAAAAGCAAACCCTTTAAACAAGATTAAGGACCCGATTAAGAATTGGTCTGAAAAGGTTGACGCCAAAGTGGACGACGGCAACGACGAAAAGCTTTCGCTCGGAGAAAGGCTCTGGAATGCGGTCAAAGGCGGCGCAGATATTGTAGATACGGCTACAACTCTTGAAGGGCTTGGTTTCCTTTCAACAGGTGTCTTGGCAGCCGGGGCTGCTGCTGCGGCTATACCTGCTAAAGTGGCCGGTGCTTTGGCTCCTGTGGCTAACGCAGCAGGAACAGTTGTCGGTACGGGTTTAACCACAAAAGGTGTGTATGACATTGCGACTGCCGATACCGAAGAAGAAGCCCAAAAAGGCGGTACTGAGCTGTTCAGCGGCGGTATGATGCTTGCTGCGTCGGCTGCAACCGCGAAATCATCGCTTGAGGCGGCACATAAAGCCGGGGTTGCGGCAGCCAACCCTGAAGGATTGAATACGGCACAAGCAATGATTAAGAATATTCAAGTAACACCGCAAAGTATTGGTGTTGCGACCGGAAAATTGGCGCCAACGTATGAAACTTATCTCCTGGGACAAGGTTTTGATGCATCAATTAAAGCAAAAGACGGAGTCGTAGAATATTTAACGAATGAACAAGATGCCGGCGTATATAATATACACAAAACACACATAGATGCAAACAATAAACAAATCAAAGTGACAGTAAACGATGATTTTGGCGATTACCATAAACCTGTACACCGTAAACAAGTTACCTTTGATCAGCTCAGCGGCGATATCGTTGACGAGATTGGAGGAGTTACACACCGTGTACAATTAGGAACAGGAAATCGAGAAAATTTTCTTATCACAAGATTGGATGACGCAGATGATTTTATAGGATTATGTGATAATTTTCATAATTTAGATGATATTACAAAGGGACAAGTTGACTATATTGTGAGAACTATGAGCAGGCACGAGCCAACAATAATGGCAAATGGAGGTAAAATGACACCTGAAATTATTGATAATATATTGAAAACTTCACATAATAATAAGGGTACATTAGATAATCTTAAAGCGGTTTGGTTCTTTGGAGATCAATTGCCGTAAATATTATATTAAAAAAGCCCCGAAAGGGGCTTTTTTAATCCGTTATTTGGCCGTTACGCCGCCGCGCTGATTCTTTTCTTGCGGCGCATCAAATCAACGAACGCCTCAAGCCGCGTCAAATACCCGGCTTTGCCCGTCTGCTCGTCCATAATCAACGGCAAAATCGGGATATCCATGTCCTCGCGCATCGCGGGGAAAATGTTTTGCGACATAATCTCAGGCATGCACGTGAACGGGCTCACATGGATCAACCCGTCAACCCCGCGTTGGTGCGCGTAGGCCACATCCGAGACGCATTCTAGCGCGTCACCGCCAATATCTCGCATCAAATAAGGTTTTGCAAGCCTGAATGCCCGCTGCAAGTGGGTTTCGCCCTTGCGGAAAATCTTCGGGATAATCGCATCCTTCAAAAACCCGCTCACCGTCAGACTCCGGCGAACCTCAACACCCATCTTGCCAAGCTCTGCCATAATATTTTGGTTGGAAAAACTGTCGCATACCAGATAAATCTCACCGGTTAAATCAACATGCAGCACCTCGCGCTCCGGGTCGATTTTGGTCTTATTCAAAATCTCAAACGCTTCGCGCTTCATTTTTTTCAGGTTTCCGCCGGCCTTGACGCGTTCAAGCGCCTTGTCAAAATTCTTTTGCGCCTCGCCCGTTTTAATCTCACGCGCGCGCAGATATGCCAGCCGCGCCTCCAAATCATCAAGCAAAAATATCATCCGCAAGGTGTGGACAACACCGTTTATCAGCATAAACGGGTTTTTGCTGCCGGTGATTTCCTTTGCGAACCGGTACATCCCCGCAATCCCGTCATAAAGCTGCAGCTCAATATAATTTGCGTCATACCCCATATCTTTCAGCGCGTTGTGGATGCAGCTGCCGTACTCGCCCAGGCGGCAAATGCCGGGCGAACTTATCATCGCGGTGTAGTCTGTTCCTTTTTCAATCGCCTCAATAAAGTTTCCCAAAATCAGTTTATACGGCAGACAAATAGCCTCGGGTGAGTGCTTTGTGCCCAGCGACAGCGTTTTTTTGCTGGTATATGGCGGCACAAACGGCTCCACCCCGAACTTTTCCAGCCCGGCCGCCCACGCGATGCTTATTGTTCCCATATGCGGGAAGGTTACTTTTTTCTTTGTTTTAACCTGCATAACGTAAATCCGGTTGCCGCACCGCACGAACCTCATCAATTTTGTTTTCCGGTGCGCTCGCGTCTTTTATCTTCAACATAATCTGCACAAACTCGTCCAGCCGCGCTTTGGTCTCGGTTTCGGTCGGCTCAATCATCATTGCGCCCGGCACAATCAGCGGGAAAAACACCGTCGGCGGGTGGATGTTGTGTTTCATCAGCGATTTTGCGATATTCATCGTGTTGTCGCTTGACAGCACAAACTCGTGCATGCATTTTGTGTCATAAGGCAGCAGGTACGCGCCTTTGAGCTTTTCTTTCAAATAATTCGCATTCAAAACCGCATCGGCGCTCGCGGTTTTCAGGTTGGCGCCCATCATCAAAATATACGCGTACGCGCGCACCAACACCCCGAAATTGCCGTAGAAACCTTTCATTGAACCGATTGACTGGGCCCCATTTTTAATTTTCCATTTTCCATTTTCCGCTTGAACAACCGGTGGTAAGAATTCTGCCAAACGCGAAACAACCCCGACCGGACCCGCGCCCGGGCCGCCGCCGCCGTGCGGTGTGGCAAAGGTTTTGTGCAGGTTAACGTGGACTATGTCAAACCCCATCAGCGCCGGGTTTGTATAACCCATGACCGCGTTCAAATTCGCGCCGTCATAGTAAAGCAGTGACCCGTTATCGTGCATCAGCTTTGAAATCTCCAAAACATTCTCCTCAAAAATCCCGAGGGTGTTGGGGTTGGTCATCATAATCGCCGCAACATCTTTGTCCAGTACGGATTTTAGCGCATCAATATCAACCTGACCTTTTTCGTTTGACGGCACGCAGATTGTTTCAAACCCGCATTGCGCTGCGGTCGCAGGGTTTGTGCCGTGCGCGCTGTCAGGTATCAAAACTTTTTTGCGCGTTTCACCGCGGCTTTCAAAATACTTTTTAACAATCATCATGCCGGTCAATTCGCCGTGTGCGCCGGCAGCCGGCTGCAAACTCACCGCGGCCATGCCCGTTATTTCTTCCAGCGCCCCTTGCAGGTTGAACATCAACTCCAGCGCGCCTTGACAATCGTTTGATAACGGATGCAAATTCGCAAACCCGTCCAAATTCGCCAGCAGCTCGTTGACTTTTGGGTTGTACTTCATCGTGCACGAACCCAGCGGATAAAACCCTTTTTCTATGCAGAAATTTCGGTCGGAAAGCTCTTTGTAGTGGCGCATGACTTCCAGCTCGCTCACACGCGGCAGACCGATTTCGCCTTTGCGCAGCAGCTGTGGCGCAATAAAATCAACATGCACAACCTCATCTGTAAGGTTAATCCCGCCTGCGGGCGTGGTTTTTTCAAAAATCAGTTTCACATTATCCCCTGTTTTTTCAAATCTTTTTTAATTTTGTCCAGCCCGGACTGGATTATGCGCGAGATGCGCGATTGCGAGATGCCGAACTCTTCTGATATATCTTTTAGTTTTTTGTCCTGAAAAAATTTGCACTCAATAATCTCTTTTTCACGCGGGGAGAGCTTTTTCATGGCATTAACGATTTCAACTTTAAGCTCGCCGATTTCCGCGCGCTCATCGGGTGTCCGCTCCTCGTCCTTGATTTGGGTAGGATTTTCAGCATCTTGCATCTCGTCAATTGACAGGATTGTTTTGTAGACCTCCGTGCGGACATCGTCGTCCTCGGACTTGTTTTTAAGCGAGTACCATTTGTAGCGGCGGCGAACCTCGTTACGTATCGCCCATTTTATCGCGGTTGAAAGATAGGTTATATTAAACTCTGACGGCGGTCGTTTGCTGAAAAGCACATACAGCGTGTGGTTGCCGATGTTAATCATCTCCGGCAAATCAATCAGGTGCGAGGTTGAGAACTTTTGAAACTCAACCTTGGCAATCGTTTCAATCAAGTCTTTATACTCCCTTAAATTCACCTTTTGTTTTGCTGACATAAAATAACCTAATCCCAACTAATATGTTATAAAAATATTTTAGCACAAAAAAACAATTTGGGAGCAAATTATTTTTTTTACGGGTTTTATAAAAAATTATGAGAATTGCCGGAATTTGTCAAACAGCATTTATCCCGAGGCAGCCTGCCTTCCGCGGGAACTGCGGGTATGAAATCATTCCGGAAGATAATCTTGCAAAGACGCAAAATAGCAAACTTACCCAAACAACGCATTTTTTCAGGGATGTTGAGAGTCTTGAGTTTATCGGAAAACATTTCGCAAACAAAGACAAAATAAAGGTTTTGGTCGGCGCATGCTCGTCAGGTGAGGAGGCATGGACGCTGCAAATGCTGCTCGGCCGCAAGGCCAAGATTGAAGGATTTGATCTTGGTAAAAGCGCTGTTAATCAGGCAAATTCCGGGATAATTTACATCAGAGACCCGGAAAAAAGTCATGATTTCAATTTGGGTTATGCAGACGCTTATCTGGGATATGAGGGACTTTTTTACCAGCACAAAGCTCCGCAAAGAGCGATGTTTAACGAATATTTTGAAAAAGTACGCACAAAGCCGGAGGTCGCAACTTTTAAGGTGAAAGAGGACAAAAAGGATTTGATTAAGTTTTTTCGGGCAGATATTACTAACTTGAAACCGTGTGTTGAAAAAGGTGCTTATGACGCGCTGACGTTCAGAAACGCGTTGTATCTTTTGGTCTCGGGGCATCCTATTGGCGGGAGGGTGTCACGGCCGCCGCAGGTCGCTTTGGTTTTGGATAACGCTTGTAAAAACATCAACTATGCGCTCAAACCCGGCGGGTTGTTTGTGCTCGGCGAATTAAGCCATGACCACGATAATGAATCCGGTCAAATGGTTTACAGAGCTTTGAAACGCAACGGTTTTGCGCTGGCGTTCACACAAGATTATGACAAAGTGACCGTCTGGAAAAAGAAGTGGGATATGAATATTTAAACCCTGTGCGCAATGACATGACAAATTATTTTTTTACGCGGTTTATAAAGTTATGAGAATTTCAGCAATCGGCCAAACCGCATTTATCCCTAAACAGCCCGCCTTTCGCGGGAATTGGAGCGAGGAAAAGCTCAAAAGCGGCAATTTTGCGCCGACACAAAATAAAGAACTTACCCAAATAACGTATTTTTTCAGAGATGTTGAGGGTTTGCAGTTTATCGGGAAACATTTTGCAGACAAAGATAAAATCAAAATTCTGGTTGGCGCCTGCTCAACCGGTGAGGAGGCGTGGACGCTGCAAATGATGCTCGGTGACAAGGCGCAGATTGAAGGCTTTGATATCGGAAGGGCAGCCGTTGCGAAAGCAAACTACGGCAGGTATGAGATTTATCGTGCGTATCCGCACGCGCTGGTAGAAGCCGACAAGCATTTGGGATTCGGACTGATGAACAGTCCGGACCAAAAAACTCAAAAGAAAATGTTTAAAGAATATTTTAAACAAACCGGCGTAAATACACTTTTCAAAACTTTTAAGGTTAAAGAGGAAAAAAAGGATTTGATTAAATTTTTTCAGGCGGACATTACTAACCTAAAACCGGCTGTGGAAAAAGGCGCTTATGACGTGTTGACATTTAGAAACGCCCTGTATCATCTGCTTCCGGGGTTGATTAATTTGTCAATGCCGCAGAAAGAAAAGACCATGGCGGTTTTTGACAATATTTGTAAAAACATTAACTATGCGCTGAAACCCGGCGGATTGTTTGTTCTCGGACGTTTAGATACAGACAAGTATGTGGGTCCCGGACTGTTCATCAGCCAAGCGTTGGAGGACAACGGTTTTAGTCCTGTGCTAAAAGAAGGGCAAGACATGCCGATAGTCTGGCAAAAGACGCGCGAAGTTTAAAAGTCAAACAAATCTTTTAACTGAATGTCAAGCGCACGGGAAATTTTAATCAATTTTCTCAGGCTGACATTCTTTTCAAAACGCTCAATATGTCCGATTAATTTATCGCTCACCTCAATCACTTCACTCAACTTTTCCTGTGTAATCCCTTTTGCCATCCGGTATTTGCGAATATTTTGGCCTATTAATTTGTATATTTGTTCTTCTGCGCTTGACATAGTTTAATTTTACATGGTATGCCGGATTAGGAGTACTCCCAAACCGGGATGGTAAGGAGATTAAAAAATGTACGACTTGACAGATGCGCTGAATAAAGACCTGAGTAACGCCCGCGAGATGGTTAGAAACCTGATAAAACAAACCAAAAAACAGACAAAGCACCTGACCGTCCTGCTGGAAAAACTTGACTGGGTTGTAACCGCAGAACCGGCGGAAAACAAATCTCACGAAGTTTAACAATAATTTTGTCCGGCTAGCAAATTTTATTTTTACGAACATTATATTGAATACAGCAAAATTTTAGGTTTTAAGAAAAAGGAAAAATGTATGAAAATAGCAAGTATAGGTGCGTACAACACAAGTTTTCGCGGGATTTCGGAAAAAGCGCAGGCAAAACTTGACGCCGGGGTTTACGACATGTCAAAAGTGTCAAAGAATTCTTTTGAGACAGTAAAAAATTGCACGTTTTTAGACCTTGTGGACAAAACAGAGGTGCTGCCCGGATATCACGGCCAAAGGCTGGTACTCGCAGATAAAGAAGGCAATGAGGTTAAGTATCTTAACTTTGTAGACGCTGTTGAAAGCGCCGACAGTGTAGGCCGGACGTTTTACGGGATGGCAGAAGAAATTGAAGACATAGAACACAGAGTCGCCACAAATTCCGGCATGACCTACATGAGCGCTTTGTACTACTAATCTAACTCCCCTGCAAAATCAAAATCTTCATCGTCTGCGGTGTCTTCGGTGTCGTGGGTTTCGGTGTATTCGTTGTGTTCGGTCTGCCCGTCTTGCTCGTCCTGCTTGTGCCGGCGCTGTAATTCTTCCCTAATCGCCTCAACGCGCTGTGTTTCCTCGGCCGGCCGGCTTGCGTCAACGCCGGGGCGCTTGTTGTTTATAACATCGGCTACATTCATCATCGCAAGCGAGTTTAGCGTCGCGCGCAAAACCGCGCTCCTGTCCATATACGGATAGCTGTGGGTTTTTTCTTCCTCTTGCTCGCCGCGAAGGTTGGCATACTCACCGCCTTGACCCATTTTGTCATCACTCAGATTAGCCGCAGTACCGGATATGTTGCCGCTTTTGAAATTAAAAGCGCCGCCTACTCCGAAAAATCCGGCTGACCTGTTATCTACCATGATACTAACCTCTCGTGATTCATTGTAGCTCGTGTTACCATGCTTTAAATCATCTAAATAAACTATTTTGCCAGTCAATTTACAAATCTTTACAAAAAAATCCCTATTGCTAATTTTTTATTTTTGAAATATCATAATCTTAGCGAAAGGAAAATAGCTATGGGAAAACAATGTGAAATATGCGGTAAAAAACCGATTAAGGCAGCGAGTCTGACCTTCTCGCACAAACAAATCGTTAAGCGCCAATCCCCAAACCTGCAAAGCGTCAAAGCTGACGTTAACGGTACGGTTAAGACCATTAGTGTCTGCACATCGTGCATCCGCGCCGGCAAGGTGAAAAAAGCATCGGCAAAAAAATAACTTTTTGCCTGTAACATTTTGTTACAAGATTGTCTTTTGGACAGATGTAAAGTAAGATGATATTGTGTGGTAAGTGTATGTCAAAGGAATTGCAATGAGTGAGAAGATTTTAACACCGCAAGAAGTGAGAAAGATTTTGAACGCGGATAACAGAGAAATCGTTGAGCTGTGCCGCAAGGCAGCTATTGCTCCGCGAAAAAACGAGAGCGGTCAGACGTATTTTTCATACGATGAGGTAAAAAATCTTCGCCGCGTGCAGAAAACAACCGCTGTTACAGCCTATCCGGCGCAAAAACAAACCGTTATGGTCAGTATCCTCAACTCGCTCAAAGAGATGGAAACCAGCATGTCAGACCGGATTGCAAAGGTTATTGACGAAAAACTTGAAGGTATGGACGAGGTTGTCGTTGAGCTTATCCGCTGCAAAACTGATAACGAGTCGCTAAGGCAGAAAATTGTTAACCTCAACAAAGAGATTTACGAGCTGAAAAACGATTTGAGCAGCTACAAGCCCGTAGCAATGGGGTTTTATAAGAAGAAAGAGAAATACAACTGGGAGTAATTTATGGTTAAGGAAAAAGTAGCAGAAGTGCCTGTAAACACGGACGATAGAAGCAAGGCACTAAAACTTGCGATTGAAAAAATAGAAAAAGATTTCGGCAAAGGTTCGATTATGAAGCTTGGCGACAAGACCGCGATGAATGTTGATGCAATACCAACAGGATCGTTGGCGCTGGATGTGGCGCTGGGGATTGGCGGGGTGCCGCGCGGCCGGATTATTGAGATTTACGGGCCGGAGGCCTCCGGTAAAACGACACTTGCGCAGCACATTGTTGCCGAATGCCAAAAGACCTGCGGGATTTGTGCGTTTGTGGACGCAGAGCACGCGCTTGACCCCGAGTATGCAAAGAATTTGGGCGTCAATATTGACGAGCTGCTCATTTCGCAGCCTGACACGGGCGAGCAGGCCGTTGATATAACGGAAGAACTTGTGCGCTCCGGCGCGGTTGACCTTGTGGTTGTTGACTCTGTTGCGGCGCTTGTGCCAAAAGCCGAGATTGACGGCTCAATGGAAGATCAGCAGATGGGCTTGCACGCGCGGCTTATGAGCAAGGCGCTGCGGAAACTGACCGGTGTTATCGGCAAAACCAACACGACTGTTATATTTATCAACCAGTTGCGGATGAAAATCGGCGTTATGTACGGCAACCCTGAAACAACGACCGGCGGGAACGCGCTTAAATACTACGCAAGCGTTCGGTTGGACATCCGCCGCACCGAAGGTGTCAAAGGCGACGGTGAGGACATCGGTAACCACGTTCGCGTTCGGGTTTTGAAAAACAAGGTTGCGCCGCCGTTTAGAACCGCGGAATTTGATATAATGTTCGGCAAGGGTATTTGCAAAATCGGTAATATACTTGACGTTGCGGTGAATTTGGATATTGTAAACAAGGCGGGTTCGTGGTTCAGTTTTAACGATGAAAAGCTCGGGCAGGGGCGTGACAAGGCGCGTGATTACCTGACAGAAAACCCTGATGTGCTTGCGCAGGTTGAAAAACTCGTGCGCGAAAAGCTTGCCGCTGGGTAGTTTGCCCGGTTTTTGTCCAAGCATTACTCCGTCACACCTGCACCGCTCCTCCGTCGCTCCCGAAGGTGCTCCGAAGCAATACTTGACCAAAAACCTTATTATATTATTAGCAACCCTTTGTTCAGCGCTGTTTTAACGGCTTGGGTTATGGTCTTTGCGCGGAGTTTTGTTTTGCAGCTTTCTTTAATTTCGCAAAGCCGCTTTGCTGTAACCCTCAATCCGTTGCAGATTTCTTCGTCTGTAAAGTCAAAGCAGATCATCAGCATTAATTCTTTTTCTTGGGATGTTATTTTTACTGTGCTCATAAAATTTGACCTTTCTTTCTTGTCTAATAATGAATTGCTCATGTGGTTATCATAATAGATTATTATATTAAATTTGTCAATAGGTTAAAATTAATTTATTATGAGAGATAAAAGATTATCAAAACTGGCAGCTAATATCAGAGCGGAACGACACCGTAAAGGTCTGACTCAGGAGGTTTTGAGTGAGAAAGCTGACATTGCAATCCGTACAATGAGTGTGATTGAAAATGGTCACCAAACTCCGTCTGTTTTTATCGTCTATGATATTGCAAAAACGCTTGAAATTGATATTAATGAATTATTTAAAGGGTTTTAATAAGAGGTAGCAAAAATCCAAACCCCCTACTTTTCGGGAATGATTTTTCACGTAAAATTTGTTAAATTAAGCATGTAATTTAACGAAAAGGAAGTGAAATATGAATAAAACTGCAACGATAATTTTGGCTGCGGCCGCACTGGTCGGCGTTACAGCCGCCGCGATAATAGCAGCTGTGAAAGAAGGCGCTTTTGAACGCGAAGAACTTGATGACAACAAAGAGCGCGACAACTCGCAAACCTGGCTGCGTAAGCTTATTAAATCACTGAACCGCGATATTGACAACGTTGAACGCAGAACCTCAAAACTTTACCACGACAAAAATCAGGAAAAATACGACAAATTGGACTGGGAACAAGAAGAAACCCACCACGATGATGTCAAACGTAACGGATGCCCGTTCCCCGCAGGATAAGGCTGCCCACAGCTAAATAGCCCGAAGAATTACCTTTAAGTGTAATTTTTTTCAGTCTTAACTTGCGTACAATAATAAACAAGGGGGAAAAATGTTATTAGGAAACGATTGTCCTGATTGCGGCAGATACAGCCGCATGGAAATGAAAAACGTTAATAAAGATATTATGGATTGGCTTGAAAACATAGTTGACGAAAATAACGCGCGCATTGAACGCAAAGAATGGAAAAGCAAGTACAACAGCTATGTGGTATACGATTACGAGCCCTTCTGCACCGACGGGTTTGAGATAAACCTTACGGTCACCTCGTTTGATGAATCATACCTGCACTTTATTAAATATCTTTATGAAGAAAAATTGCATATGATAGATTATTTGAACAGTTGTATAGTCTGAAAACTAAAAGCGGCCCAACCGGGCCGCTTTTTTTAAAAGATTATTATCCTTTCGTGAAGCAATCACGGCAGTAGACCTCTTTGTCCGGCATCGGCTTGAAAGGTACCTGCGTTTGTGCGCCGCATTTTGAACATACTGCATCATACAGTTTTCTTGGCGCTCTTCTGCTGCTTTGTCTGCGATTTTTTCTGCAATCAGGGCATCTTTTTGGTTTGTTTGTTAAACCCTTTTCTGCGTAGAATTCCTGCTCACCTGCTGTGAAAATGAACTCTGCACTGCAATCTTCACAAACAAGTTTTTCGTCTTGGTACATGGTTTTTTCTCCTAAATTAGTAACCATTCAATTGTACCACACTTTTTGAAAACTGCAATAGGTGATGCTAAATCATACCGTTGTAGCCAAAGACGATGCGATGCTGATAAAATGACGGACCAAATCGCTGTCCCATTGCGTGCCTGCGCCCATGCGCAGGATTTCGCAGGCTTTTTCAACGGGCATACCCTTACGGTACGGCCGGTCGCTGATTAGCGCGTGGAACGAGTCCGCAACCGCCACAATACGTGCACCCAGCGGGATGTGCTCCCCTGTCAGCTGCTCTGGATAACCCTTGCCGTCAACACGTTCGTGGTGATATTTTACAATAGGAATCAAATCACGCAGCGACTCGTTCGGTTCAAGCACCTTCATAGCACCGATTTCCGGGTGACGCTTGATAATTTCAAATTCTTCGTCGGTCAACTTGTCGGTTTTGTTTAACACCGACTCAGGAACGCCGATTTTGCCGACATCGTGCAGCAGCGCACCAAGTTTTATACGTTGAACCTCAATCTCCGGCAGATTAACCGCGTGCGCAAGCGCCTCTGAGTAGCGCGAAACCGCCGTGGAGTGGTCTTTGGTATACGGATCTTTTGCGTCAATCGCACCCGCAAGCGATGTTGCCATATCAAGAATGTTCACCGGCCCCTGCTCGGTCGCAAACTGGTTCAAAAGCTCGGTTTCGTAGTTAACACCAAGCTGCGAGTGCCGTTTTGACAGCACCTGCGCGAATGATTTCAAAGCATCGTTATCCCAGAAATTAAAATCAGATGAGCTTACAATCGCTGACATCCCGTTTTGGTAACCCTTTGCCTGCGAGATGTGTGTCGCTTGTTCCGCAAGGATAAGCAGCTTTTCCTGATCGCTTGTGCACTCAGGATATGTCGCAATCCCCACAGACATCTTCACGGGCCCCACATCATCCACAAAACAGCAAGATAACGTGTAGTTGATGGTTTCAGCAAGATATTTTGCATCGGCAGTGCTTGTATCGGGCAAAATCACGGCAATCTCGTCACCGCCGTAACGCCCGGCAGAATCACCGCTGCGGATGTTTTGTTTAATCTTTTGCGCAACAAGTTTGATAACCTCGTCACCTTTCGCGTGCGAGAGCTCCCGGTTGATTTTGGAAATGTTGTTAATATCAAACATGACAACGGACAGGTTGGTCTTATTTTCCTGCGCGGTGAAAATTTCTCGGCTCAAAACCTCCTGGAACCCGCGGTGGTTCAACAATCCGGTCAAAATATCGGTGTTTTCGTATTGAGCGGCCTTCTCGGTAAGCTCAATATTTGCGATGAACATAGCAAAGTGGTTCGCGATGAACGAAAACAGGTCCAAATCAGTTTCTGCGGCATCAAGTATTGCAACACCAATAACCTTGCCAAACGTGCGCAGCGGCAGCAAAAGCGCCGGTGATGTTTGAAGGTACGGGATGTTCAAAAACCTGTTGTCCGTTTTGAATACAGGCTCGCCGGTGGTGAAGCACTGCACGATAGGGTTTTCCTCGTCGGAGGTGAAAATTTTTGACGTATACGTGCTGCCGGATGTGCTGTGCAGCGTCAGGTTCAGGCATCTTGAGCTTTCGTGGTAGAGTCCTGTTGCGCTGAAACTCGCTGTAACATTTTCCGAGAGAACTTTGTGGATGGAAGCGGTTAATTTTTGGACATTGGAACAATTTTGGAACGCATCGTTCATCTTCTTAATCAAGTCCGGGTAGTTAATCTCTTTTTTTGTCTTGAGCGCTTGGCCCAAGTATCCGGCATAAAGCTTGTTTGAGGTCTTGTGGGTGTTCAGTTCGTTTATGCACGTGATGACCTCTGCCGCCTCCCGCAAAATCGGGTTGGACGCCAGTTTGCCTGATATAGTGCTTGTCGCACGAGTTAACGTTTTTTGTTTTTCCAAATTCCACTACCTACACGTATAGTATTATAAAAACATGAGACCACGAAAAATTGCCTTCGTAAATACTTTAAAAATATGAAAATCCTCTTGCCCCGCTTTTCCATTATAGCATATATTTTGGAAGATTTCAACCGTTTGTATGATTTAATGTTACAGTTTTTGTGTTAAAAAGAGGGCATGTTTAATAATATAAACAATCCGTTCCAAAAAGTTTCCTCGTCAACATCCTCGGATAAAAACAAACAGCAGAAAAAAGAGGAGAAAAAGGAGGAAAAGCGCCGGCTGATTGATGAGGAGGAGCAAGATGAGGTGCGGTTAGGCGGCCAGCCGATTTTGACCGATGATGATGTCTGGTATCTTGTGAACAATTATATTGAAAAGCTAAAAGTTGAGCACGCCGAGCGCGAAAAGGTTGTGCAAAAGCTGGACAAATATCTGGCGAATTTTGATTTGCAAAAGTTTATGAAACGCAACCCGAATATGACGCATCCGGATTTTTATATGGTTATGTTCAACGAGACCGAGGGACTGGTTAAATAGAAATTAACTTGTTCACTCTTTCATGATATAATGGGCATGCTTGGAAGGAGAACAGCATGGCCAAATTTAATTTATTATCGTACATTATGCCGCCGGAGGACAAGATGTTTTTCAGCTTGTTTCAGGATGCGGCCGAGATTTGTAAAAAATCCGCCCGACTGTACGACGAGATTACAGAATCTACATTGACCGAGGAGTTTCGCGAGAAAGCCGTTAAGTACAAGAAAAAAGGGAAGCGCACATTTAAGCTCACACTCAAACAACTTAACAAAAGCTTTATCACACCGCTTGAAAAAGAAGATATCCAATACCTCGCGCTACAACTGTTTAAAATTAATAAAAGAATTATTAAAGCCTGCCTAAACCTTGATGTCTACAACCTTACAGACTACACACAAGATATGAAAGAGCAGGCTACTATTTTGGCAAAAGCAGCTGAGGATTTGGAAAAGGTTATGAAAGAGTTCAAAAAAGTCAGCGACGTTGAACACATAACCCAAATCAATATTGAGATGAAGGCGCTTGAAACGCAGGGGGACGATGTCCACCGCCACGCACTGCGCGAACTTTTCTCCGGAAAATACGATGCGCTTGATGTTATCAAGCTGCGCGATATTTACAGAGATATTGAAAACGCACTTGACGCCTGCTTTAACGTTGCGGACACAATCTTGAACATCGTCTTGAAACAATGCTGAACACATGTCATCGCGCATTTACTGCGCGATATTTATTAAAAAGGTAAATAATGACACTTACACTAATAATTTTAATAGCAGTAATCCTCATCGCGCTCGCGTTTGAGTACATAAACGGGTTTCACGATGCCGCAAACGCGATTGCAACGGTCGTTGCAACAAAAATCCTGTCCCCGAAACAGGCCGTTCTGTTCGGTGCGGTGCTGGAATTTATCGGTGCGCTCACAGGTACACACGTTGCAAAGACAATAGGGTCGGGCATTGTAAACTCTGAGATGGTCACGTTGACGCTGATTTTCTGCGCGTTGAGCGCAGCGGTTGTCTGGAACCTGTTCACGTGGTGGCGGGGTTTGCCGTCAAGCTCATCGCACGCGCTAATCGGGGGGCTTTTGGGCGCGGCAATTGTCAAGGCCGGTGTGGAATCGGTCAACCTGCAAGGTGTCATGCAAAAAGTCATCATCCCTATGTTCACCTCACCTGCGCTCGGGTTCTGCTGCGGGTTCTTGCTGATGCTGTTTTTGGTTCACCTGTGCTACCGGGCCAATCCGCAGGTTGTAAATAAGAGTTTTCGCAAGCTGCAGCTGGTATCGTCGGGTCTAATGGCGCTGTCACACGGCTCAAACGATGCACAAAAAACCATGGGGATAATCACATTGGCGCTTGTTGCGGGCGGTGTTTTGCATCCAAACGGCGGCAACTTTGAAATCCCGCTTTTTGTCATAGTAATCTGCGCGTTCACAATGGCCGCGGGCGTTATGAAAGGCGGCTGGAAAATCATTAAAACCATGGGGCATAAAATTATTAAGCTGAAACCAATCCACGGGTTTGCCGCAGAAACCTCAGCCGCTACCATAATCCTGACCGCATCCCACCTTGGTATCCCGCTTTCAACAACACACGTAATTTCAACCTCAATTATGGGTGTTGGTACAACAATGAACGCAAACGCCGTCAAATGGGGCATCGTTGGTAACATCGTCACCGCGTGGGTGCTTACAATACCGGCAACAATGATACTTTCGGCCGGAATTTATTACGCGATTTATCATATTATATAAGAATAATCGGGTAAAAAAAAGGGGGGGGTAAGCTGTAGGTTTGGAATTTTAATCTATCAAGCCGTTGCGAAAGGCGATGTAGGCTGCGTGCGCCATGCCGGCTGCGCCAAGTTTTACCGGGATATCTTTTCTTGCCTGCGTTATTTTTTTTAGTGGAATTGCAAACTTTTTTGCGATTTCTTTGCACGTAAACCCTTGGCCGAGTGCCTTCAATATTATTTTTTCTTCTTCTGTTAGTTCGTTTTGCATTTTGACTCCTTATTTTTATTAAACTTATACGTTTATATTATACAATACTATTTAAAGTTGTCAATAGGATTGAATTTAAAATCAAAAATTGTCATTATATAGTAATGAGACTTATTTCAGAATTAAAAGAGATTTTATATAAGAAAGGCAAAACCATGACATGGCTGGCCGAGCAGCTGAGTATCAAGCTTGAAAAGAAATACTCCCTGGCAAACCTTTCAAACAAAATTCGACGCGAATCAATCTCGTATAAAGACCTTAAACTCATAGCCAAAATTGTTGACTACAAATTAGAACTTAACCAGAAATAGTTTCTCCCGCAGCTTCGCCTTCCTTTTTAGCCTTTTTGCCGCCTTTGGCTTTTTCAAACGTAATCTTGTCATCCATAAGCGTCAACTTGATGGTGTCGCCCTCGGTGTATTTGCCGGACAAAATTTCTTCCGCCAGTTCGTCCTCAATCTTGCGCTGGATAAGGCGCCGCAGCGGCCTCGCACCGTAAGCCTCTGAGTATCCGGCGTCTGCCAGATGGTCTTTGACCTCATCGGTAACTTCAAGCGACAACCCGCGCTCGGACAGGCGTTTGAGCAAATCCTTCATCATCAAATCAACGATTTGACGGATTTCTTCCTTGTTCAAGTGCGCAAACACGATTGTTTCGTCAATCCGGTTTAAAAACTCCGGTCTGAACGCCTTTTTCATCTCCTCGCCAACAGTGTCTTTGAGCCGGTCGTATTTGTCTTTGCTCTCATCCGAGCCCGTGCCGAACCCGAGCCGGCCGGTGTTTGCAATCTGGCTTGCACCGACGTTTGAGGTCATAATAATGACCGTGTTTTTAAAGTTAATATGGCGGCCTTTTGCGTCCGTCAGGCGCCCGTCATCAAGGATTTGGAGCATAATGTTGAACACATCGGGGTGCGCTTTTTCAATCTCGTCAAAAAGTATAACAGAATACGGCTTTTTGCGCACGGTCTCTGTCATATGGCCGCCGTCGTCGTAACCGACATACCCCGGAGGCGAGCCGATAAGCTTCGCGGTTGAATGTTTTTCCATAAACTCTGACATATCAACGCGAATCATGTTATCTTCCGAGCCGAACATCGCTTCAGCCAGCGCTTTTGCAAGCTCGGTTTTACCGACACCTGTGGGACCTGAGAAAATAAAGCTTCCGATTGGGCGGTTCGGTGATTTTAAGCCCACACGCGCACGGCGTATTGCTTTGGAAATCGCGGTTACCGCATCGTTTTGTCCGATTACGCGCTCGTGCAGCACTTTTTCAAGGTTAAGCAGCCTGTCGCTCTCGCCTTCGGTGAGTTTTGTCACCGGAACGCCCGTCATGATTGAGATTACGCCTGCGACGTCTTCTTCCGTCACGGTCGGCTTGTTCGCCTCGTGCTCCTCGCGGTATTTTGCCGCAACCTCGCGGATTTTGTCTTTCATATCCGCCTCGTCGTCGCGCAACTGCGATGCAAGCTCAAACTCCTGGTTGCGAATCGCGTCCTCTTTTTCTTTGATAAGCGCGCGCAGGTCTTTTTCAAGCTCTTTGCCCTCGGGTGAGGTTGATGCGACTTTCAAACGCACTTTTGAGCTGGCCTCGTCAATTACATCAATTGCTTTATCCGGCAAAAACCGGTCTGTGATGTATTTGTCAGACAATTTGACCGCCGCGATGATTGATTCGTCCGAAATTATCAGCTTGTGGTGGTCTTCGTAGCGCGGTTTAAGGCCTCTTATGATTTCAATACTCTCGTCAACGGTTGGTTGATCAATGATTACCGACTGGAACCGACGTTCAAGCGCAGAGTCTTTTTCAACGTATTTTCTGTATTCATCAAGCGTTGTGGCACCGATTACCTGAATCTCACCACGCGACAGCGCAGGTTTCAAAATATTTGCCGCGTCAATTGCACCTTCTGCGGCGCCCGCGCCAATCAGCGTGTGCATTTCGTCAATTACAAGAATTATGTTGCCGGCCTGACGGATTTCGTCCATGATTTTTTTAAGCCGTTCTTCAAACTCGCCGCGGTATTTTGTACCCGCAACAAGCAATCCCATATCAAGCTGGATAACCTTTTTACCGTCAAGGATATCCGGAACCTCCGCGTTCACAATCCGAAGTGCAAGCCCTTCGGCAACAGCTGTTTTACCAACGCCCGGCTCGCCAATGAGGACGGGGTTGTTTTTTGTACGGCGCGCAAGGATTTGGATAACGCGCTCAATTTCTTTTTCGCGGCCGACAACAGGGTCAAGCCGGAGCTCTGCTGCAGCGAGTGTCAAATCGCGCCCAAACTCATCAAGACTCGGGGTTTTTGTTTTGCCGCCGCTGCTTGACGAAGACGACGAACTGCTGCTTGAGGTACTGCCTGCGGTAGCTGTCGGTTTACTCTCGCCGAGCATTTTGACAACATTGCTCCTGATTTTGTTCAAATCAACGCCCAAATTCTCCAAAACACGTGCCGCAACGCCTTCACCCTCACGGATTAGGCCAAGCAAAAGGTGTTCTGTGCCGATATAATTGTGTCCGAGCTGACGCGCCTCATCCCATGACAGTTCCAGCACGCGTTTTGCGCGCGGTGTGAACGGAATTTCCACGGCAACAAAGCCCGAGCCGCGCCCGATAATCTTTTCAACCTCTGCGCGCGCGTCTTTCAGTGTAACACCCATTGATTTAAGCGTTTTTGCCGCAGCGCCGGTGCCCTCGCCGATTAAACCGAGCAAAACCTGCTCTGTGCCGACAAAGTTGTGTCCCAGCCGTCTTGCTTCCTCCTGCGCCAGCATTATTACCTTGATTGCCTTTTCCGTGAACCGTTCGAACATATTAACCTCTCTTAAAGATAGTATACCACAAATTTTTTTGTGGTACAATAATAATTAACAATAAAGATTAGGGGGAGAAATGACCGAAGAAGGTACAAATACGATAGAAATAGCGACGAATGCGGAGTATGGGGCAAGCAACATCCGCGTTTTGGAAGGGTTAGAGGCCGTAAGGCTGCGGCCGGGCATGTATATCGGTTCAACCTCACAGCGCGGGCTGCACCACTGCGTTTACGAAATCGTTGATAACTCAATTGATGAGGCGCTTGCCGGCTATTGTACGGATATCTATGTAATTATTAACAAAGATAACAGCGTGACCGTTCAGGACAACGGCCGCGGGATTCCGGTTGACGTCAAGCCTGACAGCGGCAAATCGGCGCTGGAAATCGTCCACACCGTGCTGCACGCGGGCGGAAAGTTCGGTGACGGCGGCTACAAGGTATCAGGCGGGCTTCACGGGGTTGGCGCATCGGTTGTTAACGCGCTTTCCGAAAAATATACCGTTGAGGTTTCGCGTCAGGGGTTTGTCTGGCGGCAGGAATATATGCGCGGTGAGCCGGTTGCACCGGTTGAAAAGGGCGAGGCAACCGACAAAACAGGCACCACAACGACGTTTTGGCCTGACCCGGAGATCTTTACCGACACGATTGTTATGGACACAGATGTTATTGCGAACCGCCTGCGCGAGATGGCGTTCCTTAACAAGGGGCTTAAAATAATCTTCGTCAACAAAAAATCCGATGAGGAAGAAACTTTCCACTACGTCGGCGGGATTGCAAGCTATGTGGAGTTTTTGAACAAAAACAAGACAGGGCTGCACGATACTGTCATCTATATGGACAAAACCGTTGACAATATGCAAATTGAGGTTGCGATGCAGTACACGGACGCTTACAACGAGAATGTTTTGAGCTTTGCCAATAACATCAACACGCACTCTGGCGGGACGCACCTGACAGGCTTTCGTAACGCAATCACGCGGGTTTTGAACGATTATGCGCGCAAAAATAATATCCTAAAAGACTCTGACCAAAATCTGTCAGGCGACGATGTGCGTGAAGGTTTGACCGCGATTGTCAGCGTAAAGCTCCCCAACCCCGAGTTTGAGGGCCAGACCAAAGAGAAACTCGGCTCGCAAGAGGCAATGGGCGCAACGCAGGACGCCGTGCGCGACAAATTGACCGAATGGCTTGAGTTTAACCCGAAAATGGCGAAAATAATTATTGAAAAAACGCTGCAAGCGCAGCGTGCGCGCGAGGCCGCACGTAAAGCGCGTGAGCTTACGCGGCGCAAATCCGCGCTGGAAAGCTCCACCTTGCCCGGCAAACTTGCCGACTGTTCCAACCGCGAGCCCGAAAACTGCGAAATCTACATCGTTGAGGGTGATTCTGCGGGCGGCTCGGCTAAACAGGGCAGAAACAGAATGTTTCAGGCGATTCTGCCGCTGCGCGGCAAAATCCTGAACGTTGAGCGCGCACGGCTGGACAAAATTTACGGGAACGCCGAAATCCAGGCGATGGTGCAGGCGTTCGGGATTAACATCAGCAAAAACGAGGACGATGTTGACATTGAAAAGCTTCGTTACCACAAAATCATTATCATGACCGATGCGGACGTGGACGGCGCGCATATCAGAACGCTGCTTTTGACGTTCTTCTTCCGGTACGCAAAACCCTTGCTGGACAACGGTTACGTCTATATCGCGCAGCCGCCGCTTTATAAAATTACGGCCGGCAAGCAAAGCGAATATCTGTATGACGAGCGCGCGCTGGACAAGATGCTCAAAGAGCGCGGAATCAAGTCTGTCAGCCTTTCCAACAAATCCAAAACCAAAACGGTCACATCTGACGGGCTTTTGGAGCTATTGAAAAACATGTCAGGGTTCTACAACTCTTACAACAACCCGATTTTGAACGGGTATCCGGCGGTATTCCTGCGCGGGCTGGTGCGTTCCGAGGTTACGCCGGAGGATTTTGAGGACCAAACGGCGATGAACAAGACCGTTGAGTATCTGCAACACTACCTGAAAGACCACAACGCGGGCAATTACGTGGTTTCTGTCCACTACAACGCAGAAGTGGCGCGCTATTCCATCCGATTAGACGGCGCAGGTGATGAGCAGCTAAAAATCAATCAGGCTGTTATCAAGTCGTCCGAATTCAAGCGTTTAAAGTCGGCATACCCGCTTATCCGCGATTTTCTTATTGAGGAGGAGCAAACCCTGCTGTTGGAAACCGAAACCGAGCGCTATGAGGTGAGCTCTTACGAGCAGCTGCAAAAAATCGTTGACGAGCGCGGGTCAAAAGGCATGAGCATCCAACGGTTCAAAGGGCTCGGCGAGATGATGCCGCAGCAGCTTTGGGAAACTACTATGGACCCTGCAACACGCACGCTTTTGAAAGTGAGTGTGGAAGATGCGGCACTTTGTGACCAGCTGTTTGACGTGCTGATGGGTGACAACGTTGCGCCGCGCAGAAACTTTATTGAAACCAACGCAGCGTACGCGACAAATATTGATACGTAGGGGTAAATGAAGGGGGTTTCACCTGAATTTTACAATAGTATATAAAAGGAGAGAAAAATGAAAAAAGAATTAGTATTTTTAGGGCCGCCGGCAAGCGGCAAAGGCACACAAACATCAAGACTGTCGCAGGAAATGGGCCTGCCGCACGTTGATACCGGCTCGCTTTTGCGCGCAGCTATCCAGGGCGGAACACCCGAAGGCATTGAGGCAAAATCTTACATCGAAAAAGGCGCGCTTGTGCCCGTGGAAATCGTTGCCGCAATTATTAAAAACCGCCTGCTCCAAGCCGATTGCGCAAACGGGTTTATCCTTGACGGGTTCCCGCGCAGCGTTGAACAGGCAAACATCCTTGAAACAATTCGTACCGAAATTGACGGCGCAAACCCGGTTGACTTCAAGGTAATCTACTTTGACATCCCGCAAGATGTTCTGTTAGAGCGCATAATTTATCGCCGTTCGTGCGCGGCTTGCGGTAAAATCTACAACCTGAAAACGCTCAAACCTAAACAAGACGGCATCTGCGATTGCGGCGGCGAACTCACCCAGCGTAAAGACGATAACGAAGAAACCGCACGCGCGCGCTTTGAAACATATTTCAACGAAACCGCACCGCTGGTTGAATACTACAAGCAAAAGGGCGTGCTTAAAAACCTTGATGCGCAAGGCAGTGTGGAAGAAATCTGGAACAGATTACAAGAGGCGATTGGGTAGGCGGCGTGATACACAAAAAGTCACGCGAAGATATAAAACGCATGCGCCACGCCGGCCATATCGTTGCGCTCGTGCACCAAAAAATGGCGCAGGTGATTGAGCCCGGCATCAGCACAAAAGAGCTCGATTCCATCGCCTATAACATAATCCGCGAAAACAAAGCCACACCGTCGTTTTTGGGTTACAACGGGTTTCCGGCGAGTATTTGCGCATCGGTAAACCACGAGGTTGTCCACGGTATCCCGCGCGAGGACGTGATTTTGGACAAAGGCGATATAATAAGCGTTGATGTCGGCGCCACATACGGCGGGTTCATCGGCGATTCTGCCTGGACATACCCGGTTGGCAAGGTTACGCCTGAGCTACAACGCCTTTTGTGTGTCACGGAAGAGGCGCTTTTCTGTGCGATAAAACAAATGCGCGCCGGCAACGTTTTGGATGATGTTTCAAGCGCGGTGGAAATAGTCGCAAAGCGCGAAAAACTAGGTATCGTGCGCCAATACGGCGGTCACGGGGTCGGCCGGCGCATGCACGAGGACCCGTTTTTGTTCAACTACAAGGTCGGCGACAAAACACAGCTCAAAGCGGGCTACACCATAGCAATTGAGCCGATGCTGAACCTTGGCGGCGACGATGTGGAAGTAATGCCGGACAAATGGACCGTCTGCACCGTTGACCAAAAAGCGTCCGCGCATTTTGAACACACCGTGCTTGTAACAGATGGCGAACCGCTCATACTTACGCAATTGGAGGTTAAGGGGTAAATAATCGGGTTGGCCGGATTTCAACCCGAATTTTGGAGGTTAAATGAGAAAGAAAAAGAAAAAAGGAACTGTCGCAAATGACGCCGTGAACCCGGCCGGCACTGCAAAATACTACATCGGGTTGTCTTTGGCATCAAATTCCAGCACCGACTCCGGGATTGTTGTCATAGATGAAGAAAACAACCTCGTCGCGGTTGAAAAATTGTACAAAATGGACGAGATTACGGTGTTTTTTAATAAATTTGAGCACTTGCAAAACTCGCACCTTTGCATCTCGCTGCCGTGGGATAAAACAATGCTGGACGGCAAATGGCGGATTTTGGGCAAACCATACCAGCTTGTTATGTCCAACGAAAAAATCCCGAATCGCAACAACTGGACGCAGCGCTACGCGGCGCGCGGCGCGGATTATTTCAAGGGTAAATGTTCCGGACAGTCGGCCGAAGGCGGCGGGGAAGGCTGCACCGTCAACCGGTTTGAGCTGTACCTGACGCGCCAGAGTATGAGATTGAGTTCCGGGTTCAAGGAACGCTCACCAGCGGATTGCAAATTTTTGCAGCAAACATTGAAAATTGAGCACGGACTGGATTTGCCGACAAATATGATGCCGATGTCCCAGCTGGAAGCTATGGTCGGCGCGCTCCTTGCACGCGAAAACGCACGCGGAAAAACCCGCATAATCGGTCAGTTCAAGGATTTGCCTATAATAGACGTAATATCAGAGTGAACTTGCTCGATTGAACGCGCCGCATCAACGACTTTCACGCGGCTCGGCTCGCGTTTTGCAATCTCCAAATATCCTTGGCGCACGCGGTTGAAAAACCCGGTACCGGCGGATTCCATCCGATCTTTTTGCGCGCCGACACGTGCAGCCGAGGTCTCAATATCCACGTCAAAAACAATCGTCAAATCCGGTTTTAACCCGTCCGTTGTGATATTGTTCAAATAATCAATCCGCTCCAAATTAAGTCCGCGACCGTACCCTTGGTACGCGGTGGTTGAGTCGGTATGCCTGTCGCACAACACGATTTTGCCCGCGGCAAGCGCCGGTTTTATCACCATATCAACATGCTGCGCACGGTCAGCCAAAAACAAGAACTGCTCCGCACGTGATGAAACTTCGCCATCGTACCCGAGCAAAATCTCGCGCAGCTGCACCCCCAAACCCGTTGACCCGGGCTCGCGCGTCACAACGACCTGTTTGCCTTGACTTTCCAGATATTGCGCGGCCAGCTTCAACTGCGTGGTTTTCCCGCAGCCGTCCGCACCTTCAAACGTGATGAACATTTTTAATCCTCATAAATTTTAACAAAGACCGCGCATCAGGTGTGCGGTGATGTGTGCTCTATGATACGAACTCTTTAATTTCCGCCGCGATGTTTTTTGGGTCAAGTTTAATCCCCGGTCCCATCGTTGTCGCAATATAAGCTGATTTGACGTAAGTACCTTTCGCAGCAGACGGTTTCGCTTTCAAAATCGCATCCGCCAGAGTGGAAAAGTTCACCATCAGGTCTTTTTCGGCAAACTGAACCTTGCCAATCGGAACGTGAATCATACCTTGCTTATCCGCACGGAACTCAACTTTACCGGCTTTGGCATCTTTTACGGCACGCGCGATATCAAGCGTCACCGTACCTGTTTTCGGGTTCGGCATCAAGCCTTTTGGACCAAGCACGCGGCCTATTTTACCCAGCGCGCCCATCATATCGGGCGTTGCGATAAGCGTATCAAACTCAAACCAGCCGCCCGCGATTTTATCAATCAAATCGTCCTCGCCGTAAAAATCCGCACCCGCATCTTTTGCCTCGGTCGCTTTGGCGCCTTTTGCCACAACCGCTACGCGGATTGTTTTACCCAAACCTGCCGGCAATACCGTGGTTGAACGGATTTGCTGATCAGCCTGACGAACGTCAATCCCCAGCCGTGCATGGAATTCAACCGTTTCGTTGAATTTAGATGTTTCTTTCGCGATTTCCTGCAATTTTTTAATCGCATCCGCAGCCGTTGCCGGTTGAACAAACCCCTCCAACATCTCGGCCGTTTTCTTTTGTTTTTTAGTTAATTTCATTTTTTATCCTTTCTTGGTACCAGCGGGCTCGACGCCCTCCCAATAATTACTAACCTTCGACTGTGACGCCCATCGCACGCGCGGATCCGGCTATCATTTTCACCGCAGCCTCTGTGGTTGTCGCGTTCAAGTCATCCATTTTTGTTTTTGCGATTTCTTCAAGCTGGGCTTGCGTGATTGTGCCAACCTTGTCTTTGTTCGGTACGGCAGAACCCTTTTCAATCCCGATAGCTTTTTTAATCAAAACCGGTGCCGGCGGTGATTTTGTCACGAAATCAAAACTTCTGTCCTCGTAAACGTCAATCACAACAGGGATAATATACCCCGGCTGGCTTTCGGTTTTTGCGTTGAACTGTTTGCAAAAATCCATAATGTTCACACCGTGCTGACCCAGCGCGGGACCAACCGGCGGTGACGGGTTTGCTTTACCCGCCTCGATTTGGAGCTTAATTTTTCCTACTACTTTTTTTGGTGCCATTGTCTTGTCCTTTCTTGGTGCTAACGAGCTTTCGCTCTCCCATTTATTATAATTTGTTAATTTGTTTGTATTCTAACTCAACCGGCGTTTCACGGCCAAAGATTGAAACGTTCGCGCGCAGCTTGGATTTGTCAGGATAAACCTCAACAATATCGCCGATAAAGTCTGCAAACGGCCCGGAAATAATCCGCACTTTATCGCCCGCCTTAACATCAAGCTCAACTTTTGTGACGGTTGATGTGGAGCGGTTGATAATCTTTTTAATCTCGCTGTCGCGCGCAGGGATGGGTTTTTTCGCCGAACCGACGAATTTTGTAACACCCGCTGTGTGGCGCACAACATACCAGCTGTCCTCGTCCATAATCATCTCAACAAGCACATACCCGGGGAAAATCTTTTCTTCTTTTTCCTGTTTTTTGCCGGCTTTCAGCTGGGTAATCGTTTTTTGCGGCACTTCCACGCGGAAAATCTTCTCGCCCATATTCATATACTCAATACGTTTTTCCAGGTTGACCTTAACCTTGTTCTCGTGCCCGGAGTACGTGTGGACGATATACCAGCGTTTCTGGTCTTTTTTCTCGGACGCGGCAGGAGCCGACTTTTTCTCTACAACCTCAACCTCTTTTTGCTCGTCCAAAATTTCTTCCATTGATTTTTCTTTTTTTACCATTATCTTTTCCTTATTTTATAAGTCCAAATACGCCCTTGAACACTACATCTATCAAATAAATCGCTACCGTAAACACAAACACAATCCCGACAACAAAAATCGTTTCGCCGACAACTTGCCGTCTTTGCGGCCAGGTAATTTTGCCCCATTCGGCCCTTATACCTTTAAAATATGTTTTGATTGCTTCTGTGTTCATTTTTTCCTTTCGGGGGGAATGCCGGCGGGTCTTGACTTTTACCCAACCCGGGCCCCTTTTCTAAATCGCGCCCTGAAGGACTCGAACCTCCGACATGCGGCTTTGGAGACCACCGTTCTACCAACTGAACTAAGGACGCAAAAGTCTATTTCGTCTCTTTGTGCGGCATGTGTTTTTGACAGCTCGGGCAGTATTTTTTAAGCTCCATTCTGTCTTTGTGGTTCTTTTTGTTCTTGATTGTGGTGTAATTGCGCTCCTTGCATTCTTCGCATGCAAGAACTACCATTTTGTCTACTCGGCCTTTGATACCCATGTTGTTTTCCTTTTCTTTAAAAAAGCGCCCTTACAAGGCGCATATTTTCTTCGGTTTTTATAATAATTATAATAATCAAAAAAAATCAATTGTCAACCGTTATTTAATAACAAAATCGGCGGCTTTTGCGGCCTTTTCGTTCAACGCGGCCTGCGGCTGGCTCTCCCCGCGGAGTTTTTCCATATAAGCCTGACCGTTCTTGACAATCTGCTGCAATTGTGTCAAGTCGCGCTCCAAATTATCAAGCACCTGCTGCGCATAAACCTCTGCACCCTGACGGATTTTCACAGCCTCGTCAGCTGCGCCGCTGCGAATCATGTTCGCCTCTTCCATCGCCGTGCGTTTGATTTCTTCGCATTCTTCCTGAACCTGAACCCGAATCCGCGCGCCTTCGCGCTCTAATGCCTTGATAAAATCCGCCTCGGACAGTTTGCGCTCGGCCTCGGCCTGCGCGTCCATGACAATTTTTTCAGCCTTGTATTGTGCCTCAGCCTGCAGCTCGTCACGCCGTAACAGCAACGCTTTGGCCTCCTGGACTTCCATTGGCAGCGCACCGTAAATTCTGTCAATCAACAATTCAATTTCCTTCGGTTTTACCACGGCAAACCTGCCCGGAATGAGCGGGAAGCTTTCTTCAAGCGTCATTTCCAGTAATCTTAGTAAATCAAAAACTCCGTTTTGCTGCATATTTTAAAAGTCCTTTTACCAACATTATACATGCTTATATTTTTGTGTCAAATAATTATCAACGGCCGCAGGTACAAACTTCGCAATCTTGCCGCCGTTGCGCATAACCTCTTGAACAGTGCCGGATGAAATGAAGTTGTATTCGGGCTTTGTAATCAAAAATATTGTCTTAATCTCATCAGACAGCGCCGAATTTGTCTGGGACAGCTGCATCTCGTACTCAAAATCCGAAACCGCTCGCAGCCCGCGAATCAGAACATGCGCGCCCTTTTGCTTTGCATAATTGATTGTCAAACCCTCAAACGCGTCGGCCTCAACGTTTTGCAAATCGCCGATGCTCGCCTTGATAAGCTCCAAACGCTCGTCAATTGTTAAAAACCCGTTTTTTGCACTGTTTTTTGCAACCGCGATAATAACTTTATCAAAGATTTGTGCCGCGGTGTGCAGCACATCAAGGTGTCCTTTTGTAATCGGGTCAAAACTTCCCGGGTAAATTGCAATTTTCATATTTTTAGTATAACATAAATATTATTAAAAAGGAGGAGATTATGAAAAAGATTGTTTTATTATTATGTTTGATGTTTGCAGGGACAGACGCGTTCGCGGTCAACATTGAGCTTGTCAGCTCAACCCAGCTTTCAAAACAGGTAAAAGAGGCGCACGAAATCGGCTACAAAATAATTCGGGCCAATAACCTGAAACGCGCACCGATTTTTGTTGTCCCGAATAACAAAGTTGTCAACGCCAGCGCGCAGTTTATCAGCAAAGAAGTAACCATTTACACGGGGATTTTGCCCTATCTTGATAACGATGACGAGTATGCCTATGTCCTTTCGCACGAGCTTTCCCACGCAATGGAGGCCTACGGCGGAGCTTTGAAGGTTTGGGCGATGAACTTTAACAGCAAAAAATACGAATACAAGGCCGACCTTAACGGAATAGATTATATGGTAAAAGCGGGCTACAACCCGATTGCAGCAATAATCGCTGCGGACAAGGTTAACGGCGAGCCGCGCATGGACTGGCTCAGCACCCACCCGCAAGGCTCAAAAAGAATGCTTGAAATGTATAAATATATCTACGTCAAATACCCGCAATACCTGAGTTCGTCTATGACAAACAATATTATTTATCAAAACTTTTTGAGCTCGCAAAGCAAAGAAATCCAAAAATTCAAGCAGCAGCAAAAGCAACGCAGACACGAGGCGATATGAGACGGTTAATTCTTTTAGTACTGATGTTATTGTGCATGCCGGCATGCGCGCAGGAGGTTCTGCTTAAAATCACGCCGGTGGCAGAGTTTTCCACCTCAAAACCATTGTCAGAAGGCGATAATGTTGATTTCAAGGTAACAGGCGATACCGGCGAGTTCAAAAAAGGCACTATTATTACCGGTACTGTCATGGAGTACGAGCCAAACGATTTTTCCGTGCAGGAGGCGCGCGTTATTGTCGGGAACTTTACGGACGGCACGCGCAATATCAAAGGCAGCCTGCATCTTAACGGTAACTCGCACGCACAGGTCGGTGAGTTTGCCGAAAACGCCCAGCTGAACTGGTCGCTAATCCGCGGCGGCGAGATTAATATTGAGCCCGGGCAAGAGCTGCAATTTTTCGCCCAATACGGCGGCAGACCGGACAAACTGCCGCTGCGAATTTCGCCCGCTCAAAAGATTTCTACCACGCACAACCAAATCCAAATCGGTGATACGATTAGGTTCAAGACCACCGACGGCAGACCTGTTATCGGGATTGTTGATTACGTGGCGCCAAACGGCTGGTGGTTTGACAGCGCACAGATTGATTTCAAAACATTTAAGATTGACGGCAAAACAATCAATAATCCTCTTAGCATCAACGGGTTTGACATATTGAAACAAAAATCCCACAGGAAAGCTCAATTTTTCAACGGCGCAGGTGTTATTTTGCGAGGGAAAGAGATTGAAATCCTGCCCGAACAAGATAATGTCGTGTTTACAATCTGGATTCGTAATTGATTGTTTTTTTGTAAACAATTGTTAAAAATCAGTCAATTTTTAGATTTATGCGTTTTAACATGTATATATAGTAGGGGTTAATGTAAGTGAAAATCGGTTCTATAAATAGCAATGTTGCTTTTAGCGGATATAAGCAGGTTAAAACGTCGACCGGCGAGAAGGTCTATACTTTTAACCATCCGTTTGACGATGAAAAGTACAACTTTGCGGTCGAAATTTGCAAAGCCGAAAAGACCAAGGACGGCTATAAGGTTCGTGAGCTTCTTAAAACCGTACCGCTGGACAACTCCACAAATAATTATGTCGGAAGCATAAAAGGGCCGTTTGCATACAGATACCTCCAAACCTACAAAAACGGCAACCCTGTGTATGACCACGAAGGCAAGGTAATAGGGCCCATAACAGAAGCCGGAAAAATCGTTCAAGGAGATTACGGCTTGTTCAACTATGTACCTGACGGTTACACCGGCAAGGCCGGCGCCCAAAAGCTCATCGCACCGGATCTTAACAACGACTATGTATTTAATGCAGAAGGCGAAATTGTCCCGAATGAAAACATTTTGAAAGACAAAAACTACGCCATGAAATCCGGCGGCAGCATTGCGGGGATTATAAAAGATTTGGATGACGGCAAGCTCAACGGGTATTCGCGCGTGGTCGGGCTGCCTGTTTTTGGTGATGATCCGGTCACCCACCACGGTTATTGGACCAGAAATATTATGCAAATGACCCAGTCAATGGGCAGCATCAACCAGTTTGCAACAATGTTGGAAAAAATGTTTGCCAAAGGAATTAACTGGGCGGCTGACGGCGCGTTTGTAAACGAAGGGCTTGAAGGTATCCACTTCAAATACAATTTGAGATGGGGCAACCGCACGCCTATTCCGGGCTGGTTCAGAATGGATTTGGACAACCCCGTGAAACTCGGTATTTTCAGCAAGCACAACCAAGAACATATTAACTCGCGTATTGTCAAAGAGCACGGCAAAAATTATATCCAGATTTACGACAACAGGCTGGTGAAAGACTTGAAAAAGAAAGAGTTGATTGAAGCTTACAACAAAGACCCTGACAATCCGCTCGATATCATATCGCACCACGACACGGTTATTTTGTATACCCTTGAACTTGAAGACCATATTTTAAGAACCAACATGAAACGTGCCGGTCTGAAAGAAAAAGATGCGTACAACTACGAGGAGACCCGTGCGCTTCTGAAATCAACCACCTGGGAAGCGGAAGAAAAGTTTGAAGGCGGATTTGAAACGTGGGAGGCCAACCCTGATATCCTCAAATTGAATTACACTACGTCAAACACCGATGCTCTTGACCTGATTAATTCATACAATGTTGAGGCCGACAAACAAAAGCTTGCCAGAGCAAACTTTGAGGTGCAGGATCTTGCGATAACAGCCGGCCGGTACTGGACAAAAAAAGCCGACCAGGTTTTGAACCTGCACGCAGCGCAGCAAATCGGCATCCCTGAAAACGAGGATGGCACTGCCAAAGATGCCAATAAAATTCTGCACGAGATTGAAGGCAGCCCTAATCTTCCAAGTAATATCATGGGGCTTGAGGTAATTGACAATGTTCTCAAAGGCAACTACAAGCTCAAAGAGCAGCCTGACATGGCTTTTGACCAGCAAATTCTGAAAGGTCTTATGGAGGTTCCGCTTGACTCGGTTGAGGTTGGGGACGAGATATCAGGTGTTCTGTCATCACCTTTGATGAGCAAACGCGCGCAGCACGTACGTGATTTGGGCAAATCGCGTTATGATATGTACCTTGCGGACAACCCCGCAGATCCTACGGCAGCAAGACAATACCCCGGACTGCCGCAAGAATACAAAAAATCTTACAAAGCAACGGATGCAATCTACACCGATGCGATGCTCAAATTGACAAAAGATATTTTGAACAAAGCGGAGTTCAACGAGCCGATCACAATCACCGAAAAGCTTGCAGACGGCAAAACTATTGAAAAGGTAACCGAGTACGGCAAATACGTATTGCCGATAATCAGCGCGGAAGTCGCACGGTTCGCTCTAATCAAAGGGCTTCACAAAGATGCGGCCGTAAACATTGATAAAGAAACAGGCGAAATATCCTACAATTACAAAGAGTTGAAAAAACACACGCTGTACGACATCGGGGTCAAAGAATTTTCACCGCAGAGTGAGGCCGTCGCACTTGCTAAAAAAATCAAAAACGGAATAAACAGTATTAAAGATGACCACAAAAAACCGATTGCCGATGCGATTACAACGATGTTTGCGAACACAAACACGAAAAGTTTTGATTTGGCGCAGGTTATGGTTGACCGTGCAGGTGCGGGGCTTGACTGGCGGCTTGATGCGGCAAAAGATATCGCCGATGTGGAAGGCATGCGCAACGGTTTCAATCAGGGTGACGATATGGCAAATCAGGTAATTGATTTCTGGAAAAAGTTTGCCGATGGTGTTAAAAACGAGAATCCTAACGCCTATATCGCGGCCGAAGTCACAAACCCCGATGCAATATCGCCTATATTGGAACACGAATTCCTTGCATCAACCGGTGTAACAACCACGGCAAATTACAATTTCTTATTCCACGCAGTATCACAAATCTTCAGCAGCAACTTTGAAAAAGGCGGAATAGACGACAACAATATATTCAAGTCGTTAGCAGAGATGTTAAACGCTGACCTGTACGATGGTTTGGTTAACTCGTATACATTTATCGGCAACCACGACAAGGCGCGGTCTTTGCACTGCCTTGCAATTGATATGGACTTGTTCTTCGCAAAATTGATGGACAGGGGCAACACAGAGATGCGTAAACGCGCGTACAAAGTTCTTGAAGGCAAGGACTGGCCGCCTGCTGACTATCCGTTCAACGAATATTCAACCAAAGCAATCGCGGTGGGTGAAGCGATAAACAACGGCTTTAACAGCCAGCCGGAGTACCTGAAATCTGCGGCAAGAGCAGCTGTTGCGGATTTGGCAAAAGGATTTTACAAAGGCGACGAATTTGATGCGACAGGATTTGGCGTAAAACCTTTCGATATAACTATTGATTTGGTGCTGGATCAGATGGAACACAACGGTTACGAGTTCGAGACCGGCGACCGCAAAAAAGTCGCGGACGCAGTGTTTGAAGCGGTTCTGAAACCTGCGACAGAAAAATTGAAACAAATGATGAAGGTATTGGTTGCGCTGCCGGGCTTCCCGACATTGTTTGACGGTGACCAGTACGGTGCAACAGGTTTTGAAGCAGACTCAAAAAATATCTTTGTTCAAAACCGCGCCCGGTTGCATACAGAATGGACAGAAGGCGGAGCGGATGAAAAAGATTTCATCACGAAATTGGACAAAGAGTTGAAGAAAATAATGACACTGCGCTCGCGGCCTGAGCTCAGACCGCTCAACGATGGTGCAGTATTTACTCTTGCGCCAAACGACAGCACAAAATGGGCAGATTGGGATAAAGAGGGCCACGCAGGCGTTCTGCGTCAAAGCACTGACGGCGCGATGACTGTTTCTATGATAAGAAAACAAGGTCATAAGTCGCTTGGATGTATCAACATGTGCAACGGGCTGCCGGGCGGGGTAAGAGACGGACTTGTATTCTACGATGCCAACGATTTGATGGACTTGAAGCCGGGTCAAGAACCGAAGCACAAAGTCAAGTACGTAACCCGTGGCAACACAATCGTCAGACAAGACGGCGGGAATATCGAGATTGACCACTCACTGATTCTCTACCACAAACTGGGTGAGAAGGTTTAGGCCTCAACAATAGAACACACAACCAGCCCTAAACAGGTGTATAACAAAATATCAACTATCAAAAACTATCACCTCCTTATCCGAATGTTTTGAACGTTGATTCCACGTTCTTTTCAACGATTTTGGTTATTGCCTCCATTTCGGTTTGGATAGCACGTTGTTCTGTGTCGCATTGTTTTAGTTTTATCTCTAAATTTCTGTCCTGCGCCTGAATATTTTTAATCTTGGCGTTCACACTTGATATCATGTCATCATACCAGTGCTTGTCAAAGTTGTACTGGTTCATCGCGCTTTCGTATGCCAGCTCATCTTTAACCGTGTTGGTCGTGAGTGAATAATACTGCTCAAACTCGGTACCGGGGTTGAGCGTAATGCTTGAGTACCTGCCGGTGCCGTCGTGTTCAAGCCGTGCCGGTACGCCTTTTATCTCTTGGATTTCTTCTGTGTCACCGGAGACTTTGTAGAAATTGATCCCGGAGGCGCTGTTGTTGTTTTCGTCATAGAATGTGCGGTAATTATCTCTTATCCCGCGCAATTCGGCCTCTCTGTAGAATTCCGGCTCCCACGCGCCTGTGCTTGTGTTTTGAACATAACGGATAAGCCAGTCACCGCCGTCATCGCCCGGCTTGTCCCAGTCCGGGTTGCCTATCGGCACAGCGTAGCGGTCGTCGTTGTATTTGTTCTTTAAATCATCCGAGTTAAGTTTTTCCAGATACAAAAGTTCTTCCTCAACCATAGCGACGATTTCGTCGTCTGACAGGGTGCGCAAATACGGGTCGGAGTTTCTAAGCTCATCCTCGGGCATTTCGCCCATCGTGCGCAGCTGCCTGCTGCCAATCATAAACTGTTCGGTGAAAAACTGCGCTATCTGGTTTTCAACAATATCGCGGAACCTGTCAACAAGCTCGGTGTCTTCCGGTGTATTTTTTCTGTCTACGTTGTTGGGGTTTGCCTGCCGCGTGTCATAGAGCAAATCTATAAGCTGCTGGATAATAGTTGAATCCGGGTCGGCCGCGATTTGGGTATAAACGTCACGCAGCGGGATATAATCCTGATGCTTTGACCAATCTTGAGTATCAATATCTCCGCTGCCGGCCGGGTCAAGCGCAGCGTATATCACAAGATTTTGACCGTCAGATGTTGTGTAGTTACCCGGCGGCAAAATGTGGTTCATCATCCGCGTCATATATGCCGTTGAATGATACTCCGAGTTTGCCAGATATTGGTAATCCTTTTGTTTGTTAACCTTTTCATAATAACTTACATTATTTTCATCCATCGCCATAACACGCGTAGCAATGTTTGACGAATCCTTCACGATAGCGAAATCATCTCTGGCGGACGTTTTGTAGCTGACCATATACTCGCCGTTTTGCTTGGCCTGCATAAACGTAATCTCGTTATCAACCCTTCCGTCATTGAACGAGTAAACAACTTTTGTATACTCATCAACCGATGGCGGGGTTGGTACTGTTGAACTGTACAGCTGCTGATAGTAGCTTGCCGATTGGTTGCCCAGCGCAACACGCGACTGGTTAATCTGTTGTCCTTGATATTCAACATTACTTTTTCTGCCCGTTAACTGCAAAAAACGAGCCTGAGTTGATGATAAGCCCATAAACCACCTCTTCCTTCTGAAAGCCATGTCGGCATGGGTTTTGCCGAACTTTAACAAAACCGGCGGTTTGGTTACAAATCGTTACATTCGCCGCAGGCAGGTTCTGCCGTTAATATTTGTGGTACAATAATTCTATGAAATTTTCACCATCATTTAAAGTGGGTCTGCTGACGCTTTTGGCATTAATACTCTTGCTGGGCGTGGTTGTACGGGTCAAGGGCCGAACATTCTCGTCTGCCAAACGGATTGAGGTGCAATTTAGCGATGTGAACGGGATGCGCGCAGGTGCGGGTGTTCAGATGATGGGGATTAAAGTCGGTCAGGTTGAGGAAATCACACCGGTCATCTCAGCCGAAAAAAACCACGTCAACGTCAAGTTCGTTATCACAGAACCCAATATTGAAATCCCGACGGCATCTATGTTTACTATCCAGCAATCGGGGCTGATTGGCGAGTTGTTCCTTGAAATCACACCGCCAAAGCTGCGCACGCTTTATCTGCCGATGGTTTCAAAAGATATTCTGTACGAAAACGACCCGGTTCAGATGAAACTTGATGATAAATTTTATGATGTCGGCGTGATTAAAAGTATCAATGTTATCGCGCGTGAGGCGGTGCCTTACGATATCCGCGATGCTATCGGAACAAATTACGCGTACAAGGTTGACTACATTGTTAACCTGCCGGGGCTTATCCTGCCTGAGTTTATGAAGGGCACGGATGTAAAGGCAAACGGCAAGTCAAAGCTGCAGATTTCAACGCTTGATGATGTTGTGCCGCCGTACCCGCCGCAGACGTCGCCTTATACAATCGTTAATCCGATGCGGATTGCGGACTTCTTGGACTGGCAGTACAAAGCCGCCGAGGGCCTTACCGAGACCAACCGCAAAATTAACGACCTGCTCTCCGATGAGGTCATTGCGGAGCTAAAAATGTCTGTCACCAACATAAACGAGCTGACAACAACCACAAACGATACCATGGCCAAGCTCAACGAGCTTATTGACAGCTCAAAAGGCGATTTGGCGCAGCTGATGAAGATAGCCGAGCAAGCCGCAGGTGATTTCAACAAGCTTTCAACCAATATTAACAACCTTGTAACCGACAAAGACTTCAAAAAAGATGCCGGCAGCGCAGCAAACTCGTTTGCGCAATTGACCAACAACATAAACAAAATTATGGGTGACGAAAAAGAATCCAAGCAAATGGCCGAGGATATCCGCGCAATCACGCACAATATGGGCGAAATAAGCAGGTTTGTCACCACGCTGACAAAAGACGACCAGCTGAAAACCGATTTGACAAGAACGGTCAACAATGTGAACGCGGCGATGGTCGATATTTCAACAACGCTTGATACCGTAAACAAAATGACACCGGAGTGCAAAACCGAGCTGCAAAAAATCATGGACGATACCGCCGCAACGACAAGCAACCTGCGCAAATTCTCCGAAAAACTGAACAAACGGTTCTTGTTATTTAGATTGATGTTTTAACGAGGGGTAAAGGGGTAAATGAATGGGCTGCCTTGCTAAATTCACCGAACTGCATTACAGCAAAGATGTCAATCCGATATTGGATTTTGCGTCAATTTTTTACGGTTTTGGTGCGGGGTTCAAAAATTGGCTCTACGACAGCGGGGTTTTAAAACCCGCGAAGGTCGATGCGTTTGTGGTGTCTGTCGGCAATATCACAACGGGCGGTGTGGGCAAAACGCCTGTCGTTGCAGAGATTGCAAAACACCTCGGTGAAAAAACCGCCATAATATCGCGAGGCTACGGCGGCAAAGGCAAATGGGCAAAAGGGTTGAACATTGTCACTCCGGACTCAATCGGTGCAGCGGACGAGCCGCTCTGGCTCGCGCAGAATCTTGCGTCAGCAGTCATTATCACCTGCAAAGACCGCGTAAAAGCCGCGCGGTATGCGGTTGAGCAGCTTGGCGTAAAAAACATTGTGCTTGATGACGGGTTTCAGCACCGCAGGCTCCACAGAGATGTTGATATTGTGCTTGCGGACAGCCGGATGATGTTCGGTAACGCAAAACTACTCCCGGCAGGCCCGCTGCGTGAGGATTTGCGTAACCTTGCGCGCGCGGATAAGCTGCTTAAAGTCAGTAAAACAGGCGACTCAGCGGACGTTCGGATGATGCCGGACGGCGTTTACAATATCAAAACCGGCACTCCGTTAAAATCCGGCAGCGCGGTCACCGCAATCTGCGCAATCGGCCAGCCCGGCTCGTTCTACGATTTGCTCACAGACTTTAAAATCAAGCACACAGTAACGTTTGACGACCACCACAATTACGAATTCAAAGACGTCTCAAACATCAAAGGCACAATTGTCACGACCGAAAAAGACGCCGTGAAACTGCAAAAATTCGGTTTGGACAACATTTACGCGCTAAAACTCAAAACCGTTATGGATTTGTCATGGCTGGGGGGGTAAATATAATTGAGCGGCTGTGCAATTGATAAAGTTGTTGAAGATTTAAAGTCTGCAAAGCAGCCGATGAGCGATTTTGTTTTGCTGATGGAAAACTGCCACGACCCTTATCTGGTGCTGGTTTGCTGCATTTTGAGCTTGCGCACAAACGACAAAACCACCTATGGCGCGGCTTTGCGGATGATGGAGCTTGGCACAACGCCCAAAGAGCTTGCCGCCGTCAGTGAAGATGTTCTGGCAAAGGCGATTTATCCGGTCGGGTTTTACAAAAACAAGGCGCGGCAAATTATTGAGCTTTCCAAATCGCTCACAACCCGGCCGGTGCCGGACACGATTGACGAGCTGATAAAGTTCAACGGTGTCGGCCGCAAGACGGCAAATCTGGTGCTGGCGCGCGGGTTTGGCATACCTGCGATTTGTGTTGATGTCCACGTCCACCGTATCTGTAACCGGCTCGGTTACGTTAAAACCAAAACGCCCGAGCAGACCGAGTTTGCGCTGCGCGAGAAACTGCCGCAAAAATACTGGATTGATTTTAACACACTGCTTGTCACGCACGGACAAAATGTATGCAAACCTATTAAGCCCCTGTGCGCCGGATGCCCAATTAATCAACGCTGCGCGAAACTAATCTAAACCGAATCCCGCAGCCATTAATCATTGTGAAGTAATGTTACAAAAAGGCAATTAATTTTGAAAAAAACTCTTTATAATAGTATAAAAGAAAAGAGGATTATTTTAGATGAAAGAACAAGAACTGAATACGCTTATGGGCGTGGTTTCTGACCCTATCAACAACGTTTATAAAATTGAATCACGTAAGGATTTGGAAGAAATTCGGCGTATTGTTCGCATATTTAATATCTCAAAAGAGCAAGACAACAAGCACGCTCTGCTTTCTATTAAAAATCTTGCCACATTCAGGCTTGTTTTAAGCAATAACTGATAAAAGTTTTGGCAAAAACAGTGCGATTCCGACAGCCACCGAGGTGAATGTCGCTACCATTACGGCGCCTGCTGCGATATCTTTTGCCATCCCGACCATCTTTGAATACTTGTTTTTGAAAACCGCGTCGGTTGCAAACTCTATCGCGGAATTGACCATTTCCGTTATTATGACCATTGCGATGGTCATAAAGATTATGCAAAACTCTGCCGCGCTGAATTGCAGCCAAACCGCCGCAATCAAGACAAATATCGCGACAACAAAGTGGATTTTGATGCAGTCTTCCGCCTTGAACGCCAGCCGCAAACCCTTGCGTGCGTTCTTGAATGTGTTTCCAAACCCCTGACATTTAAATTTCGTCATTTTTTATTTTCCTTATCGCCTCATCTTGCATCCCTACAACAAAATTATACTGCGCATCTGTGTTGTGGTCAAATCCGAGCAGATGCAAAATCCCATGGGTTATCAAAAGCAGCGGGTTTTCCTCATCGGTGTTAATAATAATCTCACCCAGATTGATTTGGCCGTCTGTGACAAGCTTTGGCTCGCTGTCTGCAAACAGCGCAAACGTAATCACATCGGTACTCTCGTCTTTGCCGCGGTGCTCGCGGTTGATGCTGCGGATTTGTTCGCTGCCGCAATAAAAAATATCAAACGCAATTGTGTCAAAATCCAGTCCTGCAAGGCAGGAAGTGTCAATTATTTTTTCAAGGTAAAACCGCGTGATTTTTTCAGCTTCGTCGCTATATTCGCCACTATTGGATATCAAGATTTTCATGGTATTCAATCCGTTTGTGCTGCATCCCGCGCAAAATCCGTGAGAAAGTCGCACCGATAGTTTTTAAATCTTTGAGCGTCAGCGGGCTGTCTGACAGCTGGCCGTCTTCAAGCCGCTCGGAGACAATCTTCTCAATAATATCCTCAATCTCCTCCGGTGTCGGGTTTTTTGCCGCACGGACAGCGGATTCAACCGCATCTGCAATCATCAAAATGCCGGCCTCTTTTGTGTTCGGTTTTGGTCCCATGTAGCGGAATTCTTCTTCTTTCACGTTTTCGGCGCCCTCATCAAGCACCGCCTGATGGAAGAAATACCCTGCCAGACTGTCGCCGTGATGCTGCAAAATAAGGTTTTTTATTAACGCCGGAACACCGTGTTCACCTGCGATTTCCGCACCGTCTTTCGGGTGCGCGGCGATTACCATTTTGCTTGCGCGAGGGTTGAGTTTTTGGTGCGGGTTTTCTATCCCGAAATACGCCTGGTTTTCCACAAAAAACAGCGGCCGTTTCAACTTGCCGATATCGTGGTAGAATGCGCCGACACGCGCCAAAATCGGGTCGGCACCGACGGCTTCCGCTGCGGCCTCGGCCAAATTAGACACCATTAAGCTGTGGTGGTATGTCCCCGGCGCTTCAAACTGCAGCCGTTTGAGCAGCGGCTGGTTGTGGTCGGCAAGCTCTGCAAGCCCGTACGGCGTTGTTATCTTGAAAACACTCTCAATCAACGGCAGCGTACCGAGCGCAACAATAGAGCTAATCAGCCCGTTGATGAACACGAAAGTACCGTTTTGCAAGAGCAGAATAGGACTGGCATCAATAAGACATCTTTGCAGCAGGAACACGGCCAGGTACGATACCAAACCCGCCGCCGAAATCCACAACCCGATACGAATCAGGTCAAACCGCGTTGAAAAGCGCAGCCGCGCCATCGCAATAGCACACATAAAATTCAGCATCGCAAAAGTTATCACAAACGGCATCTGGTACTGGAACGTGACTGACATAATGAGCAGCAGCAAAATAGACGCCGTCAGGGCAATCTGCGGGTTGGTGAAAATTGCGGCGATAATGACAAACGCCGGAAACGGCAGCACGTACGGCGAAAACCCCGTCGGCAGCAGCACGGCGATAACCGCCATGATTATTGACAAAAGCGCAAAAATCCCGAAATAACTCACCTCAAAATATTTTTTGTAAAACCGGTTGACAAAGACCAAAAACATTCCCCAGTAAATTGAAATCAAGAACGTAATCGCAAACAATCCCTGCCAGTTGAGCTCATAAACGTTGTACCCTGCCTGACGCAGCGCATCAAGTTTCAGCCTTGTCACAGGTTCGCCCTCAAACAAAATCTTGTCGCCTTCTTGGAACACCACCTCGGACTCGCGCACGGAGTTCTGGGCGTTTTTGCGCGCAACCTCTGTTGCAAAATCGTCAACCACAAGGTTTGGCACAATAACCTGCTCCAAAAGCGCCGTAATCACAGTAATCTGCGGCTTGGAAACATTTTGCACAAGACTTTCTAATATCAGCTGTTCAATATTGTTGTTTTCATAATCATTTTCCGTTATCCCGCCGCTTAGGACGTTGTTCAGCGTCATATCGGATTTGCCAAAAGTTTCTTTCAGGCTGTTCTCGTCTGTTTTTAGCAGAAAATTTATCGTAAAACTTTTTTGCTGTGCGTCTGAAATATCAAGCAGCACACCGAGTTCTTCTTCCTTCACATTGTTTTCCGCGTTTTTTTTGCGGATTTGCACGATAGAGTTTTGCAGTGTTTGCAGGTTGGTTTTGACAAACTCGTCCTCTGCCGGCACAAGAATATTTTCCACGCGGCCGGCAGCTTCTTTGCGGTGCTGCTCGGTGCGCTTGACATCAACCACCTTGATTGTTTTGTGCGCCAGAATATCGCGCTTGCTTATCCCGTTTTCAACAATATTTTGGAAAAAGAAGTTTTGCGATGAAACAATAACGGTCAGCACAAGAACAAATCCTATGTGGAACGCCGCCGTCTGGACTTTGGAGCTTTGTATGAAGTCTAAAAATTTTTCTTTTATCATAATNNAGAACGGTTTAGTTTGATTTAATTTTAGCCTTAAATCTCTAAAACGTGCAATATCCTCTTGGGTTTTGCCTGATTCTCTAAACACAGCCTGCGTGCACGGGTGGACCAAAATCACCGAATCCATGTGGATTTCAAGGAAGTTGTATTTGCGCGGCGGCTGGGAAGAGTTTTTCGCGTAGATTTCTGCGTTGGTGACAGCCAAAAACCGCCGGTCGCGATCGTTTAGCAGGTCAGTAAGTTCGCGGTTGGTGTTTGTGTATTTTGAGACGTGAACCACCCCTTTGATGTCGTGGTCCGCGGTCAAAATGCTGACTTCTATCGGAACTGTGTCAATGTTTTTTGCCATAGGGTTATCATAGCACAAATGTTAAATTTCGTCCAGTACGTCAATTTCTTTTTTGTAATTGGGTTTTGTGCGGATTTTTTCGTTCTTCCTTTTGGTGCGCGCGCTCACGTTTTTGTATGCGTTGTCAATAGAAATCTTTGACAGCGCCTTGCCATTTCGCCGGTCGTAAAACGTCAGCCAGAACTTTCGGTTCACATTATCCACCGCAAAAGATATGCGCCCTGCGACCTTGTCACCGGGTTTTATTGTCTTGAACATAATTTTTGTATCACCAAACACACTCGGGTGAAAAACCGCGTTGTAATCATTCACCAGTGCCAAATCCAGCCCGGAAAAACTCTTGTCCGACATGTTGGAAATCAAAAGCGTTATCGTCACCGTGTTAACCTCGCCAAACGGGTCTTTTTCGTGTGCAATATCGCTTATTCTGATTTCAAGCCCCGGATAAAACAGCTCGTGCTGCTGTAAAGCAGTGTCTTTGTAGACCGGCAGGGGCACAGAGGAGTTGATTTTGACGCGTATCTCATCGCCGGGTGCAATCAAAGCCTCGTGACCCTTGCGTTTTAGCGCGTAACCGAGCCCGATTACCCCGCCGACAGCCGCGCCGCCGGCCACCGTGTAACCCTGCGATGCAATCGCAGCCTCCAACCCGAGCCAATTCAACGCCAAAAATCCGCCCGCAACACCGCCAACCGCAGTCATTCCGGCGTTCTCCGCGATGATTTTGCCGGTTTGCGCAACAGGGTGCAGTTTGGTGCTCATCCTGCCTTCAATTGGAATCTCACGCCCGTCAGGCGTCATCAAATAATCAAAATCCAGCTCAATCCACCCGGGCCGCCCGAGACTCTTGGCATCGCTTTTTTGCACAATACGCCCGTGCGCAACCGTGCCCTTTGGGATAATCACGTTTCCGTTGTCGCCAACATCAGAGGTGACTTCCGCAAAAAACTCGTCCCCTTCAAAGCTCAACGTGGAATCCAGCACCTGTGATACAGTCATAATAATAGTATCTTTTNNCGGTGAACAGGTCTGTTTCAATCGCGGCGTCAATGCCGACCCCGCCTTGGAGCGTTTGCGCGGCCGCAGGCAGGCAAAAAACCATTAACATTAAAGCAGCAATAATTCTTATCATGACATCAGTATATCATATTGTTCAATAAAAAGCCTCTTTGATTTTTTCGTTATACCTACAGATATTAAACGAATTCTGCGCTTTCAAATATTTTAAGGCTGTTTGAAACTCCTTACTGTCGTCGATTTTATCAATGCATGAACGCTTGCCGTCCAACACCTCAACCAATTGTTCGGCGATTTGCTCGGCTTTTTGCCTGACTTCTTCGTTGAGCATCTGTTCTGCGACAAACATCCCGCCGTAGTCAATGACTTTGCCTTCTATTACGTTGGCTTGGGCACTATCGTTTGTGCGCACGGGCCGGGTCAGATTGAAAATGTGGTCAAGCGGCTGCGTATCATCGCTTTTCAAAAATTTTGTCACCATAAAACCGTCCGGGTCCTCTTCGCGTGCAAATTGACCGAAATAAAAATCAACAAAATCGTGCGGTCCGTGCGTTTGAGCAAACACAGCGTTCAAAACCTCGGCGCCTTTGCCGTGACCTTGATACTTCTCTTCCTCAATAGGAGTGTGAAAAACCTTTAAAACATACTCGTCCTTTCCGTCCACGGTGAACTTGAACGCCTTGCCGTAACGGCCGTAGTGCAAATATTCAATATCAACAGGTTTTCCGATTACACTGCTCAAATTCTTGCTGAATTCATCCTGCGCCTCACGTTTTGGACCAATGTTGTTTCTGTGAGAATAGGTCTGCCGCGCAAATTCTGAAAAAATCTCCCGGACTTTTTCTTCATCACCCCATTCTTTTGGTACCTCGCCTAGGTAGCGGTCTTCATCCGGGTTTGCGNNGTTTCGCGTCAGGGCGGTGAGCTTTGCTGATGTAAAACAAATCTTCATAACTTTATTAAACTCCATAAATATATAAATTGCCATATTTTTGTTATATAATAAAGAAATGTTAATGGAATTTATGTATTCAAAAATCCACCGCGCGACTGTGACAGACGCAAATTTAAACTATTCCGGGTCGATTACGATTGACGAGGAGCTTATTGACGCGGCAAAGCTCAAAGAGTGGCAAAAGGTTGATGTGCTAAACGTCAACAACGGCGAGCGGTTCCAGACCTATGTTATTAAAGGTAAGCGCGGCAGCGGCGAAATTTGTATAAACGGTGCGGCGGCAAGAAAGGCACACATCGGTGATAAGGTCATCATTGTTGCCTACGCGCATCTGACCCCGGATGAAACCCACACCCCGACAGTCGTTCTGGTTGATGAGAAGAATAAGATTATGAGTTAATTTTAATAATTTCATCAAGTTCTTTTGCAAGCAGGCGCAGGCATTTTTTTAACCCTTTGGCCGGGGCTCTGTCAAAATCTGCTATCATTAATTCAATAAGATTTTTTGTAAGCTGCAATCGCATTCTTAATCTTGTGTTCATAGTTATTATTTTCGCATACTTATTGAAACATAACGGAGCACCACATGTTCCATTTAGAAAGGAGAATTATGTACGACTTGACAGACGCGCTGAATAAAGACCTGAGTAACGCACGCGAGATGGTTAGAAACCTGATAAAACAAACCAAAAATCAAACAAAACGCCTGAATGTCCTGCTGGAAAAACTTGACTGGGTTTTTATGCCCGACCCGGAAGAAGAATCTAAATCCTAATTCTACATGTCACCGCGCACCGGCTGCGCGGTCTTTATTTCTTTTTATTTATCCCTATCTGCCGATTTCTGTCGCCTTTTGCGTCATTGAGCGCGTAATCCCGACCAGCGCAAGGTTGGCCTCATAAGCGCGCTGTGCAAGGATTGCATCGGCCATATCAACCATCGCATTCACGTTTGACGCGCGGATATACCCGTTCGCGTCCGCATCCGGATGCCCCGGCCGGTAAATTTTATCACCAAGTGTCGGATCCTCCGCGCACCCGCCAAACACAACCCCGCCTTGCGTATACGGCAATGTTCCGACCCCAAAAACATCCGTCTTCATTGTGTTTAAAAGCCCGTGGAACGAAATATCCTCCGCCGCGTTTAAAATCGGTATCCGCCGCACGTAATTCGGTGTATCTACGTTCGCGATGTTCTTTGCGTGGATGTCAAGCCGCAAAGCGTGTGCGGTCAGTGCGTTTCTACCAATTTTTCCTGCTTCTACTAATGACATTTTTGCTACCTCTCTGATTTTGCGCGCCCACTGCGAGCCCGGCCTGGTTATTTACCTACGTTAATCACCGTTTTCATTGCGGTGATAATATTTGACATTCTTCTTGTTGCAACCGTGTAGTACGTTGCGTTTTGGTTGAGCAGCAGCAGCTCGTTTGCCGGATCAATCTCCTCGTAGCTTTGCTGTTCAATGATGCCGGACGGCCCGAGCGCATCGGACAGTTTGGTCTCCAGCGGTGAATTCATTGAGCTTAAATACTCGCCAAAATCAATATCACGCCGCACGTACCCAGGTGTATCAACGTTTGCCACGTTTGAACCCAGTGCGCGTGTCCGCTGCGTGATTAAATCAAGCATTACATTTACTTTACCCATTGTATTCATCGGTGTGAACATTCATCAACCCTCTCTAATATTAATCGCTTTGTTGTACATATCATCTACAACCTTAATCATCCTCATGCTGGCAATCATTGACGCGTTGAGCCGGAGCATCTCGTTAACCCCGCCGTAAACGCTTGTGTTGGACGTTTCAATATTGTGCTGGCAGAGCATATCGTGGTTTTTAACAAGTTTTGGCTCGCCGGATTCTTCGGTTGGTTTCATTTTGTTCATGCCCGATTGCACAAGTTCTTCCGGGCAATCAAATTGAACAATCGGCACGGTGCCCACTTTGCGGCAGACATTTGTACCGGCATCGTCGTAGACAACGACCTCGCCGTTTGGTTTGATGACGAATTTGTGGCAGTTTGTCGGGAGTTTAATCCCGTCGCCTACCATCCAATCGTCGTTTGTCAAAAGATAACCGTCTTTACCTTGCTTGAACGCACCGTCGCGTGTGTAGGCGACCTCACCTGTTGGTGATACGACCGGAATGTAGCCTTGACCGTTGATTGCGACATCGTACGGGCTTTTTGTAATCCGCAGCGAGCCTTGCGACATATCTGTGCGCACGGCACCTTTAAGATATCCGTCGGTATCAAGCAGCTGTTCAAACCGTTCTGCTTTGTAACCGGTGGTATTAAGGTTCGCCATCGCGTTGCCGACGTAACCCAGCCGTTCAAACTGGTTTATTGTGTTGTTGGTACATTTTCTAACTACTGCCTGAAAGCTGTACATGTTTTACTACCTTTCTTTATCACTGTGTCTGGCCGAGCTGGCTGATAACTTTTTGCAGGTTTTGGTTTTGTATCATAAAAATTTGTCTGTTGGCCTCAAAGTTTCTGATTGTAGGGAGCATTGTGAGGAATTCTTCTTGCATGGAGACATTGGAGAACTCGTTGTAGCCTTGTTTTACCTGCGGGTCCAGAACGAGTGCGCCTTCTGAGTCGGCGACACCGATACGGCCTGCAAAAACCATTTTGTTTGATTTAGGGTCGTAGACAGCCACATTGCCGAGCGCATCAATTTTGACTTCCTCGGGTGTGCGCGGAACGATTGGGAGTTTTATTTGGGTGCCGACATCTGACAAGACGGGGTTGTCAACGGTGTTCAAAAGGTTGCCTTGTTTATCGTATTTAAACCGGCCGTCGCGCGTAAGCTCAATGCCGTCGGGTTTTTGGATGATAAAATAGCCTTTGTTTGCGAGCGCGCAGTCAAGCGGGTTGTTGGAAATCGCGATACGGCCGACCTTATCATCAACTGTTTGGGAGATGCCGTGGATACCAATCCATTCGGTCATGGATGAGACGATTGGATCTTTGCGCTGGTAGCCGACTTTGTCAAAACCGGTAACGTTTTCGTTGCGCATCGCCATAATCTCGCTTTGCACGTGCATTGCTCTTAATGATGTTGTGACACCGCGTTCTGTGTAGCGGATACCGCCGATAACTTTCATCTATTTATACCTCTATCTACATTCTACACTTTTTTTGTGGCAAAAAATCATATTTCTGATGTAGATTTAATGGGGAAAATTGAAAAGTCAACCGATTTAATCTTTTTAACTTCTTTCAAAATATAGTGCAGAATGGTGTGGGTGCAGGAGGCTATTTTTCCGTTATCATCGCAGCTCATCGTCAACTCATAAAGCATATTGGCAAGATCCTCAATGGTGGCGGTCGATATTTCGATTTGTTCAACTTGGTCGTATATTAGCATTTTCCCTCCTT
>DBCX01000017.1:1882-8378 GCA_002293275.1 Cyanobacteria bacterium UBA947 | reverse complement strand
TATTTGAATAAAAGTCAAGTTTTATATTATTTAGTATAATAATTGAATGAATATTGTTGATGAAGTGAAAATTTTGCTTGCAAAAAAGCGAATGACAATGACTGAACTTGCCAGACAGCTTGGGATTCGTTTGAATAAAAAATATACCCTTGCAAATTTTTCAGCAAAATTACATAATAATACTTTAAAATACTCCGAGATGAAAATCATCGCNNACTATTTAAATTTCAACGCAAACTGAACAAATGCGCGGGCGTAGTCTTCAAGAAATTTTTGCGTGTTTTCGTTTGTGATTTTGCCGTCAGTGTCTAAAATATTTGCAACGTTACTGATGTAGGCTTCCGGCTGCTGCATCATCGGGATATCCAAAAACACGACTGCCTGACGCAGCGCGTGGTTTGCGCCGAACGCACCCAAACCGCCCGGTGATACGCTGATGACAGCGCCGGGTTTGCCCTGCCAGACGCTTTGCCCGTACGGTCTTGAGCCCACATCCAGCGCGTTTTTCAAAACGGCAGGGAGCGAGCGGTTGTACTCGGGTGTTACAAACAGCAGTGCGTCAAGGGATTTGACCTCTTTGCGAAAATCAACCCACGCCTGCGGCGGGTTCTCATCCAAATCCTCGTTGTACATATCAAGATTGCTTATATCAATAAGTTTTGCGCCGAGCATCGGTGCAACGGCCAGAGCAATTTTTCTGCTGAACGACTCGCGCCGCAAACTGCCAACCAAAATACCTATCTTCAAATCGCGTGTCATACATTTATTTATAACACGAAAAAATATTTTGTGAAAGTACCGGTGCTACATTTTTGACTCCAAATTTTTGTAAAATATGGGGTTGCTCAAAAAGCATATCACGACCGCATTTGTCCGGTTTTGCGCCTGTAGTTTGCCAACCGCCCGGTCAATGTGGCTTCTGACGGTGCAGTATGAAATTTGTATTTTCTGCGCGATTTCGCCGTCGGAGTGCCCCAACGCAATAAGTTCCAGTACCTGTAATTCTCTCGTTGTTAATTTTTCCATACGCCGAGCTTTCAACTCACGTTGTTTAAACATAGCAAATATATCCTTTTCCCTCGTGTATCTAAGAATATAAAAAAAATAAAAACAGCCCGATTTCAGGCATGGGCGGTTTCGTTACAAAACTTAACAGCCGTTAAAACTCATATTGGCGGTCAAATGTTTATAATAAGGGTTAGTCCTTTTTGTTCAAGGTTGCGTGGTAGATGTCTGTTATGTCCCAGTATTTGTTGGCCAAATAGAGTCTGACATCTTGCATGTCCAGCGGTCTAAAATTGTGAAGAGTCCAGTTGTCTTTGATTTTCAAACCGGGAGGTGCGCAATGAATGGGCGAGTTCAGAGCCGGCAGCATAACTGCGCGCACCCTGTAATCCGGATAAACCGCAACGGATGTTTTTGTTGTTGCGTAGCAGTTTAAATAGTCTCTGTATTTTTTTTCTTTTCTGATTGTGTTGTAAGGATCCAGATAAACAAACGGGGTTTTGGAATTTTTTAATGTTGCTTTCAAATCCGCAACCATCAAAGAAAACTGGTGGGATTGGAACACCTGCCAGCACAGATGAAGGATACCTACAACGCAGCACAGGCAGATTATTTGGTTGTATTTGTCTTTGCCGGGTTTGATGCCCAAATAATCCGTCACCAGCGCACACACAAACATTACAACGCAAATCATATACAGCGCCATTTTAAAATGTATCTCTACCCCGGGCAGCGTGTAACTTTCAAAATTAATAAATATAAAAGTGCCGATGGCAAAAAACCAGCAAACACATGCAATAAAATATTTCACGCGCAGCATTGGTTTAGAAGCAAAAACTACCGCAAGTAACACAAGACCGATAATGGTAATTTTGTAGATACACTTCCAAGCAAAATGGTAGCATATATCAATTGCGTTGATAAAGTCGTTGTAGCGGTAGCCTTGCTCGGGTGATGACATTATAAAATAAACCGTCACGGCTGCGGCGGCAAGGTTGAGCGCCCCAAAAAAATACCGGTATTTGTTGTTTGCGGAGCCCGGATATTTTCGTGCATACAAAAAAGCGGCCACAAAAAGCATGGGCCCTAAAAAAATTATATTCTCGTGCGAGCCGAAGAAAAACCATGACAGCGCTGCCATGGTTAGTATATCAAATTTGTCGTAGTTTTTGTTTGATACAAAAAACGTCAAATATAGCAGATAAATCGGCATAACCAGATTTATCTCGGATATCGCCCACAAGGTGTTTGGGATGACAAAGAATGTCAGGGCGATAAGGTTTATTGCAAACAGATTGTATTTGTCGTGTTTTTTTGAAACGTAGTATTGCCACAATATCACCAGCCCCGGGAAAAGAAACAGCGGCAGCGAAAAAAGCTGCGCCAAAAGCTGCTTGTCGGTGACACCAATCCACAGAGCGGGGTTTATGAACAATGCATTAAGTACGTTAAACGCGTCGCGGTGCCGCATGGAATCGTGAAAGTAAACAAAAAAATCAGGGCCCGGGTAGTCCAGAATATTGAGAAAATTATTAGCGCCGTCAAAAAATATTCCGCGCGACACAAGTGTTGCCGTGATGACAAAAACCGCATAAAAAATCACAAAACAGACAAGCGAAACCCGGCTGTATTTTTCAAGTTTCATTTTACGCACCTCATAATTATCATTGGGTAGGGGATGTTGAAGGCGTCGTCCTTTAAGATTACGGTGACGTTTTTGAAATACTTTGAGGCAAGCAGGCGGTATTGTTCATGGGTTCGGATATTTTGCCCGCGTTCGCGTTGGACAAAGAATTTTTGCCCCAAGGTAAGGGTATCGTTGTAGTGCCCGTCATAGACAGCGAGGATGCCGCCGGGTTTGAGCGAGTCTGCGGCGAGTTGGAACAGGCATCCCGCATCGGAATCACTCAGGCTCATAATCACACCGTTGGATATCGCGATATCGTATTTATTTTTTTCAAGTGTTATATCGTTGACATTTGCCGCAAAAAACTTGTGCTGAGGGAAACGTTTTTTTGCGTGATTGATATAAGCCGGTGACAAATCCAGCCCGGTGTAGTCAATGTTTTTGGGCAAGAAAGGAACCATATTACCCGTACCGCAGCCAATATCAAGGAAAGCGGCATTTTCTTGTGCGTTCAAAATATCTTTTGCGTAATATTTTCGGAAAGAATTTTTAACAACCAGCCGCTGATAAATATTGTATATAACCGGAACATTCAAAAGTCTGCGCATATTTATATTTAATAACACAAAGCAGGCGCTATTACAAGTTTTTTGGGACAAGCTCGCAGCACATTTGGCAGGAGTTGAACAGTTTGGCGTTTTTGAGCTGATTTCTGAAGTTTTTGTAGCCGCTGTTGTTAAAAATATCGTTCAATTTATCTTCTTTTACGCTGCCCATTTTAACTGACAGGCATGGGTAGACATCGCCTTGCGGGTTGATGAAGACATTTGAGAACGGGAACAGGCACGGGCGGTAGAGTTCGGTGACAGGTACGTCGCCGTTGGCAAAAATGTGTTCTATGTGGCGGATATCACCTTGGGGCTTGAATTTTGGCGCCCAGCGCAGCAATGTTTTTGCACCTTTTGAAAGCGATATGAGCTCTTTGTGGACTTCTTTAAAATGCTCCATGTCAAAATACAATTCAAGCGGATATTGCTCGTGAAACTCCGGTGAGAGGCTCTCGCACAGCGACGCGTTCTGGCGCAGCATGCAGCTTCTTTTAAATATTAGTGTGAAAAAATCAAAATTATTTTGGATACAGTATTTGTATAATTTCGGCAGGTCGTCAAGATTATTTTCAAGGATTATGGATTTAATTTCAACGGGCGGGTGATTTCTTTTGGATGTCAGCATCTCAAGGTTGCCGGTGACGGTGTCAAAAAGCCCTTCTTTGCAACGGTTGGAATCGTGGTTTTCTCTCCAGCCATCGAGCGAAACCGACAGCAGCAGCAGTTTGTGCTTGATAAAGCTGTCAGCAATTTTTTCGGTCAGGAGCGCGCCGTTTGAGATGACGTTGACTTTTGAGAATATTTTTTTTGCCATAGCTTCGTAGATTTCTAGAAAATCGGGACGCAAGAGCGGTTCGCCGCCGAGCAGGGTGACGATCGCCAGCGGGTGGAGCTGGTCTATGACAGATAGCAGCTCTTGCGTGGTCAGCTCGTTTGTTGATGTATGATCGCACACGTAGCAATACGGGCAGCGCAGGTTGCACTTGTAGGTTATGTCAAAGATGTAGCGCAAGGGCGGCAGTATTTGGGTTTTGTTGACATACCCATAGGTGTTCTTAAAAAAATCAAATAAAAATGACTTATCCAACATGATTTCTATTATACAACAAACATCTACGCGAACAAGCGTCTGGATATTTCCAGGCCTGCGTTTGAGGAGATGGTATCGCATTGGTCTTTGATTTTTGCAAGATTGTTAAAAGCAAGCTCTTTTGGGACGGAAACCGGCGCGGGAAGTAACGTGCGGGCTTTTTTGCCGCCGCTGAGCTCGTTTTGCCGCAAGGCAGCGTATTGACTCTTGATGTAGGATTTGTAATTTGTCGGGAGATCTTCGCCGGGGCGCATGCCATGATTGGTTAAAACGTCTCCGAGAGGCTTGTATTTTTGCGGGAGTTTGTTGCATTGAAACTTATACAATAAATCATCAACCTCTTCTTTGAATTTTGCCACATCCTGACCTATGATTTGGATTTCGCCAACAATATTGTCCGGCAGCTGCACACTTAGGTGTATTGCGGTGTAGCCGCTCGGGTTCGTTTTGTTGAACGGTTCTGTAAGTTTGCAATCGGCGGCAAGCTTTGACAACGCCTTTTGTGATGCGTAGCCGTATTGTAGTGTTGGTGAATAGTTTTCTAATTCTGTGATTTTCAGATAGCCGCGGCGGGCCATTTCAGCAAACTTGTCAACAATACCGTCGCAGCTCTTGGCGTCTTTGAGCACAATTCTTGCCCCGACAAGATCGCCCAGGCTCCCGATTTCGGATTTTTGCGTGATATTGCGGCAGGCAAGTTTTTCAAGCATTGATCGGTCTGTTTTGACGCGAAAGACCATATTTTCAATGGGGCGGCTCGGGTTGTGGTCATTGGCCAAAAATGTGCCAAAATGTTTTTTCAGGATAAATTCCAGATACGACATCGCATCTGACGCTTTTTCGGCCACGGCCTTGACATCTCGTATGGGCGGGTGTTCAATCAAATCCGTCAAGACTTTTGCCCCGCCTGTAAACGATGGATAATAACTAGCTACACTTTGAACCTGCATACATATTTAAAAACATTTTGGCTCAGAAAATTGCCTATTCGGGTAGGGTGTCTTCAGCAGTTTCGTCTTGAACGGCGGATTCGTCGGTTACAACGACCTCATCTTGAACGTCAGATTCGGGTTCAAAATCCTCATTTACCCCTGCCTGTTCAATGGCTGCGGCTTCGGCCTTTTCCATTTGCGAAACGCTCTTGATATCAATTTTCCAGCCTGTTAGTTTATGTGCAAGCCGGACATTCTGACCTTCGCGGCCGATAGCCAGGCTCAACTGGTCATCAGGTACGACAACCATAGCTTCGCGCGAGTATTCGTCGTCAGCGAGGATATCAACCGATACAACACGTGCCGGTGATAGCGCGTTAACGATGTACTCAACAGGGTCGTCGGAGTAGCGCACGATGTCAATTTTTTCGTTTTTCAGCTCGGCAACGATTGTTTGGATACGGCTGCCGCGCGGGCCGATGCAGGCGCCGACGGAATCAACTTCAGGGTCGTTTGAGCAGACGGCGATTTTTGTCCGGTAGCCGGCTTCGCGCGAGATTGATTTAATCTCAACGATTCCGTCCTCAATTTCCGGCACCTCAAGTTCAAACAGCTCGCGAACGATTTCGGCGTGGCCGTGAGAAACAATAACCTGCGGCAAGCGTGTGGTTTCTTTAACGTTGAGCACAAAAACGCGGATTCTGTTGCCGGGTTTGTAGAACTCGCCTGGGATTTGCTCTTTTTGCGGCATAATCGCGTCGGTTTTGCCGATGTTAACGATAACGTTGCGGTTTTCAACGCGCTGGATGATACCTGTTGTGAGGGTGCCTTTTTTGTCGATAAACTCTTGCAGCACCATGTTGCGCTCTGCCTCGCGGATACGCTGGGTGATGACCTGCTTTGCGGCTTGCGCGGCTATCCGGCCGAACTGGTCGGGTGTGACCTCAATTTTAATTTCATCGCCGATTTCAACATCATCTGCAATTTCCTGCGCGTCTTTGAGTGTAATTTGCTGCTGCTCTTGGAACTCGGGTGCAAGCAGTTCATTTTCTTCGTCAATGGTAATTTTTTTGACAACAAGTTTTGTCATAAACACGCCGATTTCACCGGTTGATTCGTCAAGGATGGCTTCAATATTTTCCATCTCGCGCGGCAGCCGCATTTGTTTTTTGTAGGCGCCGACCATCGCGTCGCACAGCGAGTTTATAAGGATTTCTTTTGAAATCCCGCGTTC
>DBCX01000017.1:357-1858 GCA_002293275.1 Cyanobacteria bacterium UBA947 | reverse complement strand
GTCACCGCGCACTTGATGCGCGGTCCTTGCTAATCTATATATAATTTTGCGTTGTGAATATTTGATTTTAGGATGAGGAGCTCTTGTGCGTCGTCAAACCGGAAGAATGTGAGGCCCTCGTTGGTGTCATAGTCGATGATTTCGCCCTTGAATATTTTTTCTGTTTCGCCCGGGAGCGGTTCTTTGAGTTTAAGGCTGACGCGGCGGTTTTTGAATATAATGAACTCTTTTTCGGATTTGAGTTTACGTTCAAGCCCGGGTGATGAGACTTCAAGGTGGTACTTGACGGGAATCAGTTCGTCAAGCAGGTCGCCAAGGCTGCGGGTGACGTTTTCGCAGTCATCGAGTGTGATGTCGTGGTCGCGTGAATACAGGAATATTCGCAGAAACCAGCGGTGGTTTTCTTTGATGAACTCAATTTCAATCGGGACCAAGCCAAAGCGCATCGCGGTATTTTCGATTACTGGTGTGATTTGTTCTAATACTTCGTGCCGGTTGATATCCATTGCTGCCCTCAAAGAAAAAGAACAGGCGGACCTGTTCTTTTCTTCTCATATTATATTACGAAGGGTTTTAAAAGTCAAGCAGTTTGTGAAGCTGCTTATCCATCAAATCGACCAGCACAGACAGGTGTATAATCCCGCTATTGTCCTCATCACATGTTTGCAGCGCCTGAGTGAATATTTTAAACAGCGTTCTCAGTTCTTGTACTTCTTCTTTCATAGTTCCTCCTATTTTATTTATCGTGTCATTATTACACATTCGCACAATAATAACACATATAATAAATCAGTTCCACATTTTTGTCAAGTGGGTTAAAATAATAATATGGAAAATGCAAGTAATTATATAAAATCGTTATTAACACTGAACGCTATGACAATAAAGCAGTTGAACGCTTTGTTGTCGGAGAAAACAGGCGTAAAATATACCGATGGCGGATTTAGGAGTAAATTTGTACGCAACAAGATATCGCTGCAAGATGCGTATTACATCGCAGAAATCCTCGGCTACGATTTAAAGTTTGAAAGAAAATAAAAAGCTCCCAAACGGGAGCTTCCCTTTTTATTCCTTTGTGTATTCGGCATCAATGACGTCGTCGTCGTTGGACGGAGATTCACCGCCGCCTTCACCTGTCGCGTCGCCCTCGGAGCCGCCTTCCGGCGCAGCCCCTGATTCATACGCCTTTTGGGAGATGGCAAACATTGTCTGCTGAAGCTCGTCGGACATCTGTTTAATCTCGTCGGCGGGCTTGTTTTCGTCAATGGCTTTTTGCAGCGCATCTTTTTGCTCGTCGAGTTTTGACTGGTCGGCAGGGTCAATTTTGCCTTCAAAGTCTTTGACGATGCGTTCGGCAGAGGTGATTAGGCTTGATGCGTTATTTTTGGTTTCCGCTTCTTCTTTTTTCTTTTTATCGTCTGCGGAGTTGGCCTCGGCCTCTTTAACCATTTTGTCAATATCGTCGTCAGACAGATTTGACGAGTTTGTGATGGTGATTTTT
>DBCX01000017.1:0-337 GCA_002293275.1 Cyanobacteria bacterium UBA947 | reverse complement strand
CCTCGATTTGCGGCATACCGCGCATTGCAGGCGGGATACCGTCAAGCCGGAACATACCCAGCGACTTGTTATCAGTTGACATTGGGCGCTCCCCTTGCAGGATGTGGATATCCACGGCGTTTTGGTTATTTTCGGCTGTGGAGAACACCTGCGATTTTGAAACAGGTATGGTTGTGTTGCGCGGGACAAGCGGTGTCATAACGCCGCCGAGGGTTTCAATACCGAGGGTCAGCGGGGTTACGTCAAGCAAGACGATGTCCTTGACTTCGCCAGCGAGTACGCCGGCCTGGATAGCTGCACCGACCGCAACGACCTCGTCCGGGTTAACGGATTGGTT
>DBCX01000031.1:1243-14260 GCA_002293275.1 Cyanobacteria bacterium UBA947 | reverse complement strand
CCTGCCTATACAATTGATGTCAGCGGCACCCAAGCCGGCGGCGGTTATTTTAGTAAAGCTGTTTCAATAACAGGTGCAGGCGCAGGTGCCACGCTTACCGGCAGTCAGATGACTTTCGCCGGCGGCACGGCAATAACTAATTCCTTAAATAATATTGTATTAACAGGCGGTAACGGCTATTGGGGCGGTATGATTAGTAACGGCGACCCTTATGCAGGCGGCGGTCCTAACTTGAACATCACTAACTCCTCAATTACCAACAGCGCAACCTCACGCGACGGCGGTGCAATTTTTAACAGCGGGGGTACTATAAATATAACCAATACCGCTATTACGGGAAACAGAGCTTACGCTCTTGCCGGTGCGATTTCTAATGCCGCAGGTACCATAAACGTAAGCGGCGGCTCGTTTGCAAATAACAGAGCCGACAGCGGCGGCTCTCCGTATTACAATAACGCCGGGGCGATTAATAACGTCGGTACTCTAAATGTAACTGCCGGCACTACTTTTAGCAATAATTTTGCCTTAATCAACGGCGGCGCGATTAATAACAGCGGTAATTTATCCATTAACAATATTGGCGGCAATTCTTCGTTTACAGGAAACACAGCCGCAGGCAGCGGCGGGGCGATTAATAACAGCTCCGGCGCCAATCAGGTAACTTTAACCGGCGTTAATTTCGGGACCTCCGCTGATAACGGTAACAGCGCAACATCCGGCGGCGGGATTTATAACGGCGGCGGAACCATAAAAATAACCGGCGGTTCGTTTACAGGTAACAAAGCCACTGCAACGGGTTTGGGCGGCGGCGCGATTTATAACGCGGCTACTATAAACATTGACGGCGGCACTTCATTTGCAAGTAACACATCAGCAGCGCAGGGCGGCGGGATTTATAATTACGGCACCGTAACAGTCGACGGTAATTCTGCCTTCACAAACAACACAGCTGCGGCAAACGGCGGAGCTATTTATAATAACGGTACTTATACTGCCAATAACGGTGGCACATACACGGGCAACACAGCCGCAAGCAGCGGCGGCGCGATTTATAACGCCCGCGGCAGGAATGTAACTGTCGGCAATGCCACTTTTACAAACAATAAAGTTACCGGCAGCGGCAGCAGTAACGGCGGCGCGATTTATAATGAAGGCGCTTTAACCGTTAATAACAGTACTTTTGATACAAATACGGCCACCGGCAACATAAACAGCAGCGACGGAGGAGCGATTTACAATAATGCCGGTACTGCAACCGTAAACAACAGCACTATCAAAGGAAGCACAGGCAACAACGGCGGTGCAATTCGCAACAAGAGCGTTTTAAATATTAACAACACCGCTTTCACAAGTAACACTGCAACAGGCTACGGCGGCGGCGGAGCGGTTTTTAACGATAGTGGTGCCACTACAACCGTAGTTGGCGGTAGTTTTGCGGGGAATACAGTCAATAGCTCCGGCGGCGCGATTTATAACAACGGTACTCTAAACCTCGATACAACAGGTGCTGATATGACATTCAGCGGTAACAAGGCTGCGGGCAGAAATAGTGATATTCAAACAAGCAACATGGTTGTTATAAGGGGTGATGCGAGTCATACACTATCTATGGACGGCGGATTTAGCGGCGGCGGCACGATAAACAAAACCGGCGGGCTGCTTGTTTCTAAAAGCGGGGCGATAAACTCGGGTTATACAGGCGTATTTAACCAAACCGGCGGCACAACAACAATAGAATACGGAGCCTCCATGTTTGGCGGCGGAATTGCGAACAACAGGGTTTCAAACAGTATTTTAAATGTCACCGCCGATACAATCAACTATGGTGTAACGCTTGGCAACGCGGGGATTTTAAACCATTACGGCAAATCCATCCAGCCAACAGATATTGACAACACTCATTTCGTGTTCAGCGGAACAGGTGCGGTTGCGACATTCGACAGAGCACCGGACGTGACCGACATGATGAAATATAACCTTAACAGCAAAGTCGACAACGGACAAGCAAATACACTAACGATAAATAACGCAAATGTCGGTCTGGGTTCGACGGATTACACCGGTAAAACTACGTATGTATTCAACAATGACAACCTTGATATGACTAAGGATAACACAATAAACACGACTACATTTGACAATATGGCATCAACAAACACTAAATTATCCTTTGATGTAAGCGCTAACCCGGCAAATCCCGGAGGACTTATAGCTTCAGACAGACTTGTTATTAACAATCCGGTGGGCAATATTGAATTCTCAATTGGAACAATGAGGCTTCTCGATGATAAGGATAACGGGCTGACAGACATTGTAGTCGACGATGTTTTGACAGGCGCGAAATTTAAAGCAGACAGCACAGGTAAACTTGCAACTACTGCGTATGAATACGATGCGAGCGTAAACGCCGGCGGAACCGGACTCACCTTTAAAGCCCATACGGAATCATCAAACAAATCATTAAATAATATGAACATCTATAACGGTGAACGCGGGTTTAACTTCTCATTCTTTACTCAAGGGGAAACCTATGAAATAGAAAAATCGCTTGACCAGATGGCAGCGGGTAATTTTGCGGTCACCGGATATGACGGCGATCCAACACACTCAATTATCACCGGCGGCGGTACAAAATCAATGTTTAATATGACAAATGCTACTGATTTCAAACTGCGCAATCTCACTATACAAGACACATCGGGCTCAAACGGAGCTGCGCTGAGTATGAATAATAGCGCTGCAAATGCGAATGTCTCCAATGTGATTTTCAAAAACAACAAAGCAACAGGCGGCGGCGGTGCGATTTATCACAACAGCGGCACTTTAGACATGGTCAACGCCTCATTTACAGACAATTCAGCCGGTAATGAAGGCGGCGCTATTTATAATAATGGTGATTTGAATATCAACAACAGCCTTTCTTTTACGGGTAATTCAGCTACACAATTTGGCGGAGCGATTTTTAACCAAAACAGCGGTAAATTGACTGTAAACGGTGCCAATTTTGGATCTTCAGAGTCCGGTAATACAGCTAAACAAGGCGGCGCTATTTACAATAATGGTGGCACTGCAAGTGTAGCCAACAGCAATTTCACGGGAAACACAAGTACTGAAGCAGGCGGAGCAATTGCCAACTTTGGTACTATGGATATAACAAAAGGCTTTTTTACAGGTAATACGTCCAACATAGAAGGCGGAGCAATTTCCAACTTCATCTCTATGGATATAAAGGGCGGTACATTTACCGGAAATACAGCCGCAGTGGTAGGCGGAGCAATTTATAATTACAGCGCCGGCAAATTAATACTTGACACATCGGCTGACAACATAACATTTACAGGCAACAAAGCCGCAGGCAGTAACAATGATATTTATACAGACGGTGCAGTAACTATACAAGGCAGCGAGAGCAATACACTATCTATGGACGGCGGGTTTTCAGGCACCGGCACAGGTACAGTCACTAAAACCGGCAGTACGCTTGTCTTCCGGCCCGGTGCTGACAGTTCTAAGTGCACCGGCACATTCACCCAAACCGGGGGCACGACGACAAACCTAGGCACAAGTAAGTTCTTCGGCGGTGCCAGCACAATCGACAACGGCACGCTCAACTGGATGTCCGATGCGGCTTCAAAGGTAAATACTTCTTCACTGGCAATGAATATGGGGACTTTGAACATCGGCGCGGATAGAACTTTCGCAACTCTGGATTTAAACAACGCAAACGACATAATCCAAGGCGCCGCACAAGTTAACCTTGCAAAAGGCTCAGCGCTTAATATTTCAAACGCCGGAAGCGTTACCATAAATGAAGGCGACGTTTGGGACGGAAGAATAAGCCTAACCGGCAGCGGAAATTTGACGGTTGATAATTACAAGAATGAAGGTCCGAGCTGTTACACCCAAACAGCAGGTCACGCCCTTATTACAAACGGTTCCGAGCTGACATTATGTAATGATTCTTCAATTACAGGCGGGGATTTGACAGTTAATAAAGATTCTATTTTACATATCAGCGGCAAGACAATCATTTCTGATCAAACGCATGTAATAGTTGACAACGGGCTGATAAATTCAATAGACGGGATGTTGACAAATCACAGTTTTGGATTGGGAAATCTTACGTCTTCAACCAACCCGCTTTTGGATTCAACGCAGGGAATGGCAAATTTCAACGTAGACGTTAACGGCACAAATTTCCAATCTGATACATTCACATTTAACCAAATCAACGGGAATATTAACGTATCGGAATTTAATTTCCTCACCCAGCCGTCGGCGTATGAATTTGACATACCGGTGTTTTATGCAAATAATATCAGAAACGGGGAAAAACCAAGCGGTATAAGACTATTGGCGGATGCGCCAGCGCCTACTTTCACAGCTACTCAATCACAAATTGTAGCGCCTGTGGGGATATATAACATCCAATCGTACAACAACGGCGTTTACGGATTCCGTATGGACGGGTATAACCCGCAGGTATTCAGAGGGCAAGTTTCCACTGCCGCTATGTACGCCTCACAGCTTGCGATGAATAATACCTTATTTGACCACGTATACATCGACAGTTACGAACCTGTTGCCAAAGGCAGAAAAAACCAATACGCCGTAGGAACAGGTATGTTCGCGCCGTATCAATTCGACCAGCTTAACGGCGGATTGTGGGCTAAAACATACGTGAACTTTGAAAAACTCCAGATGACACAAGGTTTGGACATTGGTAACAATCTTTACGGCCAGATTGTTGGTGCGGATTTTTGTCCGATGGAGCTGGGTAACGGCTGGAAGTTCATTCCAACGGTGTTTCTGGCTTACAATGGCGGCCACCAGACATTTAACGGCACAAGCATGTACCAAAACGGCGGTCAGGGAGGTTTTCTTGGAACGTTTGCAAAACATGATTTCATAGGTTCAATAATGGCTTATGCAGGCGGTTATGCCAACGAAATGTCCGTTGCAGACACCACCGACAGGACAGGCAATTGGTTTGCAGGTACTGCGGCAAAGGCAGCGTACAACTTCCACCCGCACCGCCACTGGACTTTGCAGCCAAGCGCTATGATTTCATACAACGTTTTCGGCAAACAAAACTGGCATTCAAATTTCGGTGCGTTATCCATGAATTCAGGCATGTTAAACGGTATAAACGTAGCGCCCGGGCTGAATTTGATTTACGGAAACTGCGACGACTGGAATGTTTACCTGACAACAATGTACATGTTCAATATTAATGACCAGATAAGCGGCAGAGCAGGTTCGTTTGATTTGCCAAAAGTGAGCATGCGCCACGGATACTTTGAATACGGCGTTGGCGGTACCAAGACTTTTAAAGAACGCTTAATCGCGTGGGGACAGGTAACCTTACGCAACGGCGGCAGAACAGGTGTTGCTTTGCAATTCGGATTACAATGGAAGTTCTAAAATCATAAACTCTTATACTCTAAATCCTAAGCCCTCTGTATCAAACAGTTGGGCTTTTTTTTAGGTAGTTTGAGAAAGTAGTGTGAAAATTCAATTCGGTAATCCCGTTTCCACAGCAATTCAATCTCTATACAAGTGTCAGTTTACAATAGGTGAATAGATGTTAAATACAACCAGATTAATTTTACGCCCGTGGAAGGAATCGGATGCGCAAAGTTTATACGAATACGCAAAAGACCCGCTTGTCGGGCCGGCTGCGGGTTGGCCGGTTCATACAAGCGTTGAAAACAGCCGGCAAATTATTCGCGAAGTCCTATCGGCCAACGAAACTTACGCCGTTACAATCAAGGGCGACGATAAGGCGATTGGAAGCGTTGGTTTATTGATTGGCGACAAAAGTAATTTGAACATTAACGCCGGCGAGGCGGAAATCGGCTATTGGATTGGGACTCCGTATTGGGGGAAAGGATATATCCCCGAAGCTGTGCAAGAACTTATGCGTCACGCATTTGAGGATTTGGGAATTTCCGCGCTCTGGTGCGGATATTTTGATGGCAACGAAAAATCCAAAAGAGTCGGCGAAAAATGCGGGTTTAAATTTCATCATACAGAAGAAAACAAACCATGGCCGCTGATAAACGCATTCAAAACGCAGCATATAACCTGCATTACCAAGGAAGAATGGGAAAACAATAAACCCTAAGTTTGCTTTTTGTTGTATAATTATTGTAAGGATTGAAAGGTGTCAGATGAGCGACAAAGGGCAATTAATAATATATAAAAACGATGATGGTGCAATTGAGGTTCAGGCACATTTTGCCGATGACACTATTTGGCTCACACAAGATTTGATGTCTGCGCTGTTTCAAACTACGATTCCAAATATTAGCATGCACATCGCAAATATTTTTGAAGAAGGTGAACTTGACAAAAAACGAACTATTAAGGATTTCTTAACAGTTCGCAAAGAAGGCACCCGCGAGGTTTCCAGAAATTTGACCTATTATAACCTGGATATGATTTTATCTGTCGGTTATCGAATTAAATCCAAAACAGCTACACAATTTCGTATTTGGGCAACTGATGTTTTACGAAAATACCTCACAAAAGGCTACGCCATAAACGAACAACGGCTAAAATCTCAGCAGGAACAAATAGTATCTTTAAAAACAGCAATCGCGCTTGTTGAAAGAAGTTTAAGCGACAAAATTGAAACATTGGAACAGGCAAAAGAATTAACGGCATTATTGAATGATTTTGCCTGCGGGTTGCAGCTTTTGGATGATTACGACCATAAACGACTTGACAACAAAGGCAAAACCGAGCGGGAGGCCGTGCAAATAAGCGCCGATGAATTTTTGCAAATCATAAATGATATGAAGCCTGAGTTTGCAAGTGACGTTTTTGCCGTACCAAAAGATGACAGTTTTTCAAGTTCGGTCACTCAAATTTATCAGACTGTGGGCGGTCTGGATTGCTACCCGAGCATAGAAGAAAAAGCCGCGATGTTGTTGTATTTGATTGTCAAAAACCATTCGTTTACGGATGGCAACAAGCGAATCGGCGCAGCGTGCTTTTTGTATTTTGCTGATAAAAACGATATTCTGTACAATAACGGCTCTGCGATAATTGACAGCGGCACGTTATTTGCCCTTACTGTTTTAATTGCCGAAAGCAAACCGCAAGAGATGGAAATTGTGAAAAATATGCTTGTGAGCGTATTAAACAGGGCGAAAGATTAAAACAACTATTAAATATAGTTTTTCATTTATCACCGTGGTATAATTATTTTGGACATAAAAAGGAGCGAAGGTATGTATAAAAAAGGTTTATTAACATTGGTTTGTTTGGCGATTATGGTCTGCATGGCAAATATTGGTTTTGCAAAAGATGCGGCGCCGGTTAAACGTTGTCCGTGCAAAAAGATTTTTGAACAAACATTGAACTTGTCGCCACAGCAGGTTGAACTTGCTGATGCAAATCGCAAAGAAGAAGGACAAAACTTAAAACCGATTAACGCTAAAATCATAGCAAACAACAAGAAAATTCTTGAAATTAAAGAAAGCAATTTGAGCGAAGATAAAAAGACTGCGCAAATCCAAAAATTAAAAGACAAAAATGCTGCCTTAAACGAGCAGAAATCCGAAGTGAAAGTTAAATACAACTCTAACTTTGAATCTTACCTGAGCGATGAGCAAAAACAAACATTAGAAAAAATGCGCGAAGACAAAAAGGCAGGAAAATCCTGCTGTCCGTGCGGCAAAAATCGCTATTACTAATGCTGTGCTTGGAGCGTTTTGGTTAAAGATGGTAAGGAGTATATGAAAAAAAATATTATAATTTCATGCGCAATTTTGGGCGTTTTGATTGGTGTGTGCTTTTTGGTGGTCAATAAAGAATCTGCTCCCACAAGGGATTTAGGCGATATTGTTATCAGTGTTAATAAAACTGAATACCCTTTTTTAAAATCCCTAAACAACAAAAACGATTACAAAAAAACTAAATATAGTGCGGGCGAACATGGGATTGATGGTTATCTTGTATCAGAAATTTGGAATTTTGAACACGAAAAACAAAAATATTTTGTTTTCCAAAATAACGGTAGAATTAATGCAAACACTCCGGATGGTGTTGAAACCGCTTTGATGTATACTTTTGCGCTGTACGATGAAAACAACAAACTTATCTTTGAAATTGCAGATGAAAAAACTAAACATGAAAACAAAATTTATATTGCACAAAGAAAAGACACCGGGGTCAAAATAACGGCCTATCTTTTGGATGAAAATAATGTGGTTGATAAAGAAATCCACAAAATGCTTGAGCTGCCGCAAGGTTGTGAATATATCTCGGATATTAATGAATATATCTCATTGACCTCTGAACAGTCAGCGCTAAGTCCTGAAAAAAGATACTGCATATACAATGTTGATGAATATAAATTTGACCAATATTCTTCTGAGGAAATTAAACAATATATAAATACGCCGGCAGAAAAAGAGCGTAAACCTAAAAAAGAAGTTATTCAACGAGATGTACCGCTCAATTTTTGGTTGATTAATCAAAATAATTTAGAAGAATTGGAACTCAAAATAACCCTCAAAAATGAAGCTCAAATCAAAGCCGTTAAAAAATCCCCAAGACAAATCATAGACAATATGTCCGTAAAATTGAAACCGGAAACTATGTCCGGCAACCCCGAAAAAATAAAGCCAAAGGATTATCTTAAAGCAACAGAGCAATTCCCAAAAAACGATTACCAAATAAAAACTCTCGCAGCTTTAATTACTGAAAATGCTAAAGATGATATGGAAAAAGTTTTTTTATTGATGAAATGGATTGATAAAAATATTGCTTGGACCTATGATTCTAACACCGAAGTTTTGAAAACGCTTGAAACAAGAAAAGGGGATTGTTCGGAACGCGCCGCTTTATTTGTTACTTTTGCACGAGCAATCGGTATCCCTGCCGATGTGACGGGAGGTTATTTGATTAAAACCAACTCGCTTGAAGCGCACGCATGGGCAAAAGTTTTTATAAAAAACATTTGGATAGAAGTTGATCCGAGTAACCCCGGGTTGATAAAAGCAAATTATTTATCTTTGGATGGTTTTCTATTTCCAAAAGATATAAAAAACATTCAAGTTACAGGCTTAGGATATAAAGGGCAGAAATTCCAAAAAATCAATTATGACAAACCGTTTACACACTATAATAAAAACTTTTATAAAAACAGAATACTCGGTGTTTCATTTGATATACCGAAATATGCGCAAATACAGGTCAACAACAAAAAAACAAGCGGTATTTTATTTATATTGAAAATGAAAAATGATATTACTAATCTTTCTGAATTAAGGAAAAATGAATGTATTGCCAAAGCTGAAATTTCCGTATCGGTTTCTGATTATTATTCCGATATTTTTGAAGCGCCTAATTATGCGCAAAACTCAAAATTCAACGGGGCGGAATTTATTGAATGGGATACGTTTGAACAAGACAGTATGCGTATAGTTCAAGAAGTATATTATTTTAAAAACAGGTATGGGCTTGTGTATTCCTTGCCGATTAAAAATACTTTAATAATTAATTTTGCGCTTACAGGTGATCGAGAATCTATAAATAGTTTGTATCGCGCCCGAAAAATGCCGCCAATGATTTTAGAAACTGCAAAAAATATTACACTCATTAATCGCAATTTTTGAAAAAATCTTCACGCTGTTTTTCAATGTCATAATTTTTGCGGTAAATTCTCCAACTCTGAGCCCATAAATTCGTGTTATAAAGCGACAAAAATGCAATGCAAACCCCAAACAAAAACATATAAACCCAGCTCAATAAATGAACAAAATACAACATTACCAACATAACGAGGATGCTTAATGCGACAAATCCGATAGTTGTGATTATTTCAATTGGAGCGTATTTGAATACTAACAAAACTTCTTTACTGCGCGCAAATGTTTTTTTAATTTCGCAGGTTTGTGCAAACAATACGTTAAACAATGCAGTAAATAACGCAAAGATTAAAATTATTGTTACAATAACAGCATTAAAAACAGAAATATTTACCGGGGTTGTGCGGAATATGGCAAATATAATCCCTAATAATACACCCAAAAATGCGCCGAGTAAAATATTAAATAACGTTACTTTCAAACCTTTTTTGAAAAAGTTTAGGATATTGTTTTTGAATGACGGGAAAATATTTTGCGCGTCCCCTGTTTCATTTTTTATGAATTCAATGTAAAAACCGGCAAATACAAAACTTACCAAAAGTTTTAAAACGGCAATTGCAAATATCCCCGCAAACGCCCCGTAATAGCCCTGTTGCAATATAGAAACAACCGCATTCGGATCAAATTCGGTTAAAAAGTAAAACGAATAATATGCACAAACGATGAGAAAACTCAGCGCTGTTTTTTTATTAATACTTTTGAATAATTTTAGTAAATCCATAACAACCTCAATCGTAAATTATAATTTTCCCGTTTCTGTAATCAATCTCGTAGTTCAGATGATGCAAAACATTTGACCCGATAATACCGTCAAAGTCTGTGCTGTCTTCAAGAATAAATGCGCGGACATTGTTGATATTTTTGTCGGCAAATTTCAAATTAACATGACATATCGGTTTGGAAATATCCTGATTATTCCTATCTTTAAATATACCGTTATTTTTGGATGTAATTTTGTTTTTCTTTGCAAATTTTTCGTAAATCACGGTTGAAGGATTATTCGCATCAATTATAAAATTCCCCGTTTTTCCGTTAACAGTAATTTTCGTAACAATGCGGTTTTCAATCTGCTGAAAATCAACGGCATTTTTTATTGAGGTAGTTGTCGGAAGCGGAGTATAAGACTTGCCGGTTAGGGCTGTAATTCTTTGCGCGGCATCTTTTTGTGCGGCAAATAACAAGCCGCCAAATAATAATCCAACAGCTGCCGTTGCTATTAATATTGATTTCCAATCCATACTTTCCTCCGGAACTATTATACAACAAACAATTAATAATATGTACAAAAGTTTCAGTTTGACTCGAACTCAATCAAAATAATTTCAGGCTTACAGGTGGTTTTGTCCTGCTTAATGCCTTTGATATTTCCGAATTACCTGTCATTAAGTCCTCTCTGCAATATACACGTTCCTCACTATACCAGCCGTCGTGATTGCCCAAAACCGTATAGAACCCGTATTTGGATTTTGCGCCGCCTAATTGTGCGGTAATCTCCCTATCCACACCAATTTCTATTTTTTAGAAAATTGGTTAATTGACAAAACCGGCAAATTGTGTAATGCTAAATATGATTTTATAAAATTAATCCAAAGGATTGATTTTGAACAAAAAATATATAAATAATTATTATTTAAAAACTACGGCGATGGCTTTATTGTGCAGCATAATAGGATTTGGTGCAAAAGCGTCCGCGGAGATAGTTGTTCCGGATTCCCAATCGACGATTCAGCTTGCAGTTGCGGCAGCAATCAGCGGCGAAAATATTCTTATCACAAATGATGTATATTTCGGTGCAACATCTGCGTTTAAAATTAATAAAACTCTTAATTTTGCAGGTGTTAACCGGCAGACAATATACCTAGGCGCAACAGCAAATGACAAATTTTTCTTCACATTGGGCAGCCAAAACTCAACGCTTAGCAATTTAATCCTTAAAGGTACAACTGCAGTTGTATCTAACGGCGGGGCGGTTAGTAACGAAGCTGCCGGAACGCGTCTGGATTTTTCTGATGTTATTTTTGACGGCAATAAAGCCACCAATCAAGGCGGAGCATTTTGGAATAATGCCTCAAATGCTACCATAAACTTCAATCCCGGGACACAGTTTATCAACAACTCTACAACTTCAACCTCAACCGCAGACGGCAGCGGACAAGGCGGTGCGATTTACAACAATGCAACCGGTTCGCAGTTGAATTTTGACGGGGTTTTGTTTGAAAATAATCGTTCAACAGGCATGAACACATACGCCAACATCCGTGGCAGTGGCGGCGGTGCGATTTGGAACAGTGGTGTAAACACGATTAACATTAAAAATTCTGTTTTCAAAAATAATACCGCAGCTCAGTATGGCGGAACAATTTTTAACGTCGGCGGCGGTAAAATTATTATAGACGGAAATACAACATTTGAAGGTGCAAGCGGCGGGGTTTCGGCGAATTACGGCGGGCTGTTTTTCAATTCAGGTCCGAACTCCGTAATCACTTTTACCGGCGCTCAGGTTTTTGACGGAATAAGCGCCGCAACTCACGGCGGGGTTGTGTACGCAAACGGTGGTATCATGAATTTTGCGCACGGTACGATTTTCTCAAATAATTCAGCTATAAATGGTGCAGGCGGTGCGATTTATAGCACAGGTAGCGGCACTGTTTTTAATTTTGACGGTGCGGTTATTTTTGACGGCAACAAGGCATATACCCAAGGCGGGGCGATTCGCAATAATGCGGCAAATGCTGTTTTTGATTTTAAACCGGGTACGGAATTTACAAACAACTCTACAACTTCTGTTGTAAACGGCGGCGGGCATGGTCAAGGTGGGGCGATTTACAACAGTTCACCCACTTCTCAATTAAGTTTTGACGGAGTTTTATTTGAAAATAACCGTGCCACAGGCATGGGTGCAAGTATCGGCGCCAACGGCAGCGGAGGAGGAGCTATTTGGAATAGCGGTTCCACTGTTACAATTGAAAATTCTGTTTTCAAAAATAACACCGCAGCTCAGATTGGCGGTACAATTTCTAACAATGGCGGCGGTAAAATTACTATCGACGGAAATACAACATTTGAAGGTACAACGGATGGAGTTTCAGCAAACTACGGCGGGCTATTCTTCAATTCCGGCGCCAATTCGGAAATGACATTCCTCGGCAAACAAGTTTTTGACGGAATCAGTGTAATCACAACCGGCGGGGTTTTGTATAATGCTGCCGCCGGGAAAGTTCATTTTGGAGACGATACTGAATTCTTGAATAATTCAGCGCTTGGAAATATTGGCGGTGCAATTTATTCTTCTGGAATAGGCGCTTCAGCCATTGCACAAGTTGATATTGGGAAAAACACAATTTTTGAAAACAAT
>DBCX01000031.1:0-1200 GCA_002293275.1 Cyanobacteria bacterium UBA947 | reverse complement strand
AAACAACTCAACGACAACAACCGCTCTCAATGTAAGTTACGGTTCCGGCGGTGCGATTTATAACACAGGTACCGGTGCGCACACAACTATTGCCGGCACAATCGGCAACAAAGTCAGATTTGAAAACAATGCTTCTACCGGAAAATCAACAAGATCCGGCGGCGGTGCCATATATAATTACGGTGATGCGGAAACTTTACTTACAATTACAAACACTATTTTTGACAACAACACCGCGGCTCAACATGGCGGGTCGATTTACAACGAAAACGCCGCTAAAGTTTTCATCAATGAAGGTACGCAATTTCTTAACACCAATAACATAAACTTGGCACAAAACGGTGGTGCTATATACAATACTTATNNACTGCCGAGGTTAATATCACGGGTGCTGCGGGCAATGAAGTTATTTTTGACGGTATTATGGCAAATAACGGTGGTGCGATTTATAACAACTTACTCGTAACAATGAATATCAACGGAAACACGATTTTCCGTAACAATGAGGCTGCGGCTGACGGCGGTGCGATTTATAACCGCGGAATTCTCAACCTTAATTCAACCGACGGCGATATTTTGTTTGAAAACAACACGGCGGGCGGAGTTGGGAACGATATCTACCNNGGCGCAAACGCAGACAATCAAAGAGCCTTACTGAACATAACCGCAAGCGCAGGCGACGTTGTTATCGGAGGCGGAATCGAAGGCAATGTAAATTCTACCATAACCAAGTATGGCAGCGGGGATTTAATCATAAACGGGGACAGTTCCGGGTATTCGGGAATTTTCAACTCCTATGAGGGTAAGACCGTTGTTGACGCAAACACAAGCCCGGAGGCCGGAATGTTTGGCGGAGTTAATAATATTTACAATAGTATTTTAGAAGTTACCGCAAACTTAATGGATTATAAAGTAAATCTTGGTGACGGCGGGGTTTTGAACCATTTTGCAAATTCCCTTATGCAAAATGATATTTCAAGCGCAAATTTAAGTTTTATTGGCGAAGGTGCAGTCGCTAACTTCGGCTCTGACCCAGCGCTGGGTCAGCCGGCGAATTACACACTTATTGACAAAATTGAAAACGGCCTGAGTTCAAACATTAATTTTGAAAACTCAAATATAACCTTTGGATCAGCAGATTTCACAGGGGCGACAATATACAGCTTTACAGACTCATTTATAGATCTTACAAACGAAATT